>CAYFXL010000102.1:0-10457 GCA_964346945.1 uncultured Syntrophobacterales bacterium
GATCCCGAAGAGAATGCGCTTACCTCCGCGGGCCTCAGTGGATTTCACCTCCACCGATTCGCCAGTGCTCCTATAACGAAACATCGCCTCCCATTGGGGAAAGAAGGCCTCTTTTGGTGCCTTTTTGGAGTTTTGGTAGTTTAGCTTAAGTTCACCTGGGCTCATGATCCGCCCAAAGGAAACAAACCCAGCGGTTTCCATCGGCCCAAGGACTTCGTAATCCTTGAGCAGCTTCTCGAGGAATAACTTTACCTTCTCCTTCGGGAGTTTTTTCATCATATCTACTTAATGAACTCCTGCTGATCATCGTCCTTGTAAGTCGAAAGGGGAGGGGGGGCATCGAGATCGAGACCCGCCTCGAAGCCGAAGAGTTCCTTGACATCTCGGCGTATTTTCTGGGTCATATAAACCAGATCGATCTCCATGGGACATGCCCGTTCGCAAGCCCCACAGCCAACACATCTTCCCGTTTGATGGTATGCCCTTACGATATGCCAGAACTGGACGTCTGAAGGATCGAGGCCCTTTTCGATCCATTTAGGAAAGGAGCTGTCCACAAAGCATTCGGCGCAGTAGCACATGGGACATGCCTGACGACACGCATAGCAACGGATGCACCGGCTCATCTCCTCCGCAAAATGGGACCAGCGCTCATCAGGGGACAGCTTCTCAAAAACCTCTACCTCATGATAGGCCCTTTCGGCTTCCTCAACGAGCTTCTCTCCGATCAGAATATCGTAGATAAGCGGATTCCGATGTTCACATCGCTTGCATGAGGGATAGAGATACTCTTTCCAGGGAAGGGATTTCCGAACATCCCTTCCTTCGACGAAAATCTCCTCTCCTCCTTGATGGGCCTTCAGAACCTCCCCACCCACTTCCCTCTCTATCCTTCGGCGGTCAACCATCCCTTGACAGGGAACGCCAATGATGAAGACATGATCCCGTTGGATCTGCTTTTCGACCACAAGGGCCACTACGGAACGAACATCACAGCCCTTTGCAATCAATCCGACCCTCTTTCCCCGAATCTTCGTCAGATATGTTGCTAGATTATTCTCACAAAAGGGGCTCCAAACGAGGCGATTCGCATCAGCGATATCCCTCAAAAAGAATGGTGTTGCTCGAAGGGGTAAACTCCCCTGCTCGAAGCCGATGACAACATCGACCTTACCCTCTGATAGGAGTTGGACAACCTCCCGTCTGATCTTGTTCTGGATCTCTTCCATGGGCTATGTAAGTGCTAAGGACCTCGTGTCTTGTGACATGGAGTCCATTAGGTTCCGTGCTCCCTTACCATCTTGAAGCTTGGGGAATTGAGAACCGAACTCCACTGGGATTCGATCCACGAATAGTCTCACTCCCTTATTTCCTTAATGGGCTCAATGCGTTTTACAAATTTTTTCGAGGGCCCCAATTTCCTTATCTCTTCGGATACCTCCTTGACAACGTGAGCGAACTTTGTTCCTTCGGCCGCTGAAACCCATGAGAACTGAACCCTTCCCTCGTCGATCCCCAGATAATCCAAAAATCTCCTTAGGCTCGATGACTTGCGCCGCCCAATGTAGTTGCCTATCTGATAGTGGCAGTCGCCGGGATGACAACCCGAGACCAATACCCCGTCGACCCCTTGCTGAAGGGCTTTGAGGATAAAGAGGGGATTTATGCGACCGGAGCAGGGTACCCGTATGACTCGCACATTGGGGGGATACTGGATCCGTGATGTGCCCGCAAGATCTGCTCCGGCATAGCTACACCAGTTGCACAGAAAAGCCAAGATTTTAGGCTCCCAACGGCCTTTCCCCATTTGTCCCTCTTATGCCACTACGCGGCTTAACTGGGATACGATCTCCTCGTCGGTAAACCCCAATAAATCGATGGACCCTGAACGGCATGATGCCGCACAGATCCCACATCCCTTGCACAGGGCTTTGTTTATCTGTGCCACTCGTTTCTCCCCAAAGGGGGTCCTTTTCTCCCCCACCTCAATGGCATGAGTTGGGCAGACGGCTTCACAAAGGCCACATCCAACGCATTTCTGCTCGTCTACGACGGAGATCTGTGCCGGGACTTCAATATGACCCTTGCTCAGTATCGTGCATGCCCTGGAAACGGCTGCTTTGGCCTGGGAAATGCTCTCCTCGATGAACTTCGGACCGTGGGCAAGCCCGGCCAAAAAGATCCCTTCTGTCGCCAAATCCACGGGGCGAAGCTTCATGTGGGCCTCCAGGAAAAACCCGTCCTCATTGAGGGGGACTTTGAGCATCTGGGCCAACCTTTGATTTTCATCCGGTGGAACGGTAGCCGTTCCGAGCACGAGGAGGTCGGTTTCGAGGGCGATCTCCTCGCCAAGGAGGGGTTCGTAAACCCTCACCTCCAGTTTCCCCCCCTTGCTTTCCACTACGGGCTCCCCTCCTTGGTCATATCGAATGAAGATCACGCCCTTTTCCCTTGCCCTCTGATAGAAGTCCTCCTTAAATCCGTAGGTCCGAATATCCCTGAAAAGGATATATACGTCAGTATGCGGGCTCATCTCCTTTGTTCGAAGGGCATTCTTAATGGCTTCGGAACAACAGATGCGGCTGCAATAGGGATGCTCCTCATTACGAGAACCCACACATTGAATCATCACGATGTTCTGTCCTTCCCCGAGGGCTAATTGATCGCAGGCGATACGTTTCTCTAACTCCCTTTGTGTAATCACGCCCTCATGCTCTCCGTAGAGGTACTCGGTGGGCCGATATTCCACTGCCCCAGTGGCAACGATGATGATCCCGTGCTCAAGTTCTTTGATTTCTCCCCCACTGCGAACTCGAGTTCGAAAATTGCCGACGTATCCCCCAATCTCCTCAATTTCGGATCCCATGAAGACCTGAATTCCATCATGCCCCTGGATCCTCTCCCTCAACTCGGCTATTCGTTCTCTCGGTGTATCTCCCTCCAAGGTATGGTAGATATATCTTAGGTTTCCGCCCAACTCATCTTCCCTTTCAACTAAATAGACCTCGTATCCCTGTTCGGCCAACGTCAAAGCGGCCTCCATTCCCACTAACCCACCACCGATAACCAAGCCCCGGGGATTCACCTCGATAGTCATCGTGGGCAATGGCTCGAGCAGCGCGGCTTTGTGAACGGCCATTCTCACCAAGTCTTTGGCCTTTTCCGTGGCCTTTAAGGGCTCATGCATATGAACCCAGGAACATTGATCACGAATGTTAGCCATTTCGAGGAGATAAGGGTTGAGCCCAACCTCTCGGATAGTCTCCTGAAAAAGGGGCTCATGGGTCCGGGGGGAACACGATGCCACCACTACCCGGTTCAAGCGATGCTCTTGGATAATCCTCTTAATCTGATCCTGGGTATCTTGGGAACAGGTAAAGAGGTTTTCCTCTACGTGAACCACACGGGAAACCCCCTTGGCGTACTCCACTACCTCCGGAACATTCACCACGCCACCAATGTTGATCCCACAATGGCATATGAAAACGCCAATGCGAGGCCCCTGATATCGTACGTCAATTTCGGGGCTATACTCTCTGCTCGAAACCTGAGTCCCCCTCGCAATTGAAAGGATGCTGGAAGCTTCTGCCGCAACCCCGCTGGCTTGCGCTACCGTTTCGGGTACATCTTTGGGCCCGGAAAATGCTCCTCCCACAAAGATTCCGGGGCGGGAGGTTTTAAGGGGTTCGAAGCTACCGGTCCGGGCGAACCCATGGCCGTTGAGCTCGATGCCGAACACCTCGGCTATCTCCTGAGCGTCCTTCGGGGCCTCCAACCCCAAGGATAAAACTACCATATCGAATTCATCTCGAATCAGTTCTCCATTTTCCGTCTCATAGGTCACCCTCAAATTATGGGTGGCGGGATCTTCGGTTACCTGGGGAATCCTACTCCGAACATATTTCACCCCATACTCATCCCTCGCCCTTTCGATGTACTTGTCGAAGTCTTTCCCATAGGCCCTCATGTCCATATAGAAAATGGTCGGCTCAACTTCGGGATCATGTTCCTTTGCGATAACGGCTTCCTTTGTTGCATACATGCAACAGACAGAGGAACAGTATCCCCGTGCTATATGGGGATCCCTCGACCCCACGCACTGAATCCAAGCTATCCGTTTGGGCTCCTTCTGGTCCGATGGCCTCTTAACCTTTCCCATAGAAGGACCCGACGCACTGAGGATCCTTTCGAATTCGATGCTGGATACCACGTTGGGAAACCGGCCGTAACCGTATTCCCCCTTAAGGGATGGTTCAAACTCCTCGAATCCGGGACAGAGAATGATGGATCCAACCTCCAGCTCTACTGTCTCGTTCATCATTTCGTGGAGGATGGCATCGGGTTCGCAGACCTTAACACATTCCAGACATTCAGAACAACCGCCACACTCCAGACATCTCTTAGCCTCACGGAGAGCCTGTTCCTCGGTAAATCCGAGCCTTACCTCCCTGAAATTTCTCTTTCTGCGTGCTGAAGGAAGGTTGGAAACCCCAACTCTTTCCCTCATCTCCACCCCTTCGATTTCAACGGTGACGTAATCCTCCTGAGGTCCCTCCCCCTCCCTGCCTTCGAGGAGGTCATCGCCCCTTAGGTAGCGGTCGATGGAGATTGCCGCCTTCAGCCCCGCCGCCATTGCATCAATGTATGTCTTAGGACCGGTAACGGCATCACCCCCTGCAAAGATTCCCTCCACATTGGTCTCGAGGGTGGCGGGATTGACGTCCAGGGTATTGTATCGACCCACGGCCAACCCACAATGGCCTACGAATGAGAGGTCGGGTGCCTGGCCAATGGCCGGTATTACCATGTCCGCCTCCATCTCGAACTCCGAACCCTCAACGGGAATGGGCCTTCGCCTTCCAGACTCATCGGGCTCCCCCAACTCCATACGCAGGCACTGCACGGCTGAGATCCGACCATTGGTGGCGACAATTCGGATGGGATTGGTCAGATAGTGGATCCGAATCCCCTCCTCCTCAGCCCCCTCCACCTCCTCGGGCTCAGCGGGCATCTCCTGCCTGGAACGCCGATAGAGGATGAAAACTTCCTTGGCTCCCTTTCTTATCGCCGTCCGGGCCGCATCGATGGCTGCGTTGCCGCCACCTACCACCGCCACCCTCCTGCCCACCTCCACCTCTTGGCCCAGGGCACTCTGTTTCAGAAATTCGAGGGCGGGAACCACCCCCGCCAGCCCTTCCCCTGGAATGCCCAGCTTCACGCTGATATGGGCCCCCGTAGCCAAAAAGATGGCCCGATACCCCTCCGCCTTCAACTGCTCCAGGGTCAGATGGGGGCCTATGGGGGTGTTCAGCTTTACCTCTACCCCCATCCCCTTAACCAGGGAAACCTCCCTTTCGAGGATCCTTCTCGGCAGGCGATACTCCGGAATCCCCACCGCAAGCATCCCTCCCATCACGGGAAGGGCCTCGAAAATGACCACCGAGTAACCCTTTCTCCTCAATTCATAAGCAGCCATCAAGCCGGCCGGTCCCGAACCCACAACGGCCACCCTCTGGCCATTCTCCTCTGCGATTTCCGGAGAGAACCCGGACTTTCCCTCCAAGTCGGCTACGAAGCGCTTAAGATCATTGACAGCGATGGAGTTATCAACATCTTTTCTTTGACAGGCCTTTTCACACGGACGGGTACAGATACGGCCCGTAATCCCGGGGAAGGGATTTTGGCGTCTAATCAGCGACAGGGCCTCTTCGAATTTCCCCACCGAAATTAAGGCAATATATCCTTGGGCGCTCACATGGAGGGGGCATTGAGCTCGACAGGGAGGGGTCCCCCGCTTATCGATGCCATAAGCGCTCGGGGTTGCCTGAGGGTAGAGCTGATAGATGGCATGACGATCTGCTAAACCCCTTTCGAACTCATTTGGCAAGAGGACTGGGCAGGCCTCAATACAATCCCCACATGCCTTGCATTTGTCCAGATCGACGTAGCGGGCTTTTTTCCGCACCGTTACTCGAAAGTGTCCCGGCTCTCCATCAACTCTTTCCCCCTGGGAATTGGTAAGCAGCTCGAGATTTCGATGACGACCGGCATCCACCAGCTTGGGAGATAGGATGCACATGGAGCAGTCATTGGTGGGGAAGGTCTTATCGAGTTGGGACATCGTGCCCCCGATGCTCATGTTCTTTTCTAGCAAGTAGACTTTGAATCCCGATTCAGCGAGATCCATAGAGGCCTGGATTCCCCCAATTCCGCCACCGACTACCATCACCGATCCGATGATAGTTTCCGAGGAGTCGGATGTGTGTAAAGCTGGTTTATTCGAGCTTCCAATCATGTATTCGACCGCTCTTCTGATGAAAAAACCCTCTCCATTAAGTGCCCGGGCTTGACTCGATTGAGATGAAGCCCCAGCTCTTCGGGAGGTATACCCATAGCCAACCCTAAAACCTGGGGATAGAAGAGGACGGGGAGCTTAAATTCGGTCTTGAAGGCCCTTTCAATCCTTCTCTGATTGAACTCATACATGATGTCACAAAAGGGACAGATCAATACCATGGCATCACCTTGGGCGGCTGTTATGTGATCGAGTTTTTCCTTGGTCATGGCCAAGGCCGTCCCTTCGTCCATTGCCAAGATCCCCCCCCCGCAGCACCGGTTTTCCCCTTCATAGTGGATCGAATGAGCCCCGGTGACCTCAATGAGCTGATCCAGGGTTTCCGGATTTTCTGGGTCTTCAATGTGGTTATACATATGGGAGGGCTTGAGGTAGTGACATCCATAGTGGGGGGCAAGGTTCAATTCGCTGAGGTCTACGACAATCCTCTCCTTTATCCTCTCTAATCCTATATCCTCGTAAAGTACTCTGGCAAAATGCTTCACCTCGACCCTTCCGTGATAGCGTCTCCCTGTGGATTCCATAATCCCCTGGTTTAGGCGAAGGGCAAGGTCTGTATTTTCCCTCAGTTCTCGATTGGCCTCCGTCAACATCCCCGTGCAGGCGCTACAAAGGGTGCAGATATTCAGGCCATTTTCCTCGGCCAGAACGAGGTTTATTCCGGCCATCAGCGAGGCAGCGTTACGGTTAACCCCTTTGATGGGGAAGCCACAGCATGCGAAGTCCCCGATATCAACCAACTCGATGCCTAACCCCTTGGCAACCCTTCTCGCCGAGATCTCATAATTCAAGACCCTCCCCGGGATCGTACATCCGAGGTACAAGGCGTATCGCATAAACTATTCCTCACGGGAATTTTCCCTGGAGCCCCTGATCTTATCCACACCGGTTACCTTGAGAATACGACGTACCCCTTCTACCTTCTCATCAATGGGGGGTAGCCCATGTCCCTGGCGCTCTTCATTTTCGAAATCGGAGATCTCCAGGAGTCGACCGTGATCCCATAAGAGGTCGACCTGCATTCGATATGCTTTTGGCAGGTATCCCTCCCTGACGGCGATATTTTTGATCGCATTCATGAGCTCGGGAATCCTAACATCCTGGGGGCATCTCTCAGAGCAGGAGTAGCAACTGGAACAGAGCCAGATAAAATCGCTTGAAAGGACTTCTTCCCTCAAGCCAAGGATAGCCATGCGGATGATCTTCCTGGGGTTGTACTTTTCCGTGATCTCCCTGACGGGACATCCGGCAGTACATGTGCCACAGGAGAAACATCGCTTAAGATGTTCGCCACCAGGCTCCTTTGATATTTCGCCCTTAAAATCCGGATCTAGTTGATTCGATTTAATCATCTGGTTTATGAATTATGAATATGCCACAAGTAAGAAAGCCCAACTATACATAATGTGACCTTGACTCTTTACCTCCTTTTACCTCCCGCTGGCAAGTACAAAGTTAAGAGCCGAAAGCTGAGGTGGGATAAAAACCTGTTGGGGGAACCCTTCTTATCGGATCAATAAATTAGTGGAGACCCCATTTGGGCAAGGAATCGATTTCTTGTTGAAAAGGCCTTTCCTCGTAAGCCCTTAGTTCTCTCTCTTCGATCCAATAAATTCTGTAGTTCACATTCCCTGCAACAGCTTCCGCCACAACACATGCTCAGAAAGTAAAGGTAATTCAAGGTGGCAATTGGCAAGGCAAATCTCGTTTTTCCGTCACTGGCTTTTCTGGCTTTAGCGCCGCTATAACTATAATCATATCTCAGGTACGAAAATGATTGCAAGGTGCCCTCTTCATGATCAATTCCATGGCCTTTTAGCGGGTCTCATTTTTATTACGTAATATAATGCCATAATACCGACTAACGGAGCTATGCACAGTACATAATATCAGAGCTTCCCCCAGTTTCTGGAGAAAACCGTTGTCCATGAGCGTAATTTGTCCGCGAAGTGGGGTACCCATCGAGGGTGAACGAGGAGAGGGAGGTCACAAATAATTATGAGATCAATAAAAGCTGTAAGAGGAAGTTCTGAGCACGAATGAAGACTATTGCAACAACGGTCTTTGGCGAAACAAATCCACGTTCAGTGGCTGAATCCGAAGGGAGAATTTTCGACACGAAACAGCGTATAACCACAAGGTAACGTTAGAATTGCCGAAAACAGCCTTTGAGAAGCAAAAACCGACTTTTCCAGGGATCAGTGCCTTCTCATTACATCATATCCCGAAATTAACCCGGAAAAATGGATTTCCAAGGGCTTATGTTTTTTGTATGACCTTCTCCAGCTTCTCGATGAACCTCCGGTTTTCGTCCATTGAACCAATGGTAATTCGGGCAGACGTGGGATAATCCCATATGGTACCCGGTCGAATAATCATGCCTTCCTTCAGTAAGGCATTGTAAATCTCCTGAGAATCCCTCTTGAAATCGACGAAGATGAAATTGGCTTGAGTGGGAACATAATCAATGTCGAGTCTGTGGAACTCCCCGCATAAGAAGGCCTTCCCCTCCTCGTTTGAGCGCAAGACCTCCTTTACATGGTTCTCATCCCTCAAAGCCGCCAACGCGGCGGCTTGGGCAATTCGGTTGACGGGAAAGGGCTCCCGAACCCGCTCCATTACACCAATGAGGTCTCCATCGGCCACGGCAAATCCGACGCGTAATCCCGCCAAACCATAGATTTTGGAGAAGGTCTTCAAGGCGATCACGTTGAGATTCCCCCCGAGAAGAGAGATGCCAGTTGGATAGTCTTTCTCCGATACATAGTCGAAATACGCCTCGTCCAAGATGGCGATGACATGGTCTGGGAGATCGGCCAAAAACTGATCTAATGCCTCCTTTGGGATGAGGGTTCCCGTTGGGTTATTGGGGTTGCAGAGAAAAACCAGCTTGGTCTTCGCCCCGATCCGCCGGGCCATCCCTTCCACGTCGTGGGTATAGTCCTTCAATTTAACGGGAACTGGCCTCCCCCCCATAATCCGCGTGACGCTTTCATAAACGGCGAAGGTGGGCTCAGCCATGATCGCCTCATCCCCCTCGTTTATGAAGGCCGCGCCGATCATATAAATGATATTGTCGCATCCGTTCGCCAGGGTAATCATCTCCTCCGAAACCCCTAGTCTCTCGGCAAGGGCGTTCTTCACGAGGGCGCACGATGGATCGGGATATCGAAAGATGTTGCTCATTTCCGCCTCAATGGCGCTGATGGCTTCCGGAGAGGGGCCTTTGGGATTCTCGTTGAAGGCCAGCTTAATCAACTCCTTAAGCCCCAATTCCCTCCGGACTTCCTCAATGGGTTTCCCCGGAACGTACGGTTTGAGGCCCAAAATTCCCTTTCTCGCCAATTTGGTCACATTCCTCATCGTCTTCCCTCAATACGCGAGTCCATCAGTCCTCTCAGCTGAGTCTCCCTTCGCACTGCTCTAAAAGGCGATTCCACTGGCGATCCACGTTTCCCTGAATCGTTGCCATCTGTTCCTTTGTGAGATGGCTGAACCTTCCCTGTTGGCTTAGATACTCTTCCACCGGAATACCCTTCGGCTGATAGGTGAGCCCATACATCTGACCGTGTTCGATCTCATAGAGGGGAAAAACCTTTGTCTCGACGGCCAACCTGGCCACCTTGATCGCCTCATCGGAGGAAATCCGCCAACCAGGCGGACACGGACAGAGGAGATGAATAAACCTCGTCCCCTTAATCCCCTTGGCCTTCTCGAGCTTTTGAATGAAGTCCTCCGGGTAAGCGACACACGCCGTAGCAGCATAGGGGATATGATGGCCGGCCATGATGGCCATCATATCCTTCTTCGGACGCTCCTTCAGACTGCCGACAGGGGTTGTAGTCGTCCAGGCCAAAAAGGGCGTTGCCGAACTCCGTTGAATCCCGGTGTTCATGTAGGCCTCGTTGTCGCTGCAGATATAAATGAAGTCGTCATTTCGCTCCGCCGCGCCGGATAACGATTGAATCCCAATATCGAAGGTCCCGCCATCTCCCGCCCAGGCCACCACGGTCGTCTCTTCGTCGCCCTGCATATCCAGGGATGCCCGAACCCCGGAGGCCGAACACGCGGCTGTCTCGAAAGCCACATGGACAACCGGGAC
>CAYFXL010000103.1:0-10449 GCA_964346945.1 uncultured Syntrophobacterales bacterium
CACAATATGTGGAAATCAGGGAAGAGGTGAGGAGGGCCGTGGAGGTCGTCTTCGAGAGCCAGCAGTTTATCCTCGGGGCCAACGTCAAAAGGCTGGAGGAACAAATCGCTGCCTACAGCAACGTCGGCCACGGTATCGGGGTTTCCTCGGGCACTGATGCCATTTTAGTTTCCCTCATGGCCCTTGGGATTGGGCAAGGGGATGGAGTAATCACAAGTCCCTATACCTTTTTTGCCACCGGCGGCGTGCTCGCCCGGTTGGGGGCAAAACCGATCTTTGTCGATATCAACCCGCACACATACAACATTGCCCCCGAGAAGCTAGGAGAGTTGTTGGAAGAAAAATGCCGCTTGCACGAGGATAAAGGCAAACCGGTGGAGAAGAAGACGCGTTGTCTTATAAAGGCCATAATTCCCGTTCACCTCTTTGGGCAATGTACCGAGATGGATCCGATCATGGAGATGGCCAAAAGAACTCAACTTGATATCATCGAGGATGCCGCCCAGGCCATCGGAGCGATATATTACTCAAAGAGACTGGAAGACCAGGCTCGTAGGCCAGCTATCGCAGACCAGGTATTGGAGGTAAAGCCGGGGAAAAGGAACCGGAGCCCGGAAACTGCCTTCAAAGCGGGAAGCATGGGGACGGTGGGATGTTTCTCCTTCTTTCCCACGAAAAATTTGGGAGGATTTGGTGATGGTGGAATGGTGGTAACCGATGATGAACCATTGGCGGAGAAGATAAGGACCCTTAGGGTACATGGTGGCCAACAGAAATACCATCACCATCTCATCGGGGGTAATTTCAGATTGGATGAACTTCAGGCCGCTATTCTCAATGTCAAGTTTCCCCACTTGGAGAGATGGACGGAGGCGCGTCGTCGAAATGCCCAACGGTATGATCACCTCTTCAAGGAAATGGGCCTTAGCAATGATTTGCAATTGCCCGTCGTACAGTGCGGAAATAGACACATCTTCAATCAGTACATCATCCGGTCCCACCATCGCGATAAACTCAGAGAATTCCTCCGCGCCAAGGGTGTGGGGACTGAAGTCTACTATCCCGTACCCCTGCATATTCAGAGATGTTTCGAATATCTCGGGTATAAGAGGGGTGATTTCCCAGAATCCGAGAGGGCTGCCGATGAAACTTTGGCCCTTCCCATCTACCCTGGGTTATCTCAAGAGCAGCAAGAGTATGTGGTTGATCAGATAAAGCATTTCTATGAGGAGGGGATGAATCTCTATTGAAAAAAGGGAAAGGACTGGTCCAGGAGAGATCCGGACGGAGAAGGCGATAAAGGACGAGGAAACCAATGAAAAAAGCCATTACCGAAATGATTGACATAGATAGGCTATTGAGCCGCTTTGAGGAGATTTCGGCACTCGTAGTGGGGGATATCATCTTGGATGAATATTTCTGGGGAAAGGTAGACCGAATCTCCCCGGAGGCACCAGTTCCAATCGTAACGGTGAAAGAGGAAACCCAGCTCCTGGGAGGGGCGGCTAACGTAGTAAACAATATTCGGTCCCTCGGAGGGCAAGTGTTTCTATCCGGACTGGTCGGGGGAGACGAAAGGGGAAGGAAAATCCTTACTCTTCTCGAGGAGAGGGGGGTGCCAACAGGAGGTGTTTTTATCGATCCTCGGCGAATCACGACCGTAAAGACCCGGATCGTGGCTCACAGTCAGCAGGTAGTTCGGTTTGACCGTGAGAACCAGAATTCCCTCAGTCAGGGATATGCGGACAGCCTTATTTCCTATGTTCGCGATACGATCCCTCATGCAGACACGGTCGTCATTGCCGATTACGGGAAAGGCGTGGTAACGGGCGAACTCGTTCAAGCCGTTACGCAGGTTGCAAGACTGGAGAAGAAACCTGTCCTCCTCGATCCCAAGATCGGCCGGTTCCATCTCTATCGAGATGTTACGGTGGTTGCCCCCAACAGTCAGGAAGCAAGCTTGGCTGCTGGGATCGAGATCGTTGACGAAAGCTCTCTCAAGGAGGTCGGAGAGAAACTCCTGGATCGATTCAATTGTGAGTTCGTGCTGATTACCCGGGGAGATAACGGCATGGCCCTCTTTGAACGTGGCAAGGAGCCAGTCTACGTTCCGACAACTGCACGGGAGGTTTTCGATGTGACGGGAGCCGGTGATACGGTGATGGGCGTCATGGCCCTGGTTCTCGGAACGGGAGGAAGTTGCGAAGAAGCTGCGGTGATAGCGAACTACGCGGCTGGAATTGTGGTGGGGAAAGTGGGAACGGAAACGGTATCTCCGGGGGAGTTGAAGGAGGCAATCAAGCGGAATCGATCGCACTAGATTAAGGGAACCCGCCTTTCCCGAGGAATTACATTGGAGCTGGGGTGTTATCCCCCAGCTCCAATTTCCTTTTTTAGGTATCGTTGTGAGTTGACGCCCTAAGTCTCAAGGACGAAGATAACCTCCATTCTTACTCGATACTCCCTAATCTTGGAATCCTCCACGGCCACTCTTTGTTCAACGATACGGAGACCTGTAATCCCTCGAAGCGTTTTCGTCGCCCGAGCGAAACCGGTTTGGATCGCATCATCGAAAGATTTAGGGGATGCTGCTATGATTTCCGTGACCCTTGCTACCCTTGGATCTGCCATCTTCATCACCTCCTCATGATAAATGAAATTACTCCTCTTCTTGGCCTTCTATACAAAAAACCCGCTTGAAAGTCAATGGAAAAAGTACTGGAGTTTCCTGAGTTTTTCAGGGGACTCCGCTGTTTCTGAGCGTATTCTGCTGGAGAGGTGAGCTACCCTTCGACGGTGAGCAGGTTTCGCCGTGGGTCCTCGGCCATGAGCTCGGACCGGAGGGCTCAGCCGAACGTAAGGGGAAGGCCAGCGTCTTAGCAGCTAGAAAGGATCAAAAAATAACCCACTCCGAACCCCGAGGTCATTTTTCTAACCGAGCACTAGTCGGGTTTCCTGGAGCATTAAAGAATTATAGGTAACCATTCTGAGTGAAGCGTAATGACCGTAAATTCACCGTCTGACCCTGAAGGGCGAGTTGTGGGAACCAAGTGGCGCCGAACAGGCGCTCTCCGCAGTGAAGTGAACTTTGGAATAGTCAAAAATTCTTTTCGACAAGCGAAAGGGAATTCGGCCAAGGGACCACGCAGCATTCAGGCGGAGGGACAATGGTGTTCGCTTATGAGAAAGATAGTCCCCTTCACAATCAATGGATTAGAAAAACCCGGTCTAAAAAGTCAGGAAACACCACGGAAATCCTGAAATTTTCCAAAAATGTGCAGCGAGGTTTTTCATGGTGCTGAATACAGTAAGCCTCATAAGCCTTCGATATTTCAGGTTTATTATGGGGTGCCGTCGCTCGGAGGGTTGATCAATGCGGAACCATTCCCCATGCATTTTACAGGAGTTAAACCCACTGCTCGATAGTGAAGCTCACGACGTGAGTTTGTGGGAATGGAAATTGGGACGGGTTGCGTTTTTATGGAGAGGGTTACCGACCCCTCAGTCCAAGGGAGGGTGTTCGCTGTTGACCATAGTCACGCAAAGGCTGATTTTGACAGATCATCCCGACGAAACGCGAAAGTGAGCGTATAATTTATGGCGAAAAGGAAGAGAAGATGCAAACCCTTCCCTGGGGGATTTCCGTATTACGTGCCAAATCCAAGCCGTTTGGAAACCTTACCGCCGGCTTCTTTGACGATCGGAATAATTTTTCCCCTCAATATGTCATCGCTCATGCGAAAGGATGGTCCGGAAACAGAAAGCCCCCCCACAACTCGGCCCGTATAGTCCCTGATAGGAACACCGACACACCTGACGCCCAGATCACATTCTTCATTATCGATGGCATATCCTTGCTTTGCCACCTCTTTAAGGTGTCTGAGGAACTCAGCCTTATCGACGATGGTATTAGGCGTCAACTTTGTCATATTGTCCCAGATACCGATTCTTTCCAATTCCTCATCGGACATGTCAGCGATCTGGGCCTTGCCGATGCCCGTACAATGGACGGGAAGCCTCCATCCGACACGATTAGCCACCCTCACCGTTTGGTCCGCCTCTTGTGCATCGAGATAGACGACGGATTTCTGTCGAATAGTCCCGATATAAGCCGTTTCATTGCATTCCTTAACGATTTCTTTCAGGACCGGCCTGGCCTGGTGGAGCAAGCCACGCTGCTTGACAAATGTTTGACCCAACTCCAGGCTTTGCACACCCAGCCGGTAATTCTCGGTGGCCTTATTCTGGTCGATGTATCCCTTTGCCTCAAGGGTTGCCAGTAACCTGAAAATGTTGTTCTTATGGAGCTTGAGCCTTTTGCTCAGTTCGGTCACTCCAAGTTCATCCCGATCCCCTTTGAATGCCTCCAGGAGATTCAATGCATTGGTCACAGACTGAATGACGTAACTCTCTTTTTCCCGCTTTGCCATTTTAACCTGAGCCTCCTTTAGGGATAAATTTAGAACACAATTCTAAAAAAAATGTTTCAGGCGTGTCAAGGGGATTCAGTCAAAAATTTTTTTCTCATTCGCTCACATTACCGAAACGCCTGATTTTTCAGGAACTTCCTGGGTTTTAATGCAAATATTTTTATAAGTATTTGATTTTATGAGAAAGAGAAATTTCAGCACGTGACTCTGCTGTTTCTTCGCTCCAATACCTCCGATGTGACCCTTTCGGGGTCCCGGGAAATATTCACCCCTTCCGCCCTCTCAAGGGCCGGCTTTCCCGTTTCCTTCGGCTCCGCTCAGGACAAGCTCTGTTCACCCTCGATGGGTACCCCACTTCTCCGGCAGATTACCCTCAGAAACAACGGAATCCCCTGAAAAACTCAGGAAGCTCCCGGATTTTTCCATTGATTATTTTCACCATTGGTGATATACATTCTAATTTGATCACATTCATAGGGGTCTATATGCAGGGTCGAATTGACCAATTTATCAGATATCTGGTTTTGGAAAAGGGAGCTTCGGAACATACCTGCCGGGGCTATTTCAACGACCTGTCTCATTTGGGGGATTTCATCTCGGCCTCCGGGCTCTTTCCGAAATCAGAAGGGGGAGAAGTGGATGTTTCACGAATTGATCGTGATATCATCCGCATCTATCTGAGGACCCTTTTCCGATCGAATAGAAGGAGCTCTATCGCTCGAAAGTTGGCTTCGATTCGTTCCTTTTTTCAGTACTTGGTTCGAGAAGGAATTGTTTCGACTAATCCGGCAAAAGGGGTGGCCACTCCCAAGACCGAGAGGTTTATTCCGAGAACGCTCAGCATTGATGAGATGTTCAGGATGTTAGATGCCCCCGATAAATCGAATCCCATAGGTCTCAGGGACCGGGCTATTCTGGAGTTGCTCTATTCGAGTGGCATCCGGGTGGGGGAGCTGACTCAGTTGAATGGTGATGACGTGGATTGGGAACTGGGCATCATAAAGGTCCTGGGAAAGGGGAGGAAGGAAAGGATTGTTCCCATTGGGTCCAAGGCTATCGAGGCGATAAAAGAGTATCTTGGGAGCGGAGGGCTCTCCCCGAGGCACGGGCGCGATTGGCCTCTCTTTATCAATACTCGAGGCGGTAGATTGACGGATCGGAGCGTGAGACGCATAGTGGAAAAATACGGCAAGAAGTGCGGCCTTGCGAGGAGTATAAGTCCCCATGCCTTGCGCCATACCTTTGCAACCCATCTATTGGATGCCGGGGCGGATTTAAGGGATATACAGGAATTGTTGGGACATGTGAGCCTCTCCACGACCCAAAAATACACCCATGTGAGCATAGACGGGCTGATGGAAGTTTACGATAAGGCCCATCCCAGGAGCTGGAGAAATACGAAACGGAATTCGTGATTCGTTTCTATGGGGGGATCGTGTTGGGGTGAAATTTATGGTCATGCAATAGGGCAAACGGACCATAAATCGTTTCTCCCAAGGAGTCGAGGAGTGAGGGGGACAACTGTTCTTTCCGTCAGGCACAAAGGCGGTGTGGTTATGGCCGGCGATGGACAGATCACCTTTGAAAATACGATTATGAAGCGCACGGCGAGAAAGGTCAGAAAAATATACAATGACAGGGTATTGGCCGGATTTGCTGGAACCAGTGCTGATGCCTTTACGTTATTCGGAAAATTCGAGTCGAAATTGGAAGAGTTCAACGGAAATCTTATGAGGGCTGCCGTGGAACTCGCCAAGGAATGGCGAACTGATAGAGTATTGAGGAGGCTTGAGGCACTTCTCATCGTCGCTGACAAGGATCGTTCTTTGGTTATATCGGGGACTGGAGATGTGATCGAACCCGACGAAGGCGTAATCGCTATTGGTAGCGGTGGTTCTTATGCTCAAGCAGCAGCCAAGGCATTAGTCGATCATTCCGCGTTGGACGCCAAGTCCATCGCTGAAGAAGCCATGAAGATCGCCGCATCCATCTGTATCTATACTAATAATCACATCATAATCGAGGCATTATAAACCAAATCCTCTGAAGAGGTCTAAGCAGTGCAAACCTTCACCCCACGGGAGATCGTTTCCGAACTCGACAAATATATCGTAGGACAAAAGGAGGCCAAACGATCGGTGGGTATCGCCCTTCGGAATAGGTGGAGGCGACAACAGGTCTCCGAGGAGCTGAGGGATGAAATTGCGCCTAAGAACATCATCATGATCGGTCCTACGGGGGTGGGGAAGACGGAGATTGCCAGGAGGTTGGCCAGGCTTGCCCAGGCTCCCTTTCTGAAGATTGAGGCTTCTAAATTCACGGAAGTGGGCTATGTGGGTAGGGATGTAGAATCCATGATTAGGGATCTGGCCGACCAGGCAGTAAATATGGTCAAGGGGGAGGAGACCGAAAGGGTTGAGATAAAGGCTCGGGAGTTGGCTGAGGAGAGGTTGTTGGATCTCCTGTTGCCAAGGCCAAAGATGGAGAGGAAAGTGGAGGAAAATCCCCCCACGGGTTCCGTTAGGGCTGTGGAGGAGGTACCTCTAACCCAGAATGCAACAAGGGAGAAGTTGCGACAGTTATTGAAGGAGGGAAGACTGGACGAGCGCTATGTCGAAATTGAGACTGCGGATAGAAATCTCCCCATCGTGGAGATCTTCTCCGCCTCGGGCATGGAAGAGATGGATATCAATATCAGGGATATGTTCGGAAACCTCCTTCCCCAGAGGAGAAAGAGGAAAAAGGTAAAAATCCCAGAAGCCTTAACCATCCTCTTCCACGAAGAAGCTCAAAAATTGGTCGATATGGATAAAGTGGTGAGGTTGGCTATAGATAGGGTAGAGCAATCGGGAATCATCTTCTTGGATGAGATCGATAAAATCGCGGGAAGGGAGTCCGTCCATGGTCCCGACGTCTCAAGGGAAGGGGTCCAAAGGGATATTTTGCCCATTGTCGAGGGAACGACGGTGACGACGAAATATGGGATGGTAAAGTCAGACCACATCCTCTTTATCGCCGCTGGGGCTTTTCACATATCAAAACCTTCGGATCTCATTCCGGAGCTCCAGGGGCGTTTTCCCATTCGGGTGGAGCTGCATTCCCTTGGGAAGGAGGACTTCATTCTGATCCTCAAAGAGCCGCAAAATGCGCTGATAAAACAGTATACCGAGTTGCTCAAGACGGAATCCGTGGAATTACTCTTTACCGATGATGCCATAGCTGAGATTGCAGAGGTAGCTCAAATCATCAACGAGAGGACCCAAAATATTGGTGCGAGGAGGCTCTATACTATTATGGAGAAGCTCTTGGAGGAGATTTCCTTCGACGCTCCAGAGGTCCATGAGAAGAAGATCACCATCGATTCCACGTATGTCAAGGATAAACTGAAGGATTTCATCGAAGACGAGGATTTAAGCCGTTATATCTTATGAATGACGTTGGCGGAAAGGAAGGATTGACCTGTATCAGGTTCACATGACGATTCGGATACCATGAACGGGAAGACACATGGAGGATACGATCAATAAGGCTAAAATCCTCGTAGAGGCACTGCCCTATATCCGCAAATTCTACGACAAAACCATAGTCATCAAGTATGGCGGAAATGCCATGATAGACGAAGACTTGAAAAAGAGCTTTGCCTTGGACGTCGTTTTGATGCGATATATTGGCCTCAATCCAGTCATTGTCCATGGCGGAGGCCCACAAATCGGCAATGTTTTAGCCCAAATGGGCAAGAAGACGGAGTTTGTCGAGGGTATGAGGGTCACCGACGGTGAGACCATGGATGTGGTGGAGATGGTTCTGGTCGGAAAGGTGAATAAAGAGATCGTTGGTTTGATCAACTGTCATGGTGGAAAAGCGGTAGGGCTTAGCGGAAAGGATGGTCAGCTCATCCTTGCACGGAAGATGAATGTCTACAGGAGGAAGGGAGATAGGAGTCCTCCTGAGGAGATCGATATCGGCATGGTGGGCGAGGTGGCCTCCGTCAATCCATCCATCATTTTAGCCATGGAAGAGAGACATTTCATTCCCGTTATTGCCCCCGTTGGGGTGGGGGAGGGGGGGGAGAGCTACAACATAAACGCCGATTTAGTTGCTGGAAAGATTGCCTCCGCCCTCAAGGCGGAGAAACTGATTCTCTTGACTGACGTTCCGGGCATATTGGGTGAAGGGGACGAATTGATTCGAACCCTCAATGCAACAAGTGCAAGGGAGCTACTTGAAAAGGGTGTGATTATGGGGGGCATGATTCCGAAGGTTCGCTGTTGCTTAGATGCCCTTCAAGAAGGGGTAATCAAAACCCATATTATCGATGGACGCGTGGAGCATACCCTGCTCCTTGAGATTTTCACCGACGAAGGGATAGGAACCCAGATATACAGGGAGAAGGAGGCGTGAGGGAAAAGGGGTACTGTTTCGTAGAGGTGATCTATTCTCCTTTTGCCGCTTTTTACCACGTGGGGAGCCATTTCGATGACGGATACGAAGACGCTCATCGCCGATTCTGAGAGGTATATCGCAAATACGTATTCCCGGTATCCCGTTGTATTAGTCAGGGGCCAAGGGTGTAAGGTCTGGGGCAGCGATGGAAGGGAATATCTCGATTTCGTGGCTGGTTTGGCCGTATGTAACCTCGGGCATTGCCATCCAAAAGTGGTTCAGGCCATTCAAGATCAATCCCGGAAGCTCATCCATGTTTCCAACTTCTATCACATCGAGCCTCAAATTGAGCTGGCCAAATTGCTGTGCAAGAACTCCTTTGCCGATAGGGTGTTCTTCTGCAATAGCGGTGCAGAGGCAAACGAAGCTGCCATGAAATTGGCGAAGAAGTATGCCAAGGATACCGGCAGAGCAGATAAATTCGAAATCATTACCATGGAGAAGTCTTTCCACGGGAGAACCATGGCGACCCTGAGTGCAACGGGACAGGATAAATTCAGGAAGGGGTTCGATCCTCTGCTTCCCGGTTTCAAATACGTTGCCTTTAACGATATGGAGGCGGTTCTCCGAGCAGTAAGCCCCCATACGTGCGCCATTATGGTAGAACCCATCCAGGGTGAGGGTGGGGTGAATTGCCCTTCCGATGGATATTTGAGGGATCTTCGCGAGCTTTGCCGTGACAGGGGAATCCTCTTAATCTTCGACGAGGTCCAGGTTGGCATGGGCAGGACGGGAAAGCTCTTTGCGCATGAACACGATGGAGTATATCCGGATATCATGTCCTTGGCCAAGTCCTTGGCGGGGGGTGTACCTATAGGGGCAATGTTGGCCACCGAGGAGGTAGCGAAGAGTTTTACGCCGGGGACCCACGCGTCGACATTTGGAGGCAATCCCTTGGCTACGGCGGCGGGACTGGCGGTCGTATCGGCTTTGTTGGAAGATGGCGTCTTGGAAAACTGCATGAGGGTGGGAGACTATTTCCTCAAGCGGCTCATTGACCTGAAGGAAAAATACCCCATTATTCGAGAAGTGAGGGGAAGGGGCTTGATCATTGGTATGGAACTGGGAATCGAGGGGAGTCAAATCGTTAGGCGCTGCCTGGAGGATGGGTTCCTCATCAATTGTACCATGGACAATGTCCTCAGGTTCTTACCACCCTTAATCGTAACCGCCGAGGAGGTGGATCAGCTCATCGGAGTGATGGATGGGATTCTTGGAGAATGTAAGGAAGGAGCCGGGTCGTGAAGAGGGATTTGGTCAGCATCTTGTCCCTGGACAGGGATGAAATTGATTATTTGATGGAGAGGACAGCGGCCCTCAAGACAAAACAGAAAAAAGGGGTCCGGCATACCCCTCTTAAGGGGAAAACCCTGGCCATGATTTTCGAGAAAGCATCCACTCGAACCCGGGTCTCCTTCGAGGTAGGGATGTATCAGTTGGGAGGCCACGCCCTATTCCTAGACTTTAAGGATTTGCAACTGGGTCGTGGGGAAAGCGTTTCGGATTCAGCACGAGTCCTTTCGAGATACGTGGATGGGATAATGGCAAGGACTTTTTCCCACGAAGCCATAGAGGA
>CAYFXL010000104.1:0-10376 GCA_964346945.1 uncultured Syntrophobacterales bacterium
ACCAGCCGCCGGAAGACCCGCTTGCCATCAAAAATCAGCTCCTTTTTCCGACGCGGGTTGCTTTTGGTTCGGACGGTAAACTCTACGTCAGCGATGCCAAGGTCGGGTCTGTTTTCATCTATGAAATTGATCTTAATACGCTTAATCTGATCGGCGAGCTCAAGGGACTCAACAGACCTCTGGGGGTCGCGGTCGATTCCCAGGGCAGGATATATGTGGGGAACGACGGTAGCAACAATGTCGAGAGATATAGTCCAACCGGGATGAAAGAGACGACCATTGGAGAAGGAATTGTCGAGATGCCTAATGATATGGCCGTCGATCGCATGGATAGGCTCTATGTGGTCGACAGCCTAACCAACAAAGTATGGGTGTTCAACCCGGATGGTACCCCTGCAGGAAGTATCGGCGCTGCAGGCGAGGGTGATGGTCAATTCCGTTTTCCAATCGCGATTACGGTGGCTTACCACCTTGATGGAGGCGGTGTGGAGGTAGGCGAGGTTTACGTTGCCGACCAGGGACACTACAGGGTCCAGGTCTTCAGTCTCCAGGGCAATTTCCTCCGGTCTTTCGGGGAAATGGTCTCACAAGGAATGGGAGGCTGGAAGTGGATGGGTAAATTCGTCACAATACAGAGCCTGGCGGTGGACCATCTGGGAAGAATTCATGCTGCCGACTCTTATATGAATAATGTCCAGATTCTCGACACCAATGACGGCAGCTACGTTGATTCCTATGGATCATACGGCATGGAGCTTGGGAAGCTTAACCTGCCATTAGACATTGCCATAAATGGCTACGGCCAGGTCGTAGTGGCCAATGCCGAGAATCATCGCGTTGAGATAATTTATACGGTGCCCTAACTATTGAACGAGATGCTTATGTTCAAACGAATCAGTTACATGGCTTTGGTTGTGGCTGTGGTCGTGCTGGCAGTTGGGAAGGCACGGGCCCTAGAGCCTCCGCACGATGCTTCTAACAGCATCGGATGCAATAACTGTCACGCCTTTCACTCAGGCGCTCTTATCCCACGGGAGGCGGCACAGGAGACAATGTGCAAGACCTGCCACAACCCCACGGGTCAGGCATCGGGAAAGAGCGACGTAAGCAACCATCCGGTAAACGGAGGTCTGACCATCATTGACTGCGGTTCCTGTCATGACGCCCACAGTCCTGATACAACCACAGATACCCATTCGGGAGGAGTGACCGCGGTGAACCTGAGCTTGATTCGGGGCAATACAACTAAATACGTTGCCGGAGCGTTAGAGCCGGTTCTTTTCCAGCAGAGGCCCGCCCACTTTGCCTTTGGTGAGGCGAATCAACCATGGAACGGCGTCTGCCAGACCTGCCACACGGGAACAGCCCATCATACCAATGATGTCACTGCCGATCATATTCACGAGATTGGCCTGACTTGCACTGATTGCCACAGTCATGCGGGCGGTTTTGCGCCGGCATCCTGTGTAGACTGCCACTCGCAAGGGCAGCCGCAGCCTCCAGCGCCGGTCCAGTACCGGCGGCAGGTGACGGGTACAGGCGGAAACTTTGAACGTTTCAGTCATCACGTGACGGACGGAACGACGACGGAGATCGTCACCGACGAGGACTGCCAGGTCTGCCATGACCAGAGTAGTCATAAGTCCAACTTAGACCCTAGTGTCCTGTTGAACGACCCGGATGGAGGCGCCTCGCACACTTACGACGGCGCCGGTGCCAGCATAGAGAGTTTCTGTCTGAACTGCCACGATGCCCTCGGGCCCACCACTAATCCACCCTTCAGCGACGGCCTCATGCCCACGGACATCAATACCGACTGGACCACTGCTTCTCATAACACAGCGCTAACCGCCGAGGCTTGCCTCTCCTGCCACGGGGGTTATGACAGCACCCGGACTGAGACCGACACCGACCACAACGCCCATGGGGCCGCATCCCCTTCGCTCCTCTCGCCGCTGGTAGCGGGCGAGACGGTGTCAAACCCGGAGGAGGCACTCTGCTTTGCCTGCCACGACGCAGACGGCCCCTCGCTAGAGGACGTCGAGACCCGTTTCGGCCCGGGAATCCGGTGGGTGACCGCTATTGCAGGAGAAAACGACAACCTTAACCTGAACGACAGGCATGACATCCAGGATGCGGCCCAGAGTACGAGCGGTGCCAAGGTGGAGTGCACTGACTGCCACGATCCCCATGCGGACTATAGGGATACTGGAGTATTTCCGCTGAAGAGCGATCCAGACCCAACGGATGGTCGCACCCCCGGGACTGGACAAATCCTCTCGGGTGCCGACTTCATGACCGAATGGTGCCTTGACTGCCACGATGGGAGCTTTCCGAGTACTGTGACTCCGCCTTCTACCCCACTCAAGGACGTACGGTATGGTTTCCAAAACGAGGATAGCCACGGGATTCCGACGGGAAATCCCACGCTAAAATCCGGGTATGGCTGGGCCCAAGGCGATCTGGTCCCCTGCCTCGCCTGCCACAACCGACATCACGTGTCTGCGAAGACGAACCTCTTCCAGCTCGTCGACCTCGTGAAATCCAAGGACGGGGCCACCGATATCCCCAGCGATAATGTGAACTTCAACTATGAGGTCACCGATAACAACATAAAGAATGCCGCCATCAACGGCTATGAGTGGTGTAACACCTGCCACACGGGGAGTATGGGTGATAAAAAGGACAACTGCTTTGACTGCCACTACCACGGTGCCAGGTTCTAGCCCGTCTTCTCGCGTCTTGCGTCTTTGTGCTTGTGCCTCTCGCCTTGAGCCTTAAGCCCTTTATGTGCGCGATAACGCACATCCCTTGCGCCCTTTCCAGCACTCTTCCCCTGGATTCAGACGTCCTTGGTCTTGAGTCTTGGGTCTTGATTCTTGAGTCTTATTATAAAACCCTTCTCTTTTCAATCACTTATCTCCCCTTCCCCATAACTCGTTTTTTCTCATCCAAAACCCTTCTCATGGCACAATCGTTGCTCCCTTACAAAATGTGGAATTTTCCCTTTTTTATGTAACAAGGATCGGCGCGGGGGAATGCTTCTGAGATTCAATCTTCCTTGTCTCGGCGAGTTTCCGCCGTCTCCCGTGTCTAAGTCTTATGAAAATGGCATGATGGTTGATGGTTTTAGGGTTATCAGGGGCGTTTTGGACTGGATATTAACCCAACATCCTTTCGTTTCAAGAAGGATGAAGGTGTTCTTGGACACCAGAGATGTCCCCATCGTCTAGCCGGCCAAGGACGTTCCGCCCTCCGTGGAAAAACAGAGGTTCAAATCCTCTTGGGGACACCAGAAGGTTTTACGGACCGAGTGTTCGTTTGAAATATCAGATGCTTTTTCCAATCGATCTATCCGTTGTCACGATAATCGAACCAGAGAAGCAGGTACGTTTGGATTCAGGTCAACGGAGGTGAGAGGGCAGGATTGCGGTTCGAGAAATCCGAAGTATGGGGGGGATATGAAGGGGAAAAAAATCCTGGTAGCCGACGATGAGCCCCATATCCTGAGATCCCTGAAGCTCGTATTAGAGGAGGCGGGGTATTCGGTCCTTACCGCAACTGATGGTGAGGAGGCCTTTCATAAGACGAAAAAGGAGAAACCCGACCTCCTGATCTTGGATATTAAGATGCAGAAGATGAATGGATATGAGATCTATGACAAGCTCCGGACTGACCCCTCACAGAGGGATATACCCGTAATGATACTCAGCGCTTTAGGCCAAACTGACCAAAAAAGGGAGGGGTCGGAAGATCATGCCTTTGCCATTATTGCCAAGCCTTTTAGCCCTTATTCCGTTCTGGATAAGGTCAAGGAAATCCTCAAGCATTGAATCCGTAAACCTCCTTTCAATATCTCCGCATATCGAGAAAGCGTTACCTGGAAAAAGAGGAGCACACGGTAATGGGGGAAGTTGCCTTCTCAGGCCAAGAATGATAAAAAGAGAATGGAAGGAAGATGAACTCCTTTCATTATTACGTTGAGGCCTAAGGGCAGAGCATTAAGGGGGGAATTCATACATGGGTTTGTTAACGAAGGCATGGATAACGGCCGTTATTTGCAGCATCGCTCTTTTCATCCTCTTTGGGTGCGAAGAAAGGAGTGAAATAGGTGGGACAATGGAAATAAAGCGGTCAAAGGAGCAAGTCAAAGTCTCAGGGTCCGCTGCGGCTATCCCTCTGGTTAAATTATTAGCCCAGGAATTTGAACGATACCATCCAGAGATGAAAATTGCGTTTCTCCCGGAAACCCATACAAGAGGGGGATTGGCTGGAGCACGGGAAGGCGACTTGGATATAGGGTTGCTCTCACGAGGGCTTACAGAGGACGAGGCCAAATACAATCTTCAATATCTTCACCTGGCACAGGATGGAATCGTATTTACCACCCATAACACTGTAAAGATAAAAAACATCACCAGCCAACAATTGAGGGATATTTACTCCGGAAAGATTACCAACTGGCGGCAATTGGGAGGAGGGGACAAGGAAATTACCGTTTTGGATAGGCCAGAGCACACCTCTCCGAAAATCACCTTGAGAAGGAAGCTGTTCGGTAAAGATTTGGAAATTGTTAAGAGCGCTACCGTTCTTGAACGTCCGAGCCAAATGAACGAATCCTTGAGGGTTATGCCTTACTCAATAGGATATACTTCCCTGGGAGAGGTCATCTCCTCCGAGTTGGACGTGAACGTGCTCAACGTCGACGGAATCCCCCCTGCCCCCACCCACGTGAAAACAAATGTGTACACATTTTCTCGACCCTTCGGGATGGTAATACTTTCCACGCCCAGGAAGGAAGTCATGAAGTTCATCGATTTCATTTATAGCGATTCCGGGTTGAGGGTGATCAGTAGTAATGGCTATGTTCCGATTATGAGTCATTTCCTCATCGCAACCATTCCGGAGCGCAACATCATCAGACAGGAAGAACGGTATCGTCCCCTGGTGGATTATCTCTCTAGGAAGCTGGTTACCAAGGTAAAAATCGGTTTAAGGCATCTTTCGAGCTATGAGGATATAGTGGATGAATTTATCGAAGGCCGTGTCAATGCAGCCTTTTTCGGAAGCTTCGTGTATGCGCTCACCCAGGCGAAAGTGGGAGTAGAGGTAATAGCGAGGCCGGTTAAAGATGGAGTTTCACAGTACAGGGGATTGATATTCACCCGTAAAGACAGTGGGATAAAAGACTGGAAGGGCTTGAAGGGACGAAGTTTTGCCATCATCAAGGCAACAACGGCGGCGGAAGTCTTTCCAAAGATGTTTTTCAAGAATCATGGGGTCGAGACCCTGACGAATTATTTGGGGGAAATACACTACGTGGGAAGCCACGATATGTCGATATTGAAAGTGTTGAACGGAGAAATAGCTGCCGGAGCCGCCAAAGACTTGATCTACGAAAAGTTAGCACGGGAAGATCCTCGAATTGAAAAAGAGATGGTTGTCTTAGCCCGGTCGGCACCCGTGCCAGAGAATGCGCTCGTAGTTCGAAAGAACATCGATTTCGTCTGCTTTAACTGCCATAAGGAGATCGGAACCGGAGGTTCCAAAAATGGATTATCGATCAATTTAAGGGAAAAACTCAAGGAAATTCTCTTACGTCTCCCGGAAACAGCGGAAGGCCGCGAGGTACTGCGGCAATTTGGCGCGGACCGATTCATGGAGACCACCCACGACGATTACCGTGAGCTCTATCGGATGATCGAGAATTTGGGCATGGATCTGAAAAAGTACCCTTACGGAAAGAGAAAATGAATAATAGGAACCCAGGGCCTTCGTCCGAAGCTGTGATTTCAACGAATCGTAGAGTTTCCGGGCCCTTCAGTTACTGATAGAATTTAACCTATCCAAGTGAGAATACGAAAATGTCATTCAAAGAGTTCCTGGAAAGACAGAACAGAATTCACACAAAGATCTTACTGACTTTCCTCTGTTTAATATTCCTTTTCGCCATCGCTGAGATCGTTATGAGCAATCGGAGGGTGAGCCGAAACATTGAAGCCAGGACGATGAAGCTCCTCCAAAATCACATTCTCCTTCTGGATGAGGTTATCAAAGAGCAGGAAGAGAAGGTGGCCTTTTATGCCCAGTTTATGGCAGATATTATGAAGCTCTCAGATCAGCTCACGGATACGACCGCTGGACGGTCTGCGCTGATCTATTTAATGGAATCTCTCAAAAAGGATCGCATACAAATTCATCTGTATCGTCAATTGACCCACGATGAGAGAAGGGGGGGCTTAATACAGAAGGGGCTTCTTGGAATTCGTACCACTTCAATTCTAAAGAGAGAGGCAGGGGGAAAGCCTATCTTGAGTATAGCCGCTGTCGCTCCGATAGAGAGGGCTAGTGGTATCAGAGAAGTGATCATCGCTGAGTTTCCCCTGGATTATCAATTCCTTGAAGCCCTCAAGAGGAAGACCGGGGCGGATATCACATTAATGCATGAAGGTAGGTTGTTTACCTCCACCCTAAGCCCGTCCTTTCAAAGCAAGGCCTTTGCCGATATTCTCAATAAGGAACTTGGATGGGAGGTATTGCAAGCGGGAAGGAGAGTAGCTAGGGAGATATCGGATGAGAATGATCCTCAGAAGATCGTTTTCAGTCCGCTTACAATTAATTTTAAGAACCAAGGTATTTATGCGGTTTCGGTATCCATGCGGGACGTCTTGATAAATAAGAGGACTATTCTGCTCCAAAACATCCTGATCGTGGCGGCCATTCTCGTGGGGGTGGGTGTGCTTTACTACCTCATAGTCAGAAGGCTCACCCTGCCGATCATGGAGCTCTCCACGGCGAGCAGAAAGGTGGCAGAGGGAGATTTAGCCGTAAGGATCGACGTCAAGACAAAGGATGAAATCGGACAGCTAGGCGAAGGTTTTAATCGAATGATAGGACAGTTGAAACAATCCCAGGATAAAGTGAAAGGACAAATGGATGAGTTGTCCCAACTCTATAAGGAGGTCTCCGAGGAGAAGAATATCAGCAAATCCATCCTGGATAATTTGACCAACGGGGTGATCCTGTTCGATGCGGATCAAAGAGTGGTGTTGATCAATCCTACTGCCCAACAGTGGTTGGGATTGAAGGAAGGACAAGTCAAGGGGATGCAAATCATCGGGGCCCCGCAAGATCCCTCCCTTGAGCCCCTGTACCGATTGGCAGGCATTCGAGTGACAGAAGAAATGATTCGTTGCTGGAAATATTTTAACTGTGATAAGGGCGAATGTCCTGCACACGGGAGCCAAGATCTCCGCTGCTGGTTTATATCGGGAACGTACTGTCGAGATGCAATTGCCGAAGAATATCCCCAAAAAATGGAGGCCTGCAAGGAGTGCCCTGTGTACGAAGCGTACAGTTCAGCATTGGAACGACAAAAAGAGGTCAGGGTGGAAGAGGTGGAGTTGCCAAAGCCTCAACATCGCATCTTGAAGGTTTCTCCCTGTCCGATATTCGATGACCACGGTAAGTTCCTGGGGCTCATAAACGTGTTCAACGATGTCACAGCGGAGAGGGAAATTGATCGTTTGAAAACGGAGTTCGTTTCACTGGTTTCCCATGAGCTGAGGACGCCCTTGTCGTCGATCAAGGCCTATGCCGAGATCTTGTTGAAAAAACCTGATCGAGATACGAATCAACGGGTGGAATTTCTGAACATTATCAATGAGGAGACCGATCGTCTCACACGATTGATCAACGATATTCTGAACATCACGAAAATCGAGGAGAGAAAGATCGATATAGAAAGGAGACCCGTCGATATCTCAGGGTTAATTGATAAGTCGGCATCGGCCCAGCGATCAAGTGCTCAAAGAAAAAACATCACCATAGATGTGGGCGTCCAAAGGGATATTCCTCTGATCTGGGGGGATGAGGATAGCTTGATGCAAGTCCTTGCCAACCTCCTGAACAACGCCGTTAAGTACACTCCCGAAGGGGGAGAGATTCGAATGTCAGCTCAGTGCTTGCACGACGACTCAAGGTCTCCTGGGGAGGTGGAAGTAAGAGTGAGTGACAATGGCGTTGGCATTCCCCCCGAACATCTGGAGAAGGTCTTCGAGAGATTCTACAGGATCGATCAGCCTTTTATCGGAGGCCAGACGGGGACGGGGCTGGGATTATATTTCTGTAAGTACATAGTTGAAAGGCATGGCGGGCGGATTTGGGCGGAAAGTGAAGTAGGGAAAGGAAGCACCTTTGTCTTAGAGCTGCCCGTAGCCGAACAGGCCGATGCACTCCGTGAGCCCGAGACGTATCATGAGCCGCTATATACCGCTCAGGCCGATGGCCTCCTCCTCTATCCAAAAGAACTGAGGGAGAAGATTTCAATTCTGGTAGTGGATGATGATAAGAGGGTCAGGGATTTCCTCAGGTATCACATGCAGGAGGAAGGATTTACGGTATACGAGGCCGAGGATGGTCTTAAGGCCATCGATTTGGCCCGGAAAATCAAACCGAGCGTTATCGTCCTGGACACGGTCATCCCCGGTATGGATGGATACGAAGTGTTGGAAGCCCTGAAAGAGAACCAAGCTACGGAGCATATTCCGGTGGTCATCCTGTCCGGATCAGAGGATTCGAAGGTGGCGATGGAATTGGGCGCGACTCATTATTTGGTCAAGCCCATAGCGAGAAGGACGTTGATCAAGGCCGTCGATGACATATTGAGCAAAACTCTGGGTGACCTACAAAAGGAGGGTATGACGAAATAATCTCAAGCTCCCCATAGCCAGAGAGGATAACCGATCCGTGCGAAGAAAAAAAATATTGGTTGCCGACGATGAGCCCAACATCCTCCAATCCGTTAAATTGGTCTTGGAGGAAGAGGGGTATCATGTCTTAACGGCTACTGATGGGGAGGAGGCTTTAAGGCTGGCGCTGAGTGAAACGCTCGATCTGATTATCCTTGACATCAAGATGCCCAAAATATCCGGTCAGGAGGTGTATCGCCGCCTTAAGGAAAATGAGAAGAGCGAGAATATCCCGGTGGTGGTACTTACAGCAATAGGACAGGAAATCCCTCAGAGAGAAGGGTGGGAATTGAAGGGTGTGGATTATATCACGAAGCCTTTCAGCCCCTATGCGGTCGTTGAGAGAGTCAACAAGATACTGGGAGCTAAATGAACTTTTTTCCTGGATTTTTGTCCTATGGAAAATTAAATGAAAACATCGGGCTCAGAGTCCATCTTTCCCGATGTAATCCCAACCGTGACATTCTTTGCACCTCCACGTACTCGCTCCCTTCTTCTTCCCTATGGCAGGATACAGTGGGTGGTTACCGCTGACCTTGACCTTTTTGATCTTGTATCAGTTATCATACAGCAGTCCCCCAAGCTTAATGTCAGCTTTCTTGTAACCTTCCGGTAATTTGCTTTCCCCTCGTTTTTCCATTGCACAACTCGACAAAGCCATAACTGTCAAAACCACAAAAGCAGACAAAAAAATTCGGTTCAGATCCCTTTTCATTCTCGCTTCCTCCTTCGTGACATGTTTCTTCCGTGCACTTCCTCATTCCAATTCCTCGTCCTGACCAGTGACTGCTCATCTCTCAGATGAGAAAATATTTTTCTAGCCAAGCATCACCTCCCTCCTGTCCGTTCATTGATGAATCCTCCAAAAATTTTTTCACACCACAATGTGGTAGATACTTTCAAGTATCTCTCTTCCTTTTTTTTGCCCAAGCCCAAAAAATCGGAAGTTTCTATTCTGCAAGGGTTAGCCTCATCTAATATCTCCATGCTCCTCGGGTTCCTCATTCTCCTTTTATGGATAAATCCCAACACAGGCCGCTATCGAATAGCGAACTTTATGACTGTCTGTCTCCGCCACAAAGGAATAAACCTCTTTACATTGGGCCACATTGTGGTACCATGAGGAAAAACAAACAGGAGATTTTGAGTGAACAACAAGGAGTTCTCTCAGGTTCGACACCATTTGGCCAAGGCTCAGATTCAAATGGCACTTTTGCTGGGTGTTTCCTCCAAAGCTATCCAGAGTTTCGAGCAGGGATGGAGGAAAATTCCTGTACATATTGAACGACAGTCCCTATTTTTTCTGGCCATGAAAAGATCCTCTCATAAAGGGAATAAGCCGTGTTGGGTGGTAAGAAAATGTCCCATGGAGACCAGACGGAAGTGCCCGGCCTGGGAATTTCAAAGTGGGCATATTTGTTGGTTTATCAATGGGACGGTCTGTCAAGGTGAGGTTCAAGAGAGCTGGTACAAGAAGATGAAGACGTGCCGAAAATGGGAGGTCTTCAGACCTCTTTTGGCCCTTTTATAAGCGCAAGGCTTTAGACTTTGCTGTCTCGCGGCCTCGGTGTTGATTCTATCAAAATGGCGAGCCAGCTACACCATTACGACCCCATAGTCCTGTGT
>CAYFXL010000105.1:0-10331 GCA_964346945.1 uncultured Syntrophobacterales bacterium
AGCGAAACGGCCGCAAACCCAATGTCTGAGACTGAAAGGCGAGTTTTCGTTTTGTAGTGAAGCGAACTCCAGAATCGTAAAAAATGCTTTTCAGAGAGCGGAAGGGTATTTGGGCAACAACCCCTTAACTCTTGACCTTAACCTTAGCCTCTCCCCTTGCACTTCTGAGGGCCAATATACTCCCGGAGGACTCAAGCCTAAAAGAAGAGAGACAAGCGGGCCCTGAATCCTTTTTGTTTTACTTTGGGGGGATATTTTGTTAGTGTATTTGGATATCGGGTAAACGCTTCTTCTCGGTGTGGTGGGGTGAAAGGGAAGAAATTAACTCCCATGATGAGACAATATCTGCGGATGAAGGCGGAGTATCCCGACGCTATCCTCTTTTTCCGGATGGGTGACTTCTACGAGATGTTCTTCGAGGATGCCGAGATCTCCTCAAGGGAATTGGAGATAGCCCTCACCTCGAGGAACAAGGGCCAAGAGGATAGCGTACCCCTCTGCGGGGTTCCATGGCATTCCTCACAGCCCTACATTTCGAAATTGATCCGAAAAGGCTATAAAGTGGCCATCTGCGAACAGGTGGAAGATCCCAGGGATACTAAGGGTCTGCTCAAGAGGGAGGTTGTTAAGGTTCTCAGCCCGGGCCTGATTGATGACCCCGATACCCTGGAGGCAAAGGAAAATAATTTCCTCATGAGCCTCGCTTTGGGAAGGGAAGGGTTTGGGTTGGGCTTCCTGGATCTCTCTACAGGGGAATTGAAACTCTGTCAGGTTGCCAATTTCGATATCGTGATCGAAGAGGCCATTCGAAATGAGCCAAGGGAGATGCTGATTCCGGAGAGCTTCAAGAAGACTCGGTGGCACCATCGGCTCAGGGATACCTTCACAACGGCACTTTTCAATTACCTATCCGATTCCATGTACGGTTTCGAACAAGCCAAGGCCCTGATTACATCTCAATTGGGGGAGGAGGCATCGACGAGCCTATTCAATAACGATATCCCCAAAGCTATTTCCGCAGCGGGGGCCATTCTCTCCTATGTCAAGGAAAACCAAAGGATCAACCTTGGACATATCCATTCGATGCTTCCCTATCGTGTAGGAGACTACATGATCTTGGACGAGGCAACCAAGAGGAATCTCGAACTCACCCGAACCGTCTTGGGAGGGCAGAAGAAGGGTTCTTTGCTCGGCCTTCTCGATGAAACCGTGACCTCTATGGGAGGAAGAAGGCTGCGAAACTGGGTGAGCTATCCACTGCTGGATCTGGGTCAAATTCGGGCCCGGTTGGAAGGCCTGTCTGAGTTGAAGGAGAAGAAGATCGAGCGAAAAGAGCTCAGGGAGTGTCTGAGGAAGGTTTTTGACCTGGAGCGGCTCATCAGCAGGATATCCATGGGAAGCGCTAATGCCAGGGATCTGGTTGGATTAAGAGGGTCCATCGACTGCCTCCCTCGGATCAAAGAGCTGATGAAGGGAATGGAAGGGGGGATTTTGGTCGATATAGGTGGGGAAATTGATGAGCTCAGGGATGTGGCCCAAGGTATTCACCGATCCATCGTCGACAATCCCCCGTTTAGCCTCAGGGAAGGGGGAATTATCAGAGACGGATACCATTCGGACCTGGATGAACTGCGGTCCATCAAACGGGATGGAAAACAGTGGGTTGCCAATCTCGAGTCTGAGGAGAAGGCCAGGACGGGAATTAACTCCCTGAAGGTCCGATTCAACCAGGTTTTTGGCTATTATATCGAAGTGACCAAGAGCAATTTGAGCCTGATCCCCGATTACTACATAAGGAAACAAACCTTGAGCAATGCGGAAAGGTTTTTCACACCTCAGTTAAAGGAATACGAATCCAAGATCCTCAGCGCGGAGGAGAGGATCAACCGCCTTGAGTACGACCTTTTTCAAGAAGTCCTCCAGGGGACATCGGCCCAGGCACATCGGGTTCAACGCACGGCTTCCGCTATAGCAACTTTAGATGCCTTAATAGCCTTGGCCGAGGTTGCGGATCGTTCAGACTATGTGATGCCCACTGTCAATGAAGAGGATGAGATCGTCATCATAGATGGTCGACACCCGGTGATCGAAAATTTGGATCTGGGTGAGCGATTTGTCCCGAACGATGTGAGGCTGGATTGCGGAGAGAACCAGTTGATAATCGTTACAGGCCCCAACATGGCCGGTAAATCGACCTATCTCAGGCAGGTGGCCTTGATCGTCCTGATGGCTCAGATTGGCAGTTTTGTCCCGGCCCGTGAGGCGACCATTGGACTCGTAGATCGGATATTCACCCGGGTGGGTGCATTCGACAATTTGGCTCAGGGTAAGAGTACCTTCATGATCGAAATGGTTGAGACGGCGAACATCCTGGACAACGCCACCCCTCGTAGCCTGATCATTTTGGACGAGATAGGCAGGGGGACAAGTACCTTTGATGGGGTGAGTATCGCCTGGGCGGTAGCGGAGTATATCCATGACCATCCCAAGTTGGGGGCGAAAACCCTGTTTGCTACCCACTATCATGAGCTGACAGAGCTGGCCATGACGAAGGAGAGGGTGAGAAACTATAATTTCGCCGTAAGGGAATGGAATGATGAGGTGGTTTTCCTGAGGAAGCTCATGGAAGGGGCGACCAATCGCAGCTACGGGATTCAGGTGGCCCGATTGGCTGGTCTCCCGATCCCAGTCCTTGAGAGGGCAAAGGAGATTCTCAAGAATTTGGAAAGTAGCGAACTGGATGAGATAGGAATGCCAAAGATAGCAAGGGGGAAGGGAAGGGAATCCCCAAAAAGAGCGACACAGTTGGATTTATTCCAAGCTCAAGAGAACCCCCTTAAGAAAGAATTGTTAACGATTGATATCCAAAATATGACCCCCATTGAGGCTTTGATCAAACTCAGCGAATTGAAGAATAAAGCGGAACAGTAAGGTTTGGTGCGGGAAAGGGAATGGTTGCATTTCAAAAGCTCGATTTTTCGAGGGCTAGACAGAGGATGGTTGATGAACAAATCGCCTCCAGGGGGATCAAGGACATACGACTTTTAGATGCGTTAAATAACGTTCCCCGACATCTCTTTGTAGAGGAAGCCCTTCAATGCCAGGCCTATAACGACTATCCTTTGCCCATAGGGGAAAAGCAGACTATCTCACAACCTTATATGGTCGCATTGATGACTGAGGCCCTTGGGTTGAAGGGAGACGAAAAGGTATTAGAGATAGGGACTGGTTCTGGCTACCAGACGGCAATCCTCGCGGAGTTGACAGAATGGGTTTATTCCATTGAACGGATCCGGTCATTGGCCAATAGAGCGAGGAGAGTCCTGTATGGACTACACTATTACAATATTGAAATAGGAATATCCGACGGAACTCAAGGCTGGAAGGAAAAGGCTCCATTTCAAGCAATCACCGTGACCGCAGGGGCACCGGACGTACCCGAACCCCTGCTGGATCAATTGACGATAGGCGGAAGGCTTGTTGTTCCCATCGGAGATGCATTTTCTCAGACCCTTGTCAGGGTCATCCGGACGAAAAGGGGGTTTAAGCGGGAAGATATGGGCGGTTGCCATTTTGTTAAATTGATTGGACGATTTGGTTGGCAAGAGCAATAGGGATCTTCGTTTGAATAGGTTGGATTTCAGAATGGGAGAACCTCAAGGGGGAATGGATGCTCATCGGTGTTATCGGAGCCTCAAGTTGTAGCGCCGAGATAGCGGAGCTTGCCGAAGCGGTGGGGAGGGAAATCGGGAAGAGGGGCGTTGTTTTGATTTGTGGTGGTTTGGGAGGGGTAATGGAATTTGCTGCCAAAGGGGCCAAAGAGGCCGGAGGCCTCACCATAGGCATCTTGCCTGGGACATCCAAGAAAGAGGCAAATTGCTACATCGATATCCCCATCGTAACGGGCCTGGGACATGCCAGAAACATCATCATTGCCCATTCTTCGGATAGCCTTATCGCTATAGCAGGCGAGCACGGGACCCTCTCCGAAATAGCCATTGGACTGAAGTTAAAGAAAACCGTAATCGGGTTGAACACCTGGGATATAGAGGGAGTAATCCCGGCCAAAACGGTCGCCGAGGCAATTGATAAGGCTATGAAGATTTCGGAGAGGAGGGATGCTTAAGGGTTGAAGCGACGATATTTGGCCATTTTTCTCCTTTTCGCCATTTTAGGCGAATGCCGCTCCATCTCTTCCAGCTATCCATGGACAGGGGTTTATCATACGGTGAAGAGGCACCAGACCCTTTGGAGGATTTCCAAAACCTATGGGGTCGATATGGATGAGGTGGCCCGGGTAAACCACATTCCAGACCCCAGCAAAATCCGAGTAGGACAGAAGATATTTATCCCCGGCGCAAAAAAGGTGCTGAAGGTCGATATCTATATCGAGGATATCGGAGGAAGAAAAGGACGCCGAGAGGATCCGGAAAGGATCGCTTTGGCAAAAGGGCGTTTCATCTGGCCCGTAAGAGGTAAAGTCACTCGGGAATTTGGCATACGGGGGACGACAAAACACGATGGAATAGACATCTCCGCCCCCATGGGTACCCCCATTAAGGCTTCCAATTCCGGCAGAGTCCTCTATAGCGGAAACGAGGTAAGAGGGTACGGAAATATCATCCTCTTAAAGCATGAGGAGGGATTTATTACCGTTTATGCCCACAATGAGATAAATGGCGTTGTCGAGGGGGAGAAAGTCGGGAGGGGTCAGATTCTCGGAAGGGTGGGGAGGACGGGCAGAACAAGCGGTCCAAACCTCCATTTTGAGATCCGTATGAACAATAGACCCATCAACCCTAGACTTCTGCTAGATTGAGGTCTCGGTTATGCCGGGGAAAAAGGACGAGAGCTATCAATACTTAAAGGAATACGAAGAGGATGGATCCTCACCAGACCTCATCAAGTTATATCTCAATGACTTGAAGAATTCCCCTCTCCTTTCCCCAGAGGAGGAAAAGGCCCTCGCTGAGAGAATTCGACGGGGTGATGTGGAAGCCCGCACCCAGATGATCGAATCCAACCTGCGATTGGTTGTCAAAATTGCGAAGAGATACCTCTCCAGGGGTTTGCCCTTTTCCGACCTCATCGAAGAGGGAAATATCGGCTTGATTAAGGCGGTTGAGCGATTTTCGCCCACTAAGAAAAGCCGCTTTTCTACCTATGCCGTTTGGTGGATCAGGCAATCCATCGAAAGAGCGGTTGCCAATCAGGCCCACCTTATTAGGCTTCCCGTACATATCAGTAGCGATCTCAACAAGCTCGCCCGGGTGGTAAGGTCCCTATTGAACCAGCTCAAGCGAGAGCCCTCAAATGAAGAAGTTGCCGACATGATGAGGCTGAAGCCGGACTATATCGAAAGGCTAAAAAAGGTGGTTAACAGAACGTACTCCATCGAATCCCCTATCGGGAAAGGTACTGACTACTCCTTAAAGAACACGATTCGCGATGAGGAGTCCGATGGGCCCATCTCCCTTCTCGAGAATATCGAAAGATTTGAGAAGGTGAGCTCATGGTTACAACAGTTAAATGAACAGGAGAAGAGAGTCATTGTGCTCAGATATGGGCTCGGTGATGGCAGTCCTCAGACGTTAGACGCGATTGGTAAACGATTCAGCCTCAGCAGGGAAAGGGTGAGGCAGATTGAAGCAAAAGCCCTGGCGAAGTTGAGGAGGATCATAAGGCGAAAATCAGTAACCTTCGATGAGGTGATCTGACCGTCTCGGACAAAACATTACCTTGAGGCATTGCTCGTGAGATCTCGAACGGGGTAGGGGCTGTGATTTTGGCTCCCTTTCGATCGTAGCTCCTCTATCCATACGCACCCGGATAACTTCCCGGATGATACAAGGGGAAGGTACCTCAAAAGAGGATAGGCAATTGTCCGTGAAACCCATGCATGGTTGTCTCCACTGCAGCCAGGGAATCCTGAAGTACCTGGGACCGCATAAAGAGTATGAGGATGTTGAGGATTACGTGTGCCAGAGATGTAAGCGAAACCACTATCTCAATAGAATCACTGGGCAGGTTTCCATGAGGCTAGAGACCTTAATGGAGCAATATAAGCCGAAAGAGGAGGATGGGTGAAGCGGTTCAGCTTTGAAAGCGTTCAAGGAGTGATTTCACCGATTCATCTGATCTTTTACATTTCAAGAGGGCCTCTATTTCAAGTAATTCGAAGGCTGAGTAGGATTTGTAATCCAAGTCGACGGCATATTTCTCCTTGATTCTTTTCGCGACGTACATACTCATCTTTTCATTATAGGAAGAATATTCAGCCGATGAGGGATTCGCGAAATAACGCCCTGCATAAGCCACAATGCCTGGCCCATGGAATCCTGGGGCGCTCTGGGTATGAACCCAGGAGGGGAACATCACGGCCGAAAAGCAGATCAAGAGGAATAGAACAACACCTTTCATCCACCACACCTCCTTTGGGAGATTATCTTAGTCTTAATTATTATTCAATTAGGGGGGGCTGTCAAGCGGTAAATGGAGGACGATCGCGTTATTCTCTGAATAATTCCGTGAGAACCCAAAAAGCCGGGGAAATTCACGGAATAATCCGAGGATTAAACCCTGGAGGAAGCCCATGATAAAGAAAACGATATGGATAATCCTTATGACTGCGTTCTTTGTGAACTCCGTTGCTTTGGCTCAAATCGGCACGGTAACCGCAAAGACGCTTTTGGTAAGATCCGGCCCAAGTAACAATCATAAGGTCATAGGGAAGATGAAAAGGGGGGAGCAGCCCCTCGTGGAACGAATTCAGGGGAATTGGCTGAAACTGGCCTGGAAAGAGGAAGCCTGGGTGGTGAAGAGCGAGCTTTCCCTGGAGGAGGGATCCTCTCGACCTTTGGCGATAGATGAACAATTTCTTCGATGGTTGATTCACGATACCAAAGTCAACTGGGCATTCATGGATCGGAAAAGCGGGCATGCCCCTTCCCTATGGGTCAGGATGGATTCGGATCGCTATGGGGGTATGGCAAAGGTCAATTTTATCGCCAGTAACTTGGCCGAATCATATCGGTTTCACACTGGATATCGGGACACCCTGGGGGTTACTATATTGAAATCGGATGCCAAATTCATCCACGATATCTACCTTCAGGCTACCTTCAAATGACCTCAGCATAATCACCCTTCCTGTTGAATGGGGATCTCCGATGAGAGGCTCTAGGATGGGTGCCCGCCGAAGGCCCGGATCGCACCGTACAATTGGCAACTGAACCTAAGACCACAATTAACCGCAGCATGTGCTCGTGTTGGTCGAAAGACCAGACATTCTTGATCTTGGTTTGATCTACTGCCTCTCATCAATGGGGGATTGAGCGGGTTAAGGGGCGACCATTTTCACCAAGAAGAGGCTCAGGCTTGGGACATAGGTGATGATCATGAGGGCCAATAGGAGAATAGCCAAAAAGGGGAGAGAAGCCATATAGAGCATCAGTACTGGTTTGTCAAAACGGAAACTCGAGATAAAGAGATTCATGCCCACAGGAGGGGTTGAGTAGCCGATTCCCAGGTTAACGAGAAAGATGATACCGAGATGAACGGGGTCTATGCCATAAGCCTGGGCGATAGGAGTTATCAGTGGGACGACCACCACTAAGGCGGAAAAGATGTCAATCATACACCCTACCACCAGAAGGAAGATATTGAGCATGATGAGGAACACTAGTTTGCTTTCAATGCGGGCTTTGAGAAGATTCAATATCTTCATGGGTACCTCCGCGTCTACCAAGTAATTGGTTAGAGCCAGTGCGGCACCCAGGATGATCAGGATTCCCCCCACCAACACCATGCTTTTTTGCATAATCCGAGGGAGATCCCTCAAGCTTACCTCTCGATAAAGTCCGACTTCCACAACAATGACGCAAAAAGCAGTAATAGCGGCTGCCTCGCTTATAGCGATATAACCGGTATAGATTCCGACCAAAACAACTGCGGGCAGAGGAAGTTCCCACTTCGCGGTTCTTATGGCATCGGCCACCTCACGCACGCTAACCTTTGATGAGGGCACTTCAGCTTCCAGCCCTTTGTATACGCTGAAAAGGGATAACAGGAGCACGAGCAGTATGCCGGGCACAATACCGGCGATGAATAGTCGATCGATGCTCGTTTTGGTTATGACGCCGTAGAGGATGAGTGGGAGACTCGGCGGGAGAAGCAGTCCTAGGCTTCCCGAGGTGGTCAACAGCCCAAGGGAAAATCTCTCGGGATATTTTTCACTCATCAGGGCAGGAAAGAGCAGTCCCCCTAGGGCGATAATGGTGACGCCGGATGCACCGGTGAAGGCCGTAAAAAGCGTGCAGGCCAAAAGGGCAACTACGGCCAATCCTCCCGGTAACCACCCAAGGAACGCCTTGGAAACCCTTACGAGGCGACTCGGAGCCTGACTCTCCGCGAGGACGTACCCGGCAAAGGCGAACAAAGGGATGGCAATGAGCATCGGGGTATTGGCCATTCTGTACATCTCGATGGGGACTATTGACGAATCGATGCCCACCAGATAGAAGTTTAACAATGCACTGGCCGAAATAATGATAAAAAGCGGTGTCCCCAAGAGGGCAAGGACAACGGTAATGATACCTGACAGAAATATCATCGAGCACTTCCCCTGATAGCCATAGCTATATTCCGAAAGCCTCTGGTGGCAAAGCGGAGGGCGATAAACCCGAAGGCGACGGGAAAGATAACCCCCACAGTCCAGATCGGTATCTTCAAGAAGGCGAGGGTGCCGGCATGGAATTCATCCCTCAAGAATTTGAGAGAGGCCTGGATCAAGAGGATACAGATAAACGTTGAAAAGAGATCGGCCACGGCTTGAATGACGACTTTCCCCCGGTCGGGGAGCACCCTCGAGATGACGTCGATGTTGATGTGCTTTCCTTCCTTGGTGGCCATGGTTGCTCCTAGGAGAGCAGCCCAAAGAAGCACATGCCTCAAAAGCGGGTCTCCCCACAGTATCCCGGTGTCAAAGAAGATCCGTAAGACGATCTGGAGGAAGGCCAGTCCCACCATAAGCGTAAGCAATGAGACGAGAACTAGATATTCCACCTTATCGAGGAGCCAAAGGCTCCCTTTCAAGAGTCTTCCAAGGCTTCGCATCATTTCCCCTTCTGTGCCTTTCGGTATTGGTTGATATGAGATCTCACCTCAACGAGGACATCCTTTGAAAAGACTTTGTCCGCCAGTTCATCTATGGCTTCACGGCTAACTCGCTTGAATTCCTCCGTCTCTTCATCGGTTGGGGTAACGAGCTTTATCCCCTGCCTTACCATTATCCTCATTGCCTCATCGTTATCCCTTCTCGTGCGTGCATTGAGGAGGGTACTGTGGTATTGAAATACCTCCTTGACTATCCCTTGGAGGTCTGGAGGAATTTTGCCGAAAATTCTCTTGCTTACCAAGACCCCTCCCAGAGAATAGCCCAGGGGCAGATTCGTCATGTACGCCGTCTTGGTAAACCACTGTAAGGCAATGGCTGCCAACGGCGATGCATACACGACATCAATCAGGTGGGTCTGAAGTGCCATGAGGACATCGGGGATACCCAGGGGAATGGGCATGATACCTGCTTTTCTCAGCACTGGGCTTGCGATAGGGTCACCCTCCCAGAGCCATACCTTCCTCCCTTTCATATCCCCCACCGAGGTTATAGGCACATTTGACAGGAGATACACAAACCCTATCTCTGACCACCCCAGAAGCACGTACCCTTCTTTTTCGAAACCCTTTCTGAATGGATCATCCATCTTCTCAAAGACATGGTCCACTTCCCCATAGTTTTGGAACAAAAAGGGGGTTTCCATGACAAAGATATCCGGATATACCGTGCCGAGTCCCATTCCCGTGAATCCACCGCCATGGATTTGGCCGATTCTCATTTTTCGAAGCATATCCCTATCTCCGCCCAGAACGCCCCCAGGGTAAGCTTTCAGCTTGACCTTGCCATCGGTCTTTTTCTCTATCGTGTCGTTGACCTTATGGAATGTGTTCATCCATGGGCTTCCCTCCGGAGCCAGGGTAGCCAGCTTGATCGTGAGTTGGTCCCCACCTGCTTCGGCCGATGTCGGATAGTCAAAAAGCGAAAGGAGAAGGATAATGAGCAGAAGGCAGGCGGCTTTCCTCGGTTTACTCAAGAGAGCATTGGTGTTAAAAATAATCATTAACCTGATCCAATAAAACCCTCGCCTGGTGTTTCGCCATGGTATTCAGTAATGTCAGCTCGGGAACAGAGTCGGCTGGAGCATCCAGGACCCTTTTCAGGGTCGATACGAAAAGCTCCCTGTCAAAGGTCTGGCGGGCGTAGTATTTGGCATACA
>CAYFXL010000106.1:0-10250 GCA_964346945.1 uncultured Syntrophobacterales bacterium
GTGCCATCGGGCTCCTCTTGGCCACTGTGGGGGCTGATCCCATGCTGGCCGTTCCGCGGTTCACCTTCGGCATGCTAGAACTGGAAGAGGGATTCGGCTTCATCCCGGTACTGATCGGACTGTTCGCCGTTTCGGAGATGCTGGTACAGGCCGAGGACCGGATGCAAACCAAGATTAAAGCTTCGTACAAAGAGTCATCTGACCGGGGGGAAGGCAGCCGGCTGACGCGGAAGGACATCCTCTCCTGCTGGAAGACCATTATCAGAAGCGGATTTTTGGGAGCGTTCATCGGCTGTCTGCCGGGAATTGGGGCTACCGTGGCCTGCTTCTTCGGTTACGGCGAAGCGAAGCGCGCCTCCAAGAATCCGGACCTCTTCGGCAAAGGGACGGTAGAAGGGGTGGCCGCGGCCGAGTCCGCCAACAACGCGGTAGCAGGGGCGACGCTGATTCCACTGCTCGCACTGAGCATCCCGGGCGACGCACTGACCGCCATCCTCTACGGTGCCCTCTTGATCCAGGGCGTCCAGACAGGTCCGCTCATCTTCCAGTATCAGCTGGACGCCGTGTACCTGATTTACATCACCTTGACCTTGGCGAACATCTTCATGGTAGCAACGGCAGCGTCGTTCATGTCTTTCTTCAAGCGCGTCGCGGAAGTTCCCAGGAGGATCCTCTTCCCCATTATATTCATCTTCTGCGTTGTGGGCTCTTTCGCCATGCGGAATAGTGTCATCGATATCTACATCATGATGGGAATGGGGGTGATGGGCTATCTCTTGAGGAAGTTTGAGATCCCGGTGGCCCCTCTGTTAATAGGGTACATCCTGGCCAATCCCTTCGAGGAAGCCTTGCGCCAGGCCCTGGTGGGATCTGAGGGGAGTCTGGCGATCTTCGTCGTCAAACCCATAGCCGCGGGGTTTCTGATTCTGACAGTCCTAGCAATTGTGTTTATGATACGAAGGACCATTATGTCTGGGCGCGAGGAGACTCAAAGCGGAGCAACCCGGGAAGATGGGGAATCGGAGCTGTCATGAATTCCCGGTTCGAGAAACGACTGTGGTCCCTTATGCGGCGTTGAACGAAAGACGTCTGGCAGTGTGAGACGGGGTGAGTAATACGTCGTATCTTCATGTTAGGAGGCATGTCATCATGAAGGTTGGAATCATTGGAACAGGCGCGATGGGAAAACCCATGGCCCACAATATCCTCAGAGCGAGCCATTCCCTGATTGTGTACGCCCGGCATCCGGAAAAAGTGAGAGATCTTGAAGCGGAGGGGGCGAAGATGGTCGGCTCGGCTGCAGATGTTGGGGCAGAGAGCGAATGCATTGTCCTTTCCCTTCCGTTTGATCCAGAGGTTGAAGAGGTGGTGATGGGGGAAAGGGGGATCCTCACGGGAGCCTCTCCGGGAACCCTCATCCTGGACACCACCACGGGAACTCCCAAGGCTGCAGTCCACATTGGGGCTCTGACGGTGCAAGAAGGGGTTGGATATCTGGATGCCCCGGTTTCCGGAGGCGTTAAAGGGGCAATTGAGGCAAAGCTGACGTTCATCGTTGGAGGTGAAAAGGAGGCGGTGGAGAAGGCCATGCCTCTGATGAAACAACTGGGTGCGAACGTATATAACGTAGGCCCGGTAGGCACAGGACGAGCCGTTAAGGCGCTCAACCAGATAATCTCGGCTCTCAATACCTTGACTCTCTGTGAGACGGTCGTCCTCGGCAAGCAGTTGGGGGTTTCTCCGGAGACTTTCTACGAGGTACTGAGCAAATGCGCGGCAAACTCCTATCACCTTCAGACCAAGCTCCCACAGTTCATTATTCCCGGTAGCTTTGATGGCGGGCATCGTATCGAGATGATGATCAAGGACCTGGAGATTGCGCTTCAGGTCGCAAAGGAACTGAATACCTCTGCAATCCTCACCGGTTTAGCCACACAGATGTACCGGGCGGGAGCCAGTGCCGGATATGCCAAAAAGGATATCAGCGCAATGGTGAATTTCCTGGGATCTTTTGTGGACCTCAATTTCTCGGATACGTAAAGGAGTCACCATGAAGTACGATCTGCTGCTCAATGGAGGAAGGGTTGTCGACGGAGCCATGGGCCTGGATGGTCTTCTGGACGTGGGCATATGCGGAGATTTTATCGCCGAAATAGGTCCCGAATTGAAGCCTGCGGAAGCAAAGCAGATAATTGATGTCAGCGAGCTGATTGTGGTTCCTGGTCTCATAGATTTACACTCTCACGCCTTTATTGGCGAGGGACTGGGGATTGAGACCGATGAAACGTGCCGCTCCACAGGGGTTACAACACTTGTGGACGGAGGGAGCTCCGGTGCGGCAACCTTTAAAGGGTTCAAGGAGTTTCTGATAGACCTGGCTGAGACTCGGTTGTTTGCCTTTCTACACATCTCCTCCATAGGACTGGCCGATCATAATGTGGGGGAATCGACCTACCTGGACCTTCACGATCCTGAACGGGCCGCTGAGACCGCCGTGGAGCACTCCAAGCTGATCGTAGGCATCAAGGTCCGCCAGCAGAGTGAGGCGGTGGGTGATAATGGCCTCGAGCCACTGAGGCTGGCCAAACGGGCTGCTTCGTTGGCGGGCGGTCTCCCAACCATGGTCCACGTGACCCATCCGCCAGTGCCTCTGAGCGAGATCATGGATTTGCTTGAGCCAGGCGACATTGTCACCCACTTCCTGAATGGTCGGGGAATGGGAATTTTGGATGACGAAGGGAAAGTTTCCGAGCCCGTGAAAGAGGCAAGGCAGAGGGGCATCATTTTTGATGTGGGCCACGGAAGAAACCACGTGAACTTCCCGGTTGCCCGCATCGCTCTTGGGGAGGGTTTCCTGCCCGACACCATTTCATGCGACTTGACCAGGCCCGGGAGGGCTGGTGTTGCCAAAAACCTTCCCACCTGCCTCTCAAAATTTCTAAACCTGGGGATGGACCTTACGTCGGTCTTGGCCTGCGCCACCACGAACCCAGCGCGGATCCTGGGAATGGAGGGCGAGATAGGTACGCTCCGGAAGGGAACTGTTGCCGATATAGCCGTCTTCGCGCTGGAATCGGGCGATTTTGCCTTTGAGGACTGCGATGGAAATACCATTCAAGGCCAATTCCGTCTTTTACCCCGATATACTATCCGCCAAGGCAAAGTGACTTGGAAGTGGAAATAAGGGACTGTTTGGGTGTTGGAAAGGTTGAAGAGACGGATGCACGGAACACCCCCCGGTGCTTACCGATGACTTTTACCGGTTTGTTCAGAGAGAATTTGGTCCACGGAGGAGAATAACATTTACCATCCTCAGGGGCAGAGGCCAAAAATTCTAAGGAGAGGAGTGTGTGTCTTGGGAAAAGGAGAAAAAATAATCAGTTCGAGCCGATTGATGGAGTTTTGTCAAAAGGCGTTTCAGAAGGCCGGGATGACTGAGGAGGATGCGTCGACCGCGGCAGATACCATGGTATCTGCCAGCCTGCGGGGTGTAGACTCCCACGGTGTCATGCGTGTTCCGCCGTACATCCGGAGGCTTCTGGATGGTGGAGCCAACCCGAACCCTCAGATTCGAGCTGTCAGGCGAGGCTCCTCCTTTGTCCGTCTAGACGGCGATTGCGGTCTTGGGCTCGTGGTGAGTGCCCACGCTATGAAAGAGGCCATTGCCCTCGCCTCGCAGACCGGCGTTGGAGTGGCTGCCGTGTTTAACAGCGACCACTTTGGCGCGGGGGCTTATTATGCCATGATGGCGCTCCGACACGATATGATCGGCCTGGCCATGACTAATGCGGCCGCTGTTATGTCTGTCTGGGGAGGAAAAACTCGGTTTATGGGAAATAATCCAATCGCAGTGGCTATTCCTTCTGGGACCGAGCTTCCCATCGTGCTGGACATGGCTGTCAGCAAAGTGGCAGGCGGGAAGGTTCGCTATGCAGTCAAGAAAGGAACGAAGATACCCCTTGACTGGGTCACTGATAAGGATGGAATGCCCACAGACGATCCCAGAGACTTCGAGGCGGGAGGCACTCTTTTGCCGCTGGGCATCAAAGGATATGGGTTAGGCGTAATCGTAGAGGTTTTGTGCGGAATACTGTCAGGGGCTAGAATACTGGACGAAATTCCCTTGTGGTTCGCGAACACCACCATACCAGTCGGGATAGGCCATTTCATGATGGCTATTAATGTCGAGGTATTCCTTCCTGTCGAGGAATTTAAAAATCGGGTTGATCAATTGGTACGAAAAATTCATTCGGCCCCTCGTGCTCCAGACGTAGAGCGAATATACCTACCTGGTGAAATCGAACATCTCTCAGAACGCAAGAGGAGGGCAGAGGGGATTCCGCTCCCTGAGGCGGTGTATCAAGACCTTCTCCAGATTGGACGAGAGTTGAACGTGAATACCCAAAAATTGACATGAATGAGCGATCTGCCATTGGGCTTATTCAAAAAAATCGGCCCTGTCAGGTGCAGAAATTTCCTTTCGGTCAAAACGCTCATTTGAAGGGGTTTTGCATTTCTTTGAATCATCGGACGGTGGATTTTTAGCCAAAGAAATCGTGGCATATTATGGGATGACGCTTTAGCATGAGTTAAGGGCAAGTCGGCAGTAACTACTCTGAAAGCGGATGCACGGTTATTATTCTCAAAAATTATCGGCGCAACGACTGAAGCTCTGCTATGAGATAGCCCCTCCCCGTGTTAGGCGCTATCTCGAGACTGAAATCGAGTTTGTCCTGGACAGAATCGAACCCTCCGCTCTGGTTCTGGAGCTTGGATGTGGATATGGCAGGGTTCTCAAAAAACTGGTTCCAAAAGCAAAAGCCGTCGTTGGTATCGACACCTCACATGACAGCTTGCTGTTGGCGCGGGAAATGATCGGCGATAGGCCTTTCTGCCATCTCTTCGAGATGAACGCCATCGAGCTCGGATTTCACAATGGGCAGTTTGATATGGTCATCTGTATACAAAACGGCATCTCGGCCTTCGGGGTTGATCAGGAGAAATTGATTACAGAGGCAATGCGCGTCACCCGCTCCGGGAAAAAAGTCCTCTTTTCCAGCTATTCGGAACGCTTTTGGGAGCATCGCATCGAATGGTTCCGCATTCAATCCGATCACGGGCTCATTGGAGAGATTGACTACGATGCCACTGGCGATGGTGTTATCGTCTGCAAGGACGGATTCAGGGCCAGTACCGTTGACCCGGATGATTTTATCTCATTGACCTCCGGGTTTGGCATCGTTCCCACGATAACCGAAGTGGATGATTCCAGTATCTTCTGCGAAATACCGGTTGGGTGATCGGAGAAAACATCCGCGCTGCCTCAGGGTTCAGGAGTGCCTCATTCAGGTATCGTAACCCCGTTTCTTTCTGCCGCCTCGAGGGCTTCTTCGTAACCCGCATCCACGTGGCGAGCGATACCGATCCCTGGATCGACGGTCAGGACCCTTTCTAACCTTTCAGCCTTCTCCGGAGTTCCATCGGCCACGATCACCATTCCCGCGTGGAGTGAGTTGCCAATGCCCACCCCTCCTCCGTCATGGAAGCTCACCCAACTGGCCCCGCAGACGGCGTTAAGGGCAAAGTTGAGGAGAGGCCAGTCGGCAATTGGATCACTTCTGTCCTTCATCGCCTCGGTCTCCCGGTAGGGGGATGCCACGGAACCACAGTCAAGGTGGTCTCGCCCAAATACAACGGGTGCCTTGATCTCTCCCTTTTGGATCAGATCGTTGACTGCCAATCCGAATCTGGCTCGATCTCCATATCCGAGCCAACAGATCCGGGTGGGCAATCCAAGAAATGGGACCTTCTCTCCTGCCAGGCGAATCCATCTGCGGAGGGGCTCATCGTCGGGGAAGAGCTCCAGCACGAGCTGATCCGTCCTGTGTATGTCCTCAGGATCTCCAGAGAGAGCAGCCCAACGGAAAGGGCCCTTCCCCTGGCAAAAGAGAGGCCGGATGTATGCCGGAATGAAACCGGGGTAGCGGAAATTCCCCCCCTCATCCCGGATCTTTACCCCCGCTTTTTCGGCCTGTGCTCTCAGGCTGTTGCCATAATCGAAGCAAATGGCACCCCTTCTCTGCATTTCTAAGATAGCCTCCACGTGCTTCCCGATAGCATCTAAAGCCCTGTGCCAATATTCGTTGCGGTCCCTGTTCCTGAGTTCATCCAACTCCTCCAAATCTCCAAGGGGGACGTAGGTAGAGAGATCGTGAGCCGGGGTCTGATCCGTGACCACATCAGGCGTTACCCCACGTTTGACCAAATCGGGGTGCACCGAGGCCGCATTGCCCACCAATCCAACCGATAGGGGGTATCCTTTTGTCTTGGCCTCCATGGCCCATTCCAATGCCTCATCAAGATTATGGGTGATGCGGTCGCAGTACCCTTCATCAACCTTCCGTTGGATTCTCTCGGGCCTAACCTCCACGTCCAGAACCACCCCCTCGTTCATCGTGACGGCCATGGGCTGGGCACCACTCATGCCTCCCATCCCTGCGGTAAGGACGAGCTTTCCACGCAGGGAAGTGGCGTTGAACTCCTTCTTAGCCAAAGCAGCCAGAGTCTCATACGTTCCTTGCAGGATGCCTTGGGTTCCGATGTAGATCCAGCTTCCAGCGGTCATCTGGCCATACATGGTGAGGCCCAACTCATCGTAAAGATCGAAGTTTTCCTGGGTGGCCCAAGCCGGAACGATATTGGAATTGGCCAAGATCACTCGGGGAGCCTGTGGGTGAGTTCGGGCAATATAGACCGGTTTACCCGATTGGATGCAGAGGGTTTCATCTTTCCTCAGCTTTACCAAGGCCTTTACAATTCGGTTGTACTCCCGCCAGTTCCTGGCTGCTCTGCCCGTTCCTCCATAGATGATTAACTCCTCCGGTTGAACAGCTACATCCGGGTCCAAATTGTTCATCAGCATCCTCAAAGCCCCCTCCGTATCCCAGGTTTGGCAACGACGGTCGGTCCCTCTTGGGGCCTTAATGGGCAAGGGGGGTCTCTCTTCATAATACATAGGTCTCGACATGGGATCTTCTCCTTTTTCCAAGATTGGTCAGGAGGGAATTGGAATACTCAAATCTGCTTCTGGATACCTGAAGTTAGTGCTTGACATAACAATCGAAATATAACTATAAAAATACAGGTTTTTAAAACCGAGTCAACTTGAAAAGGGAGGACATGAGGGGGAAGGTTTTCTCCAGGCGGGGACTTCCAGGAAAGGAGGTGATGGTTACTCCTCAGGAAGATAGGCCTTTACCGAGGAGATGGTTCTAGGCCCGCGTCGAATTCAAACCGGAGTGGTTGTTATGTGCTCCAAGGCGGTGGTGCCGGGGTGGAAGATAATGAGGGGAACCCTTCCCGAGTCAAGAAGAAAGGCGGAAATGCACTTTGCTAAGGAGGTGGATGGTATGAGCGATAAGAGATATCTCAAGGGTTTGTTTGTCTGTATTATCATCTTCTCTCTTGGGATGTGGATTCAACCTTCTTACGGGGAAGAGGTAATCAAAATTGGGTTCTTTGCGCCTTTGACGGGATTTGCTGCTGCTGATGGGGCAAGCGCCAAACATGCAGTTGAAATCGGGGTGAAGCAGATCAACGACGCGGGTGGGATCAACGGAAAGAATGTAGAACTGGTCGTCTATGATGACAGGGTTGATTCCAAGGAGGCGGTGGCCATTGCCCGAAAACTCATCGAGAAGGACAGGGTAGTGGCGATTGTGAGCGGCTCATACAGCGGTCCAACCCGTGTGACGGCCCCTATTTTTCAGAAGGCAGGTATCCCCATGGTGGCGGGTTATGCGGTCCACAAGGACATCACTCGGGCCGGGGATTTCATCTTTCGCAATGGGTTCCTTGGAGAGATAGAAGGGGCTGCAGCAGCCGAAGTAGCGGTCAAAAAACTGAAGGCCAAGAGGATCGCCGTACTGACCATGGATAATGACTTCGGAAGGGCACTCTCGGCAGGGTTCGTCAAGCGTGCGAAGGAATCCGGTGCTGAAATCATCTCCGAACAGGTATATTCCCTCAAGGAAGAGGATTACACACCGTTTCTCACCAAGGTCAAACAGGTGAACCCGGACGTGGTCTTTACCTCGGGCTATTACAAGCAGGCAGGACTCGTCTGTCGCCAGGCCAAAGATCTGGGACTCAAGGCACAAATCTTGGGCGAAGAAGGTTTCGATTCTCCCAAATTCATTGAGATTGCCGGGGAATCCGCCGAAGGGGTAATCATCGTCACCAATCTCAACCGCGATGACGAAAGGTCACATGTGCAAGAATTTCTCAGGACCTACAAGGAAAGGTATGGCTTAGACGCGGATATGGTGGGTGCATCTAGCTATGATGCCTTTATGATTGTCGCCCATGCTATTCAGAAGGCAGGTACGAACCCGAATGCCATCCGCAAGGCCCTTGCGGATCTAAGGGATTACGACGCCATTACGGGAAAGATCAGCCGCTTCAATCGCATCGGGGAGGTGACGAAGCCCGTCCAGGTCCAGATCGTCAAGGGAGGGAAGTTCCGGTACTACGCGGTAGTGGATGATCCAACTGTCATTACGCCACCGGAAAAGTGATTGCCGTCCAAGAGGGGCCAGGGAGAACCCCTGGCCCCTCAGCCATTTTTTCAGCATACTTCTTTTCCCAGACAATAAAGGCTCGTTCCTTCTGGTCAGGAAAGGAAGGACCGGCTGTTTTTTTTCTTCTCCCCAATGACCAGTTTTCGACAAGGAAAATGATTTCCCTTCACCTTCAGGACTAAGACGTGATCTGGCAGCAATTCGCCAATGGGCTGGCAATCGGGAGTGTTTATGCCCTCATCGCCCTCGGCCTGACGATGGTTTACGGGGTTCTGCGCATCCTACACATCGCCCATGCTGGAGTCTATGCCCTCGGGGCTTACATGGGCTTATTGGTCTTTCGCTTCATACCCAACTTCTGGCTCGCCCTGGGCCTCACTATGGTGGGATGTTCACTGGCCGGGGTCATCGTCCAACGCTACCTCTACATGCCGCTCTTGGCTCTTCCTCGCATCGTCCCCCTTATCGCCAGTATTGGTCTCTTCATTGCACTGGAGGAGATTTTCCGCCTCATTGCTGGCCCCTATATTCTCTCATTCCCGGCAAATCCAGGCCTTGGAAGCATCCAGTGGGGGGTTGTCAGGATCACCAGCAATCAGCTCCTGGTCTTTCTGGTTACCTTTGCCCTCCTCGCTATCCTCTGGTTTATCATGAGCAGAACAAAACTCGGGTTGGCCATGCAGGCTACTTGTCAGGATCTAGAGACAGCATCGGTCATGGGGATTAACACGGAGAAGATCATTGCCACAAACTTCCTCATTGGATCGGCCCTGGCTGGGGCCGCCGGTGTGTTGGTAGGGGTCTACTTTAATTCCGTTTACCCCACCATGGGGTCCACCCCTGCCTACAAAGCCCTCGCTATCATTGTTCTGGGGGGGTTGGGTTCGATCCCCGGAACGGTACTTGGTGGGCTCCTCATTGGCTTGGGAGAGACTCTCCTGCTCGGTCTGACCGATATCCCTTTTCCACGAGATGCGCTTGCCTTCATCATTATGATCCTGATACTGATGTTTCGCCCATACGGGCTTCTTGGAAAGGAGTGAGGCGGAAGGTGTTCGGTGGATATATCATTACCGTATCTATCACCATCGGGATATACATAATTTTGGCCATAAGCCTCAACATAATCACGGGTTACGCCGGTCAGATCTCCTTGGGCCACGCGGCCTTCTGGGGAATCGGGGCTTACAGTTCTGCCCTTCTCGCCACGCGGCTCGGCCTCCCCTTTTGGATCGGACTCCCGTTGACCATTGCTCTGACTGCCTTTATCGGCTCCCTCCTAGCTATCCCGTGCCTTCGGGTGAGGGAGGATTTCTTAGCCATCACCACCATCGGGATCAATTTTGTGGTACAGGCGGTTTTCCTGTATGTCCCTTTCTTCGGTGGGGCCATGGGAATCGGCGGAATAGTCTCACCTTACAGCACTTCCTCATTCTTCTGGATCACCCTCATATTCGTCATCCTGTGCATCGTCCTCGACCGCTGGTTGGTCAGATCCTGGATAGGATTGGCCTTGGAGTCTCTGCGGGAAGATGAGACCGCAGCGGCTATCTCCGGGGTCGATGTGGTTAAATTTAAAGTGGCGGCCTTCGCGATTGGGAGCGGCGTAACAGGGCTAGCCGGTCACCTCTACGCTCACTTTATGACCTTTATCAGTGCCGATGACTTCGG
>CAYFXL010000107.1:0-10204 GCA_964346945.1 uncultured Syntrophobacterales bacterium
TTGAAATCGGGGTATTCGAGGGTCAAAATTTCAATGTTCGTTAAGGCCTCCTTAAATTTTCCCTCATGGAAATAGCATTTCGCCATTTTGAAGAGGGCATTTTCTCGATATTCGGGAATATTAATCAGGTTGAAATAGTAGGGGAGGGCCTCTGAACATCTATTTTCGTGAAAGTTGACTTCACCCAGGATGAGTTGGGATAGGCTCTTCTCCCTCTCGTGGGTGGGAAGTTTCAAGATTTTATGGGAAATTTTGGCGGCCTCTTCGAATTGCCCCACATTGAGATAACACCATGCCATGTTGAGAAGGGATTTCCCGAATGCGGGACTCTTTGGAAAATCCTGGACCACTCCTTTGAACTCCTCGAGGGCTTCGGTGTAGTCCTCCTGTTGAAGGTACATTTCCCCCATACGGAACCGAACTTCGGCGACCAATTTCGAGTCAGGGAATCTCTTCTTGAACTGGAGGTACGTCTGGATAGCTCCCTGTACATCCCCTGATCGGTATTGGGACCAGCCTAATCCAAAGAGCACATCCGGGGACAAGGTATCCTTTGGAAACAATCGGGCAAACATGAGATAGGCTTGCCTTGCTTTTTCAAAGTGAGACAGCCTCAACCGAATTTCAGCGAGCAAAAAGAGGGCTTCTCGAAAATAGGGTTTCCGAGATGAAGCCGGATTGATTATGACCTTGTCCAGTTGGTCTTCTGCTTCCCTATATCTTCCTTGGTTAAAGAAGATGAGGCCGAGGAAGTATTGGGCTTGAATTAAGGTGTCCTCGGCAACGGGATAGGACATCAATTCTTTCAGGTAATATTCCGCCTCTATAAAGCGTTTCCACTGCACGTAGATATTCCCCAAATCAAAATATGCTTCGCTCAGATGCTCGTTTTTGTGGTGCCGAAGAACAAATGCCCTATAATATTTCACCGCTTCCTCGTAGTTGCCCAATTCCAGCCATGTCCTTGCTAGCCAAAAGAGAGCGTTCCCCTTTTGTTGGAAGGAGGGAAATTCACGAACGACCTTCAGGAAAACCTCCTTGGCCTCAAGAATTTTTCCCTGGAGATAATAGGTCCTACCCAGGAGGTAGTAAACCTGGTCAATGTTGGGGCTACGGGGATAGGATTCGATGTATGTCTTCAACTGATTCTCCGCAAAACCGTAAAATTTATCGTTAAAGGCGCCGATGGCGATGGTTAAAAGCTTCTCTCGGGATGGTGATGCAGCTGAGGCGGCACCCCATTGGATGGGACAATAGAGGAAAGAAAGAATGAATACGAGTAAAATTTTTCTGGACGGCATGGTTTACTACTATTCGGCTTCCAACAAGATATTCCGCACCGCTTCCATTTCTTCTGCAGTATTTACGTTAATGACCGACCTCATATCAGGATCGAGCTGCCTTATCTCCATTTCCTCGATATATCTCACCCTAACCTGTTGAAAGAAATTGACGATTTTTAGGTCGTTTCGGTCAAGAGATTGGCTCATCGGGTTTAAACATTTCTTGGAATAAATCGCATGCAAGGGGTGGAGTCCATCATGAGTCTTCGGAACGATAACATCGTAATCGTCCCGTTCTTCCCCCATGTATTTGATAAGACGTGGATTCAAAAATGGCATGTCGCATGCAGAACAAAAGGCATAATAGTGGGATGAGTGAAAAAGCCCCGTGTATAGGCCTCCAAGGGCCCCCTTTCCCAAAATGATGTCCCTTCGGAGAATAGCCTCATATCTTTCAAAAGGGAGGATATCATTGGCCACGATGATGATTTCCGAAAAGATTTCCCTAAATATGCCATAGACTCTCTCGAAAAGGGGGACACCTCCCGAATCCATGAAGGCCTTATTTTTCCCCATCCTTTGGCTTTTTCCGCCTGCTAAGATGATACCCGTCATTCAATATCCTTGTCCCCTTAAGCCAGTTAATAGCATTTTTTGTCGTCTAAATCAACTAAATCAACCGAAACTGGAGTTTCCTCAATTCCCCAGGAAAACGGTTTCCCAGACCGCCATGTACATGAGCATTGGGGGACCCTTCGAGGATGAGGGGGCTTCGTCGTGAGCCGTTCAGCAGTGAGCGACTCGACATGAGCTCACGGGCTCGTCTCAAGGTCGAACTGCTCGGTCGAACGTTCAGCCGAACGGAAGGGGTAAAACCACCCTTGAGAGTATGGAAGGGATAAATACTCGCCGACTTCGGATCCTGAAAGGATCGGAAGCACTGAAGTGAGGGGATAACGGTTTTTCTCGGGAAACTCGATAAACTCAATAAACCAAACAAACCGACGGAACCGGGGAACCTCAAAAAATTCATGAGGTTCCGGGGGGTTATTACTATTGACATCTGAGAACGTTTTATGATAGATGGAATTCTACCTATTGGTGATAGAGATGAAGATCGGCGTGATTGCGGATACCCATCTCAGAGAGCCATCCGAGGAATTGGAGAGGATTGTCCTGGCCCACTTCACTGACGCGGATATGATTTTGCATGCAGGGGATTTTGTTGACCTCCGGATAGTCGATTTCTTCCGACGATGGAATGTGATTGCCGTCTCCGGGAATATGGACCCAGGAGAAGTGAGGTCTTTGCTGCCAGGAAAGAGGATCATCGATGTTTCGGGTTTTAAGATTGGGCTTATCCATGGATGGGGATCCCCCATTGGCCTTGAAAAACGCGTCAAAAACGAATTCCCACCGCTGAATTGTCTCGTATACGGTCATACCCATTACCCTGCCAACCATAATAAGGGAGGGCTCTATTTTTTTAACCCGGGTTCGCCAACTCGATCCTTCATCGGCCGCAACACCATTGGCATCCTTTCCCTGGAAAAAGAGATCAAAGGGGAGATCATCAAGATTTAGCCTCTTTCGGTAAGTTTCGACGTGGTGTGAGGTTTGTCGTGAAAGACAAAGCTTTCCGCATAGTTATCGGGTATTCGGGGCAGAATTGAGAGGACGAAAATGGTTGACAAACATCGCTTCTTCGACAATAATAAGTTATTCTATTATGTTGAGAGATGATTGATGCAGTACTATGAAACGTTAGGCCTTGAAAGAGAACCTTTCTCCAGTTCACCCGATCCCGCCTTTTTCTACCTTTCGGATGATTACCGTGAATGTCTCCAGAGACTAGAAATCTCAATTCGATTAAGAAGAGGGTTGAATATCATCTTGGGCGAAGTTGGCACCGGCAAGACAACCCTTTCCAGGGTTTTATACCGAATGTTTCAAAAGGAAAGTCGGGATTTTATCTTCCACTTCATCCTCGATCCCAGTTTTCCCACGGAATTCCAATTTTTCAGTAACTTGGTAGCATTGTTCGATATTACCCCATCTGGCCGTTCAACCTTCGAATATAAGGAAGCAATCCAAAATTACCTCTTCCAAAAAGGGGTCGATGAGGGGAAGACCATAGTGTTACTCATTGACGAAGGTCAAAAATTATCTAGACCCCATCTGGAGATATTGAGAAATCTCCTCAATTACGAAACCAATGAGTACAAATTGCTCCAACTCCTCATTTTTGCCCAGATGGAGTTTTCCAACCGAGTAAAGGGGGTAGAGAATTTTCTTGACAGGGTGAACTTGAAATATGTATTTCTGCCGTTAAATGAGATAAATACGAGGAGAATGATAGAGTTTAGGTTAAGAATTGCCGGTCTTAACAGTGGAAGGTCGCTATTCACGGACGATGCCTACATGGCTATCTATATGGAGACCCTTGGCTATCCGAGAAAAATTATCAACCTCTGCCACCATGCCCTCCTCACCATGTTGATAAAGGAAACGGATATCGTTGACGGAGCAATTATCCGCGCAACGGCAAAAGCGAGAGGAGGTCAAATTTGAGTGAAAGGGAGAAGGATATCGCTGCAACCAATCGGTTGCTGGAGGTGATTCGAGGCAAGAGGGATTTTGAATCTCCCCCTAGAGATCGCGAAACTCCCCTACCGAAGGAATTAGAGCCGAATGGGTTGCTCATACCTGAAAAGAAGAAAGCCCGAAGTTCCTTCTCGCTCTTTTCCAGGAAGACTGTGGGATTAGACATCGGATCTCATTCGGTCAAATGTGTCCAATTAGAAAAAAAGGGGCCGACAGCTTATCGATTGCTTTCTGCTGGAGCATTCGAGATTGCACCGGAGGGGATCACCCTCGAGGAAGATCCGAGAAAAGCAATCGTGTCGGCCATTAGAAGAGCCATCGAGGGAATAAATCTAAAAAAAACGGCGGTTATCACCGCCATTGGCGGGGTGTCCACCGCCATCAGGCAGATTGAACTCCCCTTTATGACGGAAAAGGAGTTAGCTTCGGCCATAAAATGGGAGGCGCGAAATTACATTCCCTTCGATATCGACGATGTCGAATTAGATTACCAAATCATCAATACAACCAAGGCAAGCAACAGATTGGATATTCTCCTTGTATCCATCATTAAGGATTTCGTGCGATATCACCTCGAGCTGCTCAGGGAAATCCCCATCGATCCGCAGATCATCGATGTCAATCCATTGGCCCTGGTGAATGCTGTCCTGTTCAATGAGGAAATTGAGAGAGATGAATTCGTCGTACTAATGGACATTGGGGATAAGAATACCACCTTGAGCGTCTATAGTGAGGAGGGTCAGTATTTCGTGCGGAATATCATGATATCTGGCAACGATTTTACCGATGACATTATGAAGGGAAATGGACTCTCCTACGCAGATGCCGAGAAATTCAAGAGGAGCGAGGACTCAGTTGGCCTTATTGAGACCATCAAGCCATCCTTAGACAATTTGGTTAGGGAAGTTCGAAGGTCCTTGACCTTTTATGAGAATCAGGCCAAAATAAAGGGGTTTAGCAAAATCTTCCTCACGGGGGGGAGTGCCCCCCTGAAGGGTTTGGATGGCTATTTGAGCACGGAACTTGGGTTACCCATAGAGATACTCAACCCCTTTCGAAAAATCAATGTGCAGCGAGCCTCCTTCTTATCCCCATTCGGGGACGACCTTTGCAAGTTGACCTTGGCAGTTGGCTTGGCGATACGGGGGTAAATGATGAGATTTCAGATCAATGTATATAGGCCGGGGAGAAAGCCGAAAAAGCTTCCCAAGCCAAAAGGGGAGGAAAGGCGTATATCCATAGCAATCCTTACTCCCTTGCTGGTTCTCCTGCTCCTGGGCATCAGCTTCGTCTATTTGAAAGCCTCCTCATCCCTCGATCGAAGGTTTCAAATGAATCGTAGCGAGAAGGCCTACCTGACCGGTCAGTTGAACCAAGCCGAAAAGGATTTGGAAAAGGCCACTGAAGAACGGTCGCTCATTTCAACGCTCCAGGTTAAAAGGGTTGAGTGGTTCCCCAAATTGGTGGATCTGAGCACAATCGTTCCCGAAGATCTGTGGCTAACTGATCTTTCAATCAAGACAACGAAGAAACAGAAGACGGGATCGAAGGAGGTCGAGGAGGAGATTCATCTGATTATAAAGGGGGTTACGGTGTCCGTGTTGGGAAGGCAACCCCTCGATAGCATCGGCAAACTCATAACATCATTGAATAGCCTGGAATCCTTTCAGCGAGATTTCGACCCGGCCAATCTCGTCACATATCAGCTTTCACGGAAGAAAGACCGGGAGCTCATGGAATTCGAAATCTCCAGCAAGCTCAAGGAGAGGCCCGGGATAAGGGGAATAAGCAAGGAGAAGGCTCCGAAATGAGATCGAGCGTTTCCGTAAAGGGCATGTTTCTGTCCCTGCTAATCGTCTTCATCGGGGCTTCGTTGCTGTGTTACCTCTTCCTCTACCGCCCTAAGGTATTCAAAGCGATAAAGGGTGCGAGGGAAATGTCCTCCCTTACCCGGAGATTCGATAGTGCCCTTTTGGAAACCAAGAGAATTCGAGAGGAGATCGAGAGAATCAACAAGGAGAGGGTAAACGTTGACTATTTCACACGGCATCAAATCCCCCCGGAGCAGCGACAGCCTACCTTTCTCGCAAAAGTGAGCGACGTGGTCAATCGCTTGGGGATCAAGACCATTATGGTGAAACCGATGCCCCAAGAGGAGTCACCCGAATATATTCGGTATCCCTTTGTGGTGGAAACCAAATCCAAATACGAGGATATCATAAAGTTCATCGATAGCCTCGAGAACAGTTTCGGGCTGAATTTAGACGACCTTCACATCGAGAATGATCCCAAAGATCCTCTGTGGCACCGCCTCAAATTCACCGTCAGTACCTTCGAGTTCCAGAGGGCGGAATCCCCACCTTCTGACGAGAAGGGGACCGGAGAGGGATCCACCATCCAACCAGAGGTGCGGGACGACATCGTGGTGAAGAGGGATCCCTTCTTGGAGAAGGAGCCGAAGAAGAAAAGGCCGGTTATAACAGCGTCCATTCCTAAGATACGGCGAAAGAGGCTGCCTCCTTTGAAACTGAATGCCATCATCGATATCGCGGGGAGGAAGATAGCCATCATCAACGACACGATTGTCAGGGAAGGGGATTGGGTCGAGAATCACCGCATCCTCAGGATTGATGAGGATAAGGTGATCCTGGAATATCGTGGGAAAGAACGGGTCCTCAAGATAGAGGACTTGGTCAAAACTAAAAAGGGGTAAGTGCTTATGAAAAGGGTTTCTATTCCCATTGTCCTCTGTATGACCTTTTTCGTCGCCCTCGCGGCAAGGGGGCTGGGCCAGTCTCCCCAGGTCAAAGATCCCTTGGAAAGCGACCGGCTCTTCTCCTTGAGGGTAAGGGATGTTGATATTCGGGATGTTTTGACTATCATCGCCGAGGAGTATCGCTTAAACCTCATCCTTTCCCCGGCGGTTTCGGGAAGAATCACCTATGATATCGAGAACATCTCCTTGAAAGATGGGTTCAACGCCATACTCAGGAGCAGTGGCCTAACCTACGTCATTGAGGGGAATATCATCCGGGTGGACGAGCAGGCGGAATTGCGGAAGAAGCTCCAAAATGAGCTGGATATCTATAAGGCACGCCACGAGCTGAAGGAAGCCCAAAAATTGGAAGAACCCTTGGAGACGGCCTATGTGAATCTCAACTATATCGGAACGACCCTCTCCAAGGAGAAGGGGAGGGAGACCACCGATTTGCAAGATGCCATGGAGAAATTGTTGAGCCATAATAAGGAGAAAGGAATCGATCGGGGGGCCAACGTCAGCATTATCAAGAAGACCAATACCTTGGTCATCACCGATGTTGGGGAGAACGTTCGCGAAATTGCGGAGATGGCTAAAAAATTAGATCTTCCAACAGGACAGGTGAAGATCGATGCGAGGATCGTGGAGACGAACCGCGATTTCACCCAGGAATTGGGCATCAAATGGGGCGGCCAGGCTGTGGATAACAAGAAGAAGGGTACCCTTACCTTCGGGGGCACAGCGGGACCCCCTGTGGGGGATATCGTGAATCTGCCCGCGCCAAGTGCCACGGGCATCTTTAACCTGGGTTGGCTCTCGACAAAGGTGGCACTTCGACAGCTGGATATTCAGCTCTCTGCCTTCGAGGAGACGGGGGATGTGAAGATCATCTCCAAACCCTCAGTCCTCGTGGTCCAAAATCAAGAGGCGGAGATATTCGTGGGGGAGAAAGTCCCCGTTGCGGAGGGGTTTGATGCCGAGACGGCCCAGGTCAGCGTTCGGTTGGAAGACGTGGGCACGAAGTTGAAGATTACTCCTCAAATCACCCGGGATGGCTCAATCTTTATGCTCGTTGATTTGGAGACGAGTGAAATTTCAGGTACAACCACAATCCAGGGGCAGCTCTATGACACCCTTGGAACAAAGAGGGCGACCACACAGGTCCTGGTAAAGGATGGGGAAACGGTAGTCATCGGTGGTCTTTTGAGCACCCGAAAGGAGGCCAATCGAGATCGCATCCCCTTTATGTCCAGGATTCCCCTTGTAGGCCTCCTCTTCAAGAGCAAGGAGGATATCTCTAAGTATCAGGAGTTGATGATCTTCATTACCCCCCAAAGCGTCACCCAGTTAGGCGGATGAGGAAGCAGAACCACCAAAATGAAGGTGAACTGAACGATGGCCTCTCCTAAAAGCTACACATTGAGCTACAAATCCCTCGGCGCCTTGTTAGTCGAAAACAAGGTGATCACTCAGGACCAGCTCGAAAAGGCCCTCGACCGACAGAGAAAGAAAGGAGGTCTTTTGGGGGATATCATCGTAGAAATGGGCCTCACCTCCGAGATCCAGGTCCTCGTGGCCCTTGCGCAACAGCTCAACATCCCTCACCTAACCCCCGATGAAGTTGTCTTTATCGATCCCGAGGTCATCAGGCTTGTCCCCGAGCGCATGGCGCGACAACGCATGGCAATACCCCTTTCCATAAAGGACAATACCTTGACCGTGGCCATGGTGAACCCCTTCGATATCATCGCCATCGACGACCTCCGCACCATTACCAAGTATAAAATCAACACCGCGATCATGTCGAAATCGGGGCTTGAAATCCTCATCAATCGATTTTATGGTTCCAGTGGCGGGGAGTCGAGCCTGGAGGATGTTTTAAAGGATGTGTCGGAAACGCACCTTGAGCTCAAAAAGGATCTCGACGATGAGCGTGAGGTTAATCTGGAGAGGTTACGAGAGCAGGTTGAGGAGGCCCCCATTGTCAAATTGGTGGATTACATCATCTCGAACGCCATCAACGAACGGGCGAGCGATATCCACATCGAACCCCAGGAGGTTCGGTTGAGCATTCGCTACCGGATTGACGGAGTGCTCCACGATATCATTTCTCCGGCAAAGCCGCTCCACATGGCTATCGTCTCCAGAATCAAGATTATGTCCAACATGGATATCGCCGAAAGGCGCCTTCCCCAGGATGGCCGTTTTACCATAAAACAAGGGTTTCGGGAGGTTGACCTGAGGGTGTCCACGTTGCCCACTGTCTTTGGCGAGAAGGTGGTGATGAGGCTCCTGGAGAAGGGGTCCCTATCCCTGGACATAGACGGCCTAGGATTCGGCAGTGGCCAATTGGAAATTTTTCGGAACTACATATCAAAACCACACGGGATGGTTCTCCTGACGGGACCCACAGGAAGCGGAAAGACGACTACCCTCTATTCGGCCCTGACGGAGATTAAATCCACTCAGACCAATATCGTTACGGTGGAGGATCCCGTGGAGTATCAGATCAAGGGGATCTACCAGGTTCAGGCCAATCCCAAGATAGGCCTCACCTTTGCCAATGGTTTACGGTACATTCTTCGCCAGGATCCGGATATCATCATGGTGGGTGAAATCCGGGACTTGGAGACGGCTGAGATGGCCATTCGATCCGCCCTTACGGGGCATCTCGTATTCAGTACCCTCCACACCAATGACGCCATAGGAACCGTCGTACGTCTGATCAACATGGGGGTAGAACCATACCTTGTCTGTTCGTCTCTGAGTCTGGCCGTCGCCCAGCGCCTGGTGCGGAAGATCTGTCCCCACTGCAAGGATTCCTACACGCCAACCAAGGAGATGTTGCGGAGCCTCGGAATTGACGGAAAGCCTCAAAAGGGACTTCTTTTTCAGCGCGGCAAGGGTTGCCATAGATGCAAGGGTACGGGCTACTTCGGCAGGACCGCTATCTGTGAGATGTTGGAGATGAAGGCTCCAGTTCGAAACGCCATCCTCAACGGGGCTGATATCGAGGGGATGAGGCATTTGACCATTGAGCTGGGGATGACCACCCTCAGGGAAAGTGGTTTGCAAAAGGTAAAAGACGGTATCACTACCCCTGAGGAAGTCTTAAGGGTGACAATCGAGGAAGATTAGGGAATTGAGATGCCACTGTATTCTTACACGGCCAAGAAGAGGGACGGAAGAAACGTAAAGGGCGACCTGGAGGCAACCAGTGAGCTGGAGGTCATGGAGACATTACACCGTCGAGATCTTACCGTCCTCGACATCGCGGAGAAGAAAAAGGGTCCGGAAAGAGGCTTTGGGGAGCGGCTCTCAATGCGTGATCCCCTTTTCGGAAGTGGTGTCAAACACGATGAGGTTTTACTCTTTGCGAGTCAAATGTCGGCCATGGTTGAGTCCGGCCTACCCTTGCTCCGATGTCTGACGAGCTTCGGCAATGAGGTTGAGAACCCGCGATTCAAGAGTGTGATCGATTCCGTGAGCATTGATGTCGAGGAGGGGAGTACCTTTTTCGATGCCCTATCCAAACATCCAAAGGTATTCAGCAAACTCT
>CAYFXL010000108.1:0-10136 GCA_964346945.1 uncultured Syntrophobacterales bacterium
CCGTGGGAGAAACCATGGCCATCGGTCGAACCTTCAAAGAGGCTCTTCAGAAGGGTCTCCGATCCCTGGAGATTGGAAGATACGGTCTCGGAGCCGATGGAAAGGATAATTGGAACGGGAAAGAACCCCTTAGCTCAAAATCCTCCAACCCGAAGGGGGAAATGCTCCATGAAAAATTGCGCGTTCCGCGTCCCGATCGAATCTTTCATATTAAGGAGGCCCTCCAATGCGGAATGGATATCGACAAAATCCGTAAGCTGACTCATATCGACCCATGGTTTCTCCACAACATGAAGGAGATCGTCCATCTCGAGGGTGAAATAAGACAGTACGAGGCTGAATTTCGCGATTTGGAGCTCTGGGCAGGCGTGAAGAACCAAGAGAACCTCATGATTCCCCAGAAGCTCCTGAGAAAGGCCAAGACCTATGGTTTCTCGGATTTTCAGTTGGGTCACCTCATGGGGCTCAAGGAGTCTGAGATACGGAGTTTGAGGGTTGATAGGGGAATTCTCCCCACCTTTAAGTTGGTTGACACCTGTGCTGCGGAATTTGAGTCCTATACTCCCTACTACTATTCCACGTACGAGACGGAGGATGAAGCGAGGATATCCAAGCGAAAGAAAATCATGATCCTGGGAGGGGGCCCCAACCGCATTGGGCAAGGTATAGAATTCGATTACTGCTGTGTCCACGCGGCCTTTGCGCTCAAGGAACTCTCATATGAGACCATCATGGTCAACAGCAATCCCGAAACGGTAAGTACGGATTACGACACATCGGATAAGCTCTACTTCGAACCGTTAACCCTGGAAGACGTGCTGAACATCATCGAGAGGGAAAATCCAGAGGGGGTCATCGTCCAGTTTGGAGGGCAGACACCGTTGAACCTGGCGGTATCCCTGGAGAAGGCGGGGGGCACGATCATCGGAACATCCCCCGAAAACATCGATCGGGCCGAGGACCGGGATCGATTTACCCTCTTGCTCAAGAAGCTCAGATTGGACCAACCTCCCAACGGAACCGCCACCTCTACGGAGGATGCAAAGCAGATAGCCGGGGAGATAGGTTATCCCATCGTGGTGAGGCCCTCCTATGTACTGGGGGGAAGGGCCATGGAGATCGTCTATGACGAGGAATCCCTGATGGGATTCATGGAGCGGGCCGTCGAGGCCTCACCGGAATACCCTGTCCTTATCGATAAGTTTCTGGAGGAGGCCATCGAGATCGACGTTGACGCCGTAGCCGATGGCGAACGGTGCGCCATAGCCGGGATCATGGAACATATTGAAGAGGCGGGGATCCATTCGGGCGATAGCGCCTGCGTCATACCTCCCTTTTCCTTAACCGATGAGCTCATTGAACGGATCAAGGGGAATACCACTGCCTTGGCAAAAGAGCTCGACGTCGTGGGATTAATGAATGTCCAATACGCGGTCAAAAACGACACCGTCTACGTATTGGAAGTCAATCCCAGGGCTTCGAGGACGGTCCCCTTCGTGAGCAAAGCTACGGGTATATCATGGGCAAAGATTGCGGCAAAACTCATGGTCGGGAAAACGTTGGACCAATTGGGCGTGACGCCAGAAGTAGAAATAAATCACGTTGCCGTGAAGGAAGCCGTCCTCCCCTTCAAGCGTTTTTACGGCGTTGATACCCTATTAGGCCCGGAGATGAAGTCAACGGGGGAGGTGATGGGTATCGATGCGGATTTTGGAATGGCCTTCGCTAAGTCGCAGATGGGAGCCGGGCAGACCCTGCCCCTCAAAGGTACGGTGTTTATCAGCGTGATGAATAAAGATAAGAGACATGTGGTATTCATTGCCAAAAAGCTGGTTGACCTTGGGTTTCGTGTCGTGGCCACAACGGGGACGGCTAAAGTCCTTGCGAAAAATGGGATCCCGGTCAAACCCGTCCACAAGGTCGACGAGGGAAGACCCCATATCGTCGATCTCATCAAGAACGGAGAGATCCACTTGATCATTAATACCCCCAGCGGGAAAAAGCCGAAGGCCGACGAGGCAGCTATACGAAGCGAGGCAGTCATCCACGACATCCCCTGCATCACCACCCTGTCCGGGGCCTCGGCAGCAGTAAATGGCATAGAGTCCATGATTCGGAGCGGAATCTCCGTCCAATCCATCCAGGAATATCACAACCAGATCGTAAGCTGATCCTCGAAAAAGAGACCCCAGTCATTCGCCCCCCGCCCTACCCTTTGCAAGAATCCAAAAAAAGTGTAATTTTCAGTGGTTAGTGATAAAATCTATTTGTTATACAAAGATTCTCCCAGGTTCTGTCACTTATCGCTAAAATCTTAGAAAACACCTTGAAAATATGAAATATTATATTGAAATTGATAGCTTTTTTTTCTTTTCCACCTGAAAGGAACTCGCTCTTTCGAACCGTAACGTGTTGGCGCCTCTCTCCTCATCTCATGAGCAGATTATCGATCATCTTTCCCCTTCCCTACCCTAGATGACGGAACACATCGGTCCTTCTGCCTCCTTTCCCGGGGATCTTCGCCTGGGGGGAGGGAAACTCCCCCATTTAGGGAATTCTATTGGGCAAGGCTTTTCTACGAGGCTGAAGACGGAAGGGCGATTTCCTCGGCGGCTCGATATCGTCTGAAGGTCTAACTCTTCCCCCCAGCGCCGCTTCTTTTCGCCCACAATTTCCTCAACAGAGGGAAGAAGAGGGAGATGAGCGAGAGTATGATGAGGATGGCGCTCAATGGTGAGCTGACGAGAACCATCGGGTTGTTGCCGGAAATGATCATGGCCTGCCTCAGGTTCTCCTCGGCAATGGGCCCTAAAACGATCCCCAGAATGATTGGAGCCAGAGGATAGTCATATTTCTCCATGAAAAAACCGATAATGGCGAAGATGATCATGATCCAGATATCGCCAAAATTGTTCCGGATGGCGAAGGTGCCAACGACGCAGAAGATGATAATTCCGGGACCCAAGATGTTGTAGGGAAGCTCGATCACCTTGGAGAAGTATCTGATGAACAGTTTTGCCAGGATGATGATGGAAAGGTTGGCCAAAAACATCCCCACGAAGATGGTGTAGACCAACGTGGGTTGCTGCATGAAGAGCAGAGGGCCAGGTTTCAACCCGTGAATCAGAAAGGCCCCCAACATAATGGCCGTACCCGCACTTCCCGGTATGCCAAGGGTGAGCAGTGGAACCATAGCACCACTGCAGGCAGCATTATTGGCGGCCTCCGGTGCGGCTACTCCTTCAGGAATTCCGGTCCCGAATTTCTCGGGATGTTTGGACCACCTTACGGCCTCACTTAACCCCACAAAAGCACCAGTAGTGGCCCCTATCCCCGGTAAGATCCCGATGAAGGTACCAATCAAGGATGAGCGAAGGAGCAATCCCTTGAGCCTATTGATGAGCTTAAGGGATGGCAATTTTGCCTTCGCTCTTGCCCGAATACCCCCCATCTCCCTCATCTCCCTGATTCGGTTGAGAACCTCGGCCACAGCAAAAAGCCCGATGATCACGGGAATGAAATTAATCCCGCTCAGCAGGGTGGTGGTACCAAAGGTAAATCTATTGAAGCCTGATATCTTATCTATTCCAACGGTTGCAACGAAAAGACCCATGAGCGCGGAGATGAGCGCCTTCAATTCGTTCTTTGTACCAAGACTACTCACCACACTGAGCCCAAGAACAGCCAGGGCAAAATACTCAGAGGGGCCGAATTCGAGGGCCACTTTGGCCAATTGGGGTGCGATAAGGGCCAACATGATCGTCCCGAAAATCCCGCCGGAAACGGAGCTGAATATATCCACGCCCAGGGCCTCTCCCGCAAGACCCTGCTTAGCCATCATATGCCCATCCAGGGTTGCAGCAACGCCTTCTGGGGCGCCAGGGGTACGGAATAAAATCCCGCTAATGGAACCGGCATAGACAGAGGAAGCATAGATAGCCACCAACAGGAGGATGGCCGTGGCTGGGTTCATTACATAGGTTATAGGAACTGCCAGGGCGAGGGCCATTGTTCCGCTGATGCCCGGAATGGCACCGGCCATGATACCCAAGGAACTGCCGATGACGATGATAAAGAGGTTATATGGCTCTATGGCGGTAAATAATCCCTGTGTCCAGTAATAAAACATATCTTCCCCATAATGAGAAAAAGTGAATCATAACCCTAACATGATACTGATCTCATGGAAGATCCCAAATCCTTTTGGCAGGGGTACGAACAGTAATCTACTGAAAATGATATATATCATGATCATGATGCCTGCAACGGCAATAGGGATAACCTTTTTCCTTTTGGGCATGATGAGAAGCATCATCCCGATGATGAACAAAGGTGATGCTACGATAAACCCCAGTGGTTTCAGGAAGTAGATGTATCCCACGGCTAGAAGGACCACGATCAAAACCCTTTTCCAGCCCTCTTCTCGCTCGCTGACTTCGTCCCGGGATTTCCTCCATTTGATGACATTGGAGACGGTGAGGACCGCGCTCAGTACGATGAGGCAGATCAAGACAATCTTGGGCCAAAAGTCTGGTCCCACCTCCTTATAGGCGCGGAATTCTCCCAATCTCATGGCCTCGATATAGAGATAACAGGAGGCTACCAAGATGAAAAGGCTCATGATGAGTTCGCCAACCATTACACGTAACCCGTGAAAAGTGGCTGGGCGGGAAAAAATTCCGCCCAGCCATCATATCGTGGTGACTTACGTCCTTACTTGACGTAGCCCAAATCCTTCAAGACGCGGGAAAAGGTCTCCTTCTCTTTCTTAATTAGCTTATCTAATTCCTTCGGGCCCATATACCCCGGTCGGAGATCCAGAAGCCTTGCCTTTTCCATAGTCTTGTAAACGGAATGGCCCATGGCTTTTTTGAAAACCTGATGAAGGTATTCGATTCTGTCGGGGGCCGTACCGGCCTTGGCACCTATTCCCCTCCAGCGGCCCATGGTTATGTCCCAACCGAGTTCGGGGGCTGCCGGGACATCGGCAAATCGCTTATCCTTGACCCTCTCTTCGTTGAAGACGACGAGGGCCTTGATATCACCCTTTTCCAGAAGGGCGATTGGCGACCCGAATTCCTCGAACATGGCATCGATGTGGCCTCCCAAAACCTGGGCATGCATTTTGCCGGCCGAATCGAAGGGGACGTATTTTGCATCGATTCCAGCAGCTTTCATGAACACGGCCACCACGACTTCATCAAATCCGGCTGAGCCCGTTCCGCCGATGGTCACCTTCCCTGGGTTTGCCTTCGCATAGTCGGTGAAATCCTTGATATCCTTGAAGGGGGTTCCCTTGGAGTGGCTCTTCTTTGTGCTCACCTGAATGGTGGCGGTATCGAACTGACATCGGATAATGGGCAGGAAATCATCGATGGTTAAGGGTTTCCCCTTAAATTTGGCCCTCTTCAGGACATCGTTGATGGGGAGATCATTACCGATAGAGGTGATGGTGTATCCATCTGCAGGCTGTTCCATGGTATAGATCATCCCATTGGCCCCCGCCGCACCTGGGATATTGATGATCACGAGAGGTGCAGGCTTGAGATACCTCCGGGCAGGAATGCCGATGGTCCTGCTGAAGATATCCGTACCCCCTCCAGGGCCGTACCAGAGGTTCCACTCGATCTTCCTTTTGGGATAGTCCGCCGGTTTCTTCTGCGCTTGCGTACCGGCCACAAAAAGGATCCCCACCAGGAAGAAAACGGCCACCAATGAGCCGATCAACCTTTTTTCTCGTCTTCCCATAATTAACCCTCCTTCTTCATGAATGCGATTCGTCGCAAATCAACACCATGAAATGATCTGGGATAAAAGCGGTTCCAAGAATCACCCCCTTTCCCCGCCATGGCCTATCCCGTGTTGCAAGGTAAAGTGAAGTATCGGAATTTCTACAACTCACTGAAATAATAGATGTTTTGTTCATAATCGATCTATGCCACCCCATTGGAGGGACGAACCCCTTGAGTTTAATACCAACAACCTATGCCCTCTTAAGGCCTTTCATGAGCAAGTCCACCTTCTCCGAAGGTTCCAACTTTTCAGTTAACACGTTGAGCTTTGCGCCAAAGGTTTTTTCACAGAACCCCCCTAAGGCCTCCACAGTCTCCGGGCTTCCGGTCACAGGGAGATATGGCCAGAAGTACGTTGGAACTCCCATGGCTGTGGTCCAAGCGGCCCTGGCTACCGCCTTGGTCCGATTCGCCTCTGGAAAACACGCCACAAGAGGAAGCTCTTTTGGTTGTTCCCCCATGGCCAGCAGGAATTCCGTGACACCACCGTTTTCACAGCTCCCTAAATCCACTATCGGTGGGAGATCCTTCCCCAGGGCGGAAAGGAGACTCGACACCCCTTTCCCGCAACTAGATTCCCGGTTTTGAGGGTTTAAAAGGCCGTACTTGCCAAGGCTCACGCTTGCACAACCCTCGGATACGCAGAAAACATCCTTCTTCAACAGTTCACGTGCTAGCGAAACGACCTCACTGTCCTGGGTGAACTTGACGTTGTTGCATCCAGCCAGAATGGCCAACCCCTCAATCTTACCCCCTTTCATGGCCTCGGCGATCTTCTTCACATCTAAATCCTTTGTGGAAAATCCCATGCGCGCCGATTCTCTGATCTCCGGAATCTCCTTGGCTATCTTTCGGCGACCATTAAAGGCTCTTTCTGCCTCCTCAACGATCTTCCGGGCAAAACCGCCGAGATCCCCTCCCCCATTTAACACTTCCGTCTGGACGACCTGCACATTCCAGTCCTTGGCCAACTCCCGCAATGAGGGGTTTACGCACTGATCCCCGGCTACAATGAGATCAACCGCACCCGTCATCAGGGGAATCTCCTGTGACCCGTAGTTGGTTACCGGAGCAAAGGAGTACGGGGGTATCAATGGATCGGTGCATACACCCATGATTTCCATCTTTTTCCCCTTCGCTGCCTCAGCGATCCTCTGCTTGAGAATGGGAGAGAAATGGCCATACAGAAGGATCGTCGGAATCTCCCCTTGAAGGATCCCCAAGTTAACCTCCACATCTGTGGGGGAAGTATCCTCAAAGACCGAGGCCTTCAATCTCCCCAAAAACATCTGCGCCACACATCCCGATACTGCAGCCTTGAAAGCACAAAGAAGGGTATCCTCCACACTGGAAATACCCCCATCCAATTTCTGGGAAACCTTAAAAAGATCCCTGGGTACCCCCTCCGGATAGATACCCTTTGTCTTCCACCCGTCGATGAGGGCCTTGGGAAGCTCCTGAAGCACGCCAGCGCCCCCATTTGTCAGGAGGGCCTGAATCTCCTTTATGAGCTTATCCGCCTGCCCTTTGTTCCTGGGAGAAATCTGCCCTGACTTGACGCCCTCGGCAAAATCGGTGAGTTGGTCCAAGTACGCCAGCGTTCCATGAATCACGAGCCTCAAAAAGGAATGAACCCCAAGGATGTCCTTGTCCTTTCCACAAACACCCACCTTATTCCCATCGCGGAAGGGATGACTTATGCACGGTCCCTGCAGGCAATCCCTGCAATTCAACCCGGTCTCGCAAAATCCGCACTGGGGAAGCGACCCCTCGTAGCGGTCCCACACCAATGAAACTCCCTTCTCTGCCGCTTTCGGCAAGAAAGGCTCCACTGCACTATCCGCGGTCTTTTTTTGGACGAAATCCATCTCCTCTGCTCCTTTCTTCCGTAGACTCCATGATCCGCATCGTTACCCTAAGCCTCTGCTAAAAACCCTCCAATCCCTTGCTATACTGCACATACTGTGAATCCTCATCGAGTAACCCCTTCCGTGTCTCCTGTAATCTTAAGGCTTTCGTGGGACACACCTCCACACAAATGGGATGTTCCATGCTCCGACACCGATCGCACTTGATCGCCACATGCTGAGACAACGATGGGGCAATGATCCCGAAGGGGCAGGTCATCACGCACATCCAGCAGGCAATGCACGTGGGCTCATGCACATATACGAGCCCAGTTTTCGGATCTCTCCGCATGGTTCCATTGGGACATGCATCAATACAGGGCGCAACCTCACAATGACGACAGTGGAGGGGAAAACTATTCCCCTCTACATGGACCCGGGGCACTGGTTGGGGTCCCTCGTGTATCGCTTGATTGAGCTCTTTAGCCACAGAACCTATCTCGATTCCGCACCAAAGCGCACACGTATGACACTGGGTGCATTTTTCTCGATCCACCATGATCACTTCCATCTTTCCCTCCTATGTCATCGGGGCATTGGCTGATTTCTTCTTTTCCATCATGTGCCGAATCGCATCGGTTTTCGCTCCCTCAATGTGGGCACGCATGATACGTTCACAGAGATCGGGATCGCCCGTTTCCAGGGCCAAGATGATCTTCGCGTGCCCCTTCAACGTCCTTTCGGCACCACCGGGAAACTGCAGCGTGGCCGACCGATAGCGCAGAACATATTCCCTCAGGTCCTTGACGAGGCTCTTCAGGCGTATCCTCTCCGAAACCTGATGAATGATTCGGTCGTGGAACATCGTATTCATGCGGTGGAGTTCTTCTATCTTCGATTTGGTAAAGCATCTCTCTGCCTCTTCAAGCAGTGACCTCAATTCAGACAGAAAATCATCCGTGGCTCTCTCACACGCGATCCGAAGGATATGCCCCTCCAGGATGGCCCGTATTTCGAATATCTCCGCAACCTGGCTCTCCGTTTCCCTCGCTACCGCAAAGCCCCGATTTGGAAAATGTTCGATAACCCCTTCTCTCTCCAGCTTGTGCAGTGCCTCGCGTACGGGCGTCCTGCTCACCCCCAGTTCTCGAGCTACCACCTCTTCTACCAAACGTCCTTCGGGAAGAATACTCCCGCTCAAAATGGCTGACCTCAAGTACGAGTAAACCCTCTCCCGGAGAGGTTCCTTATCCCGACTGAAGGTAACCGTGGGGTTGGAAACGCTGCCGGGACATTTACTGGGAGAGACTGCTGAAGACTTCTCTGTATTCAATTTCCCCGAATTTTTCCGCATTTTGCCTCATCAATGGCAACATGTCTGCAACATTGAATCGATCGCTCATTAAGTAGGGAACATAGTCGGAAACGTTGACCCTTTTCCGTAAGAGAGTCGATAAAAACCCCGCCTTTTGAATCTGGCCAACGAAAATGGCCCCTACGATACGCCCGTCCTCCAAAACCAGCTTCCTATAGGTATCCCGGGTTCTTCTCTTGACCTCCTGTAATCCATCACCATTGGGACGAGTTACGCCCATGGAGACAGCGGGAAGCCCGTAGATGTCCAGGGAATTCATTCGAAATGACCCGACATACTTGGCCTCTTGGCCAGCCATATTTAAACCGGCAATCCGACCCTGTTCAAAAGCACAGGGCCAAATGGCATTGATTGCCGTCCTATCCCGGGAAATATCGTATGTCTGCGCGACATCTCCTGCTACATAGATGTCCGGTACACTTGTCCTCATATGTTCATCAGCGACAATTCCCTCCTTAACCTCGATCCCGGTGGAGGAAACGAGCCCCACATTGGGATCGACGCCTTTTCCGATGATCACCATTTGACAGTCGACCTTCTCCCCGTTATCGAGCACAACTCCCTCGGCTGACCGATTTCCAAGTATCTCAACGGCATCCCTGCCAGTCTTGATCTCTATACCATGCTCTTGAAGCCGTTCCTGGACCATTGCCGACGATTCCTCATCTAACATCTGGGACAGGACGCGGTTTGATCTGACTATCATCTTTACCTTCAATCCCCGAGCAGCGAGGGCATAACCATCCCTCAGGCCGATCAGCCCTCCCCCCAGTATGCATACCACCCCGGTCTTCTCCGAATGCTTCAGGATGTTTTGAGCGTGTTCCATGTTTCTCAGGCCGTACACGCCCTCCTTATCGACCCCCGGTATATCCAACACCTTCGGTGAGGAGCCGGTGGCTATGAGGAGCTTATTAAAGGAATGGTTCTTCCCATCTTCCGTGTGAATTGATTTGGAATCGGGGGAAACCGTCCTCACCTTCGTTCCCAAATGGGGTGTGACGCCGTTCTCCTTGAAGAACTCCAAAGGTCTAAAGTGCAACTCCTCCTTTGAAATTGCCCCGGCAATATAATAGGTGAGGAGGACCCGCGAGTAGAGGGGGGTTTCTTCATCGGTGAACA
>CAYFXL010000109.1:0-9991 GCA_964346945.1 uncultured Syntrophobacterales bacterium
GGGCAGGGGTGGCCAAACATGGCCCTCTCGGCTATCTGAAGAAGTTCGTGCCCAAAGGAATCCCTCTCTGGATTGTTCCGATCATGGTTCCCATTGAGATTATTAGTCAATTTGCGAAGCCCTTCTCACTGGCGGTCCGTCTCTTCGCCAATATGACGGCCGGCCATGGGGTAATCCTGGTCTTTCTCTTCATGATTATCATGTTTAAGAGTTGGGCCATTACCGCTGTTCCGCTCATCGGAGTAGTGGTTATGAGCGCCTTCGAAATCTTTGTGGCCTTGATTCAGGCTTATATCTTCACGATCTTGACTGCAATGTACATCGCCGAGGCGGTGCAAGAAGCTCACTAACTCACAAAAGGAGGTATGGTTGAATGGAAGCGGTAGGCCTAGCTTATTTGGGTGGAGGTTTGAGCATTGGATTGGGAGCATGTGGAGCCGGCATCGGCATGGGTATCTTGGTTGGGAAAACCGTGGAGGGAATGGCACGGCAGCCCGAGGTCTCGGGGCTCCTCAGGACGACCATGATCATCGGTATCGCCTTCGTCGAAGCCCTGGCCCTCTATGCCCTGGTTATTAGCTTCCTGCTCATCTTCAAATAGCAACGGGGCTATCACCACGAAGGATTCAAATCAGGTTAAGGGAGGTTATCCCATGTTTCAAGCGGAACCTGGTCTCATGATATGGACCGTTATCTCCTTCGGTATTCTCCTCGTCCTTCTCTGGAAGGTAGCTTTCAAACCGATTACCAAGGCCCTGAAGAGACGGGAGGACTCCATCCGCGATTCCCTCGAAGAGGCCAAAAAGACCCGGGAAACAGCGGAATCCCTCTTGGAGGAATATAAGAAACAGCTCGCCCAAGCAAGGGAGGAGGCCCAGAAGATCCTCGCCGAGGGCAAGATAATGGGGGAGAATATCAAGAAGGAGGTCATCCAAAAGGCCCAGGAGGAATCCAATCAGATCGTCAAAAGGGCTCAGGAGGAGATCGAGTTTCAGAAGGAGAAGGCCCTCATGGAACTGAAGGAGAGGATCGCAGACCACACCATTATGGCTGCCTCGAAGGTTATCGGAAAGGCCCTCGACAAGAAGGACCATGAAGAGCTCTTGGACGAGTATATTTCCACGGTGGGTGAGAAGTATGAGAGCTGATTCAGTTGTGAAGGGTTATGCCGAGGCCCTCTTTCAAGTCGCGAAGTCCGAAGACATCATCGAGGTCGTCGAGGACGAGCTGTACAGGCTAAAGGAGGTTCTCCAGGGGAACGCCGAACTGAGGGAATTCCTGAGCAACCTCCGGATAGCTTCGGAGGGGAAGAAGAAGGCCGTGATGGAGATCTTCGGGAAGGGGGTATCACCCGTTACCCTTTATCATCTCAATTTGGTCATCGACCAGGGAAGACAGAGGAAGCTCCTGCCCATCATCGAGGAATTCTTCTCATTGGCCGCCGCTGCCCGGGAGAAGGTGACGGCCGAGGTCATTACCTCTGTTCCCCTTTCGGAAAAGATGGCGGAGAAGTTACGCCGAGCGCTCACCAAGGCGACCAAAAAACAGGTGTTTCTCAAGCCGCGTGTTGACCCGTCCATACTGGGAGGCGCAATAGTCAGAGTGGAGAATAAAATCATCGATGGCAGCCTGCGGCACCGACTTGAACAGATGCGTCGGGCCATGGTTAAAACCATCTAATCCAGGGGGAAAAAGGTGGAAATTAAAATCGAACCCGAGGAAATCTCATCCATATTGAAGAAGCAGATCGAGACATATCAGGTCAGCGTGGATATGGAGGAGGTGGGGGAGGTCATCGAGGCGGGAGATGGCATCGCCCGGATCAAGGGACTTCCCAATGTCATGTCGGCGGAAATGCTCGAGTTTCCAAACAACATCTTCGGCATGGCCCTCAATTTGGAGGAGGATCACGTCGGGGCCATGATCCTGGGCGACTTCACCGAAATCGAACAAGGGGATTCCGTCAAGCGGACCGGAAGAGTCCTCTCGGTGCCCGCAGGAGATCCCCTCATCGGAAGGGTGGTCAATGCCGTTGGACAGCCCGTGGATGGAAAAGGCCCCATCGCCGTGGAGAAGTATCGATTGATTGAGGGAAGGGCCCCTAACGTTGTCCAGAGACAACCGGTGAAGGAACCGCTCCAGACCGGCCTCAAATGCATCGATTCGATGATCCCCATTGGCAGGGGTCAAAGGGAACTCATCATTGGGGATCGACAGACGGGGAAGACCGCCATCGCAGTGGATATGATCCTCAATCAAAGGGATACCGATGTATTCTGCATTTACGTTGCCATCGGTCAAAAGCAGTCAACCGTGGCATCGGTGGTCGATACCCTTGAGAAATACGGGGCCATGGAGTATACCACGGTAGTTACTGCTACGGCCAGTGATCCAGCTCCCATGCAGTATGTTGCCCCATATGCAGGGTGTGCCGTTGGAGAAGAGCTCCGCGACTCCGGGCGTCATGCAGTTGTCATTTACGACGACCTGTGGAAGCATGCGGTCGCATACCGGCAAGTCTCGCTCCTGCTGCGGCGTCCACCGGGAAGGGAGGCCTTTCCCGGGGATATCTTCAATCTCCACTCACGCCTCCTGGAAAGGGCGGCAAAACTCAGCGATGAGCTTGGAGGAGGATCCCTAACAGCCCTTCCCATCGTGGAGACTCAGGCGGGTGACTACTCCGCATATATTCCTACCAACGTCATCTCCATCACGGACGGCCAGATCTATCTGGAGAGCGACCTCTTCTACTCGGGGGTGAGGCCTGCAGTCCACGTGGGCCTTTCCGTTTCCCGTGTCGGCGGCAATGCTCAGATCAAAGCCATGAAATCCGTCGCCGGTATGCTCCGGTTGGAACTCGCCCAGTACCGGGAGCTGGTTGCTTTCGCTAAATTCGGGTCGGAGCTCGATAAGGCCACCCAGGCACAGCTAACGCGGGGCGAGAGGCTGGTGGAGATCCTCAAACAACCCCAGTATGAGCCGATGCCCGTTGAGAACCAGATCATGATTATTTACGTCGGGGAGAACGGTTATTTGGACGACCTTCCAATCCATAGGGTTAAGGACTTCGAGTCCGGATTCTACCCGTTCATGAAGGAGAAGTACCCCCAAGTTCCCCGGGACATTCGGGAGAAGAAGGAGTTGACCCAAGAACTGAAGAAGCTGCTCGATCAGGCCGCTGAGGAATTTAAGAAGAACTTCTTGGGATAGGGCGGGTATCATGTTGGGAATGAGGGAGATACGCCGGAGGATCCGCAGCGTCAATAGCATCCAGCAGATTACCCGCGCGATGGAAATGGTTGCGGTATCCCGTTTGAAGAGGGCCGAGGAGCGGCTTCGCTCGGCGCGACCTTATGCTGAGAAGATCCAGGAATTGATGGAATCCTTGGCACCCTCCCTCCCTCAGATCGAACATCCCCTCGTCGCGAAGAGGGACCCCCTCCGGATCGCCGTTGTCCTCATAACTTCGGACAAGGGTTTATGCGGGGCCTTCAACGCCAACATCATCCACACCGCCTGCCGGTTTATCGAGGAGCGTTCCGATAAGGAGATCAAGCTCTTTTTGGTGGGGAAGAAGGGACACGACTTCTTCAGCAGAAGAGGCTATTCCATCGAGTACTACCTTCCCCAGGTCTCGCGGGACATCTCACCTCAGGAGGTGAAGGAGATCAGCAATAGCTTCATCCACGGCTTTGAAACGGGTCTTCACGATGCCGTTTACCTCTTCTATACCCAATTCAGAACCGCCATGAACACCCGCCCCACCCAGACGAAACTGCTTCCCATCGAAAGCCCGGAGGCGGAGTCCCAACGGGGAACTGGGGAGCCGATCTACGAACCCTCCGCTGAGGAGATCATGAACGAACTCTTCCCTCGGTATATCGAGGCCCAGGTATACAAGGGATTGGTCGAGTCCTCCGCCAGTGAACATGGGGCCCGGATGATCTCCATGAAGAATGCTACCGACAATGCCGAGGAAATGATTAAGACCCTAACCCTATCGTACAACAAGGCCAGGCAGGCCTCCATAACCAAGGAAATCATTGAGGTAACGACAGCCTCTGAGGCTTTAAAATACGCCAGGAAAAGTGGACTCTAACCTTGTGAGGAGGATGACAAATTGAGAGTTGGAAAAGTCTTACGGGTAATCGGTCCCGTCGTCGATGTTGAGTTCTTCACGGAGGAACTCCCGCCCATCTATAACGCCATCCGGATCAAGGAGGGCGAAATCGACCTCGTCATCGAAGTGGCTCAATATTTGGGGGAGAACGTTGTCCGTTGCGTTGCTACCGCTTCCACCGATGGGTTGGTGCGGGGGATGGATGCGGTTGACACCGGTGAGCCCATCAGCATGCCGGTGGGTCGTGAGACCCTGGGGCGCCTCTTCAACCTCCTTGGGAATCCCATTGATGAGTTGGGCCCGGTCAATGAGAAAAAGCGCTATCCTATCCACCGACCACCGCCATCCTTTGAGGAGCAGGTCCCCGCTGCCACGGTTTTCGAGACCGGCCTCAAGGTCATCGACCTCCTCGAGCCCTATGCGAAGGGGGGAAAGGTAGGGCTATTCGGTGGGGCGGGCGTCGGCAAAACCGTTCTCATCATGGAGCTGATCCGCAACATCGCCACCGAACACGGGGGCTTCTCGGTATTTGGGGGAGTTGGCGAGCGGACCCGGGAAGGCAACGACCTCTGGCTGGAGATGAAGGCATCCGGGGTCTTGGACAAGACCGTCCTGGTCTTCGGGCAGATGAATGAACCCCCGGGTGCCCGCCTCAGGGTTGGCCTCTCGGCTCTCACTCAAGCCGAGTTCTTCCGCGATGAAGAGGGCCAGGATGTGTTGCTCTTCATAGATAACATATTCCGTTTCGTACAAGCGGGTTCCGAGGTATCGGCCCTCTTGGGACGAATGCCCTCGGCAGTCGGATACCAGCCAACTCTCTCCACGGAGATGGGGGAACTCCAGGAACGAATCACTTCCACCAAGCGAGGGTCCATTACCTCGGTTCAAGCCATCTATGTTCCCGCGGATGATTTGACGGATCCAGCCCCCGCCACCACCTTCTCCCACCTGGACGCTACAACCGTTCTATCCAGGCAGCTGGCCGAGCTCGGGATTTACCCCGCGGTGGACCCCCTGGATTCGACGTCGCGAATCCTGGATCCCAGAATTGTGGGAGAAGAACATTATACCGTTGCCCGGGAGGTTCAACGAATCCTTCAGAGGTATAAGGAGCTTCAGGATATCATCGCCATCTTGGGGATGGAAGAGCTCTCCGAGGAGGATAAGCTGGCCGTCGCCAGGGCCCGAAAGATTCAACGGTTCCTCTCCCAGCCGTTTTTCGTTGCCGAGCAGTTTACGGGAGCCTCTGGCCGATACGTCCCCCTCTCGGAGACCATCCGGGGGTTCAAGGAGATCGTCGAGGGGCAACACGATGACTTGCCGGAACAAGCCTTTTATATGCTGGGCGGGATCGATGAAGCCGTCGAAAGGGGCAAGAGGTTGAGGGAGGCAGCATAGGTGGACGGACCCCAGTTTAGCCTGGAGGTCGTGACCCTGAAGAGGCTCATCTTCAGCGGAATGGTTGAAGGGGTCACGGCGCCCGGCAACGTCGGATATTTCGGCATCCTCAAGGGCCACACTCCCTTTGTCAGTGCACTGCAACCGGGAATCTTCTCCCTCACCTTGCCCAGGGGGGAAAGGAAGATGATGGCCATCAGCGGAGGGTTTCTGTTGACCGATGGGGAAAAGGTCATCGTCTTGGCCGACTCCGCCGAGGCACGGGAGGAGATCGACCTGGAACGCGCGAGGGCTTCACGGGACCGGGCGCAGAGGAGATTGAGTGAACACCCCCCTGATCTGGACATAGCGAGGGCGAAGGCCTCCCTCGCACGGGCCCTGGCACGCCTCAAGGTCGCCGGGGGATCCTGAAGTGTCCACTCAGTGTTTTTGTTCAGAGACCAGCCAACGTTCTTAAGACTTCTGCCGTTCTGGGAACATTGAAAATCCCACACGGGCAGGTTTTTGCAAGTTTCTTCCCAGCCTCTTCTGGAGTAACATCACCCTTTTTTATTTCCTCAACATAATGATCTATCATTGCCGAGGAGATCATGCTATGACCGCACAGCGTTATGATCTTTAGGTGATCCTCACTGGGTAACAGCTCCGTTTTACCCCAAACGCCGAGGGAATAGAGTATGGTATGGGGCTTCAATCCAATCCCTTTACAGATATCGAAAATATCCTCTGTAAGGCCGCTGGCCACAACGGAAAAACCAGCGTCCTTTTCCTTAAATTCCCTTAAGACTTCCGTAGCCGTCCCTTTGTCCGTAAACACCGACATAAAGCCATTGAATTCTCTGCAGTTCATGATCTCGTGGTAATCCTCTCCCTGGCCTGTACAGCCCGCTCCAGTGCGTCCTATATTTACCGGCCCATACTTGAAGGCAATATCGGCCAACTCCTTCGTCTTTCTGAGGGTTTCCTGCCTGGTTTCTTCATTAATGTCATCCAGTCCCCTGGCAGGCCTGACAAATATAACATAATCCCTTCTCAGTTCTTCTCTCGTTCCAAACCTATGGGCAGAATGGCTCATAGCGCGTAACTCCTTTCTCCTATTCCTCACAGAGTGGTTTTCCCAAGCCGAGATTTATCTTGGCATTGGGCCTAATCTGTAGTCCCATTTTATTAATTATGGGCTCAATAGGAGATACAAAGCCGTCTTCCATCCTCGTTACAAGTCCAAGGCTGAAAACCGTGTCTATCTCCGAGGATACCTTCCGCAAAAGATTGAGGGTTTTTTCGAGATTCGCGAGTTTGACTTTTCCCTCCACGATACACGAAAGAACGCGTTCTTTCGTGATTTCTTCCCGGAGAATTCCCTTTTCTCCGTCGGCTAACAAGGCCGTGAGGGGGGATTTTTCCGCCATTTCGGCGCCGGCTTCCATCAGGGCCTGTATGATTCTCTCCGCATTGAGGAGGCTTGTGCTTATACCAGGTCTTCCGAGTTCCACAAGCACGCCCACCTCCCCGCGCTTGAATTTTCCTTTCCGATCATTGGTCTTGCACTCCTCGGTCCCCCTCCCATATCCCGTGGTATAGCGCATTTCCTCGGGCCATTGAAACTGGTTGTCACTGAAGTATTTGCGAACAATCCTGGGCCAGGAGAGCTTATCCTGCTGAAGAGCTCCGGTAGGACATTCCGCAACTCTCAGGCAATTCCCGCATTCAACACATCGTTCTCGGTCAATATCTGCCTTTTCACCATTGAGACTGATAGCTGCGACAGTGCAAGTAAAAACGCAATCTCCACATCCGATACAGGTGTCCTGGCCAATGATCATCGTAACCCTCCCTTCAACTCACGAGTACTCATCGAGTTTCCCTCAAAGTGTTATCTTATCCATGTGGGGTGTGGGATGGCATCAAATGAGGTCTAAGCTCCTCCTACGGTGTTGAAAGTTCATTAATCCTCCCCCTCCTCCTCACCGATCTGTGCTCTTGTCATCCTTATTGCCTTGAATGTCACCGCAACGGTCATTATCGCTGCGATTCCCAGAAGGGTTGCGGAAATTGGGCGGGTTACGAACGTGGTGATATCCCCGCGGGAGAGAGCAAGGGCCTGATAGAGAGAGTACTCCAACATGGGTCCCAGCACAAGGGCTATAACCATCGGAGCTCCAGGAATGTCATACTTCTTCATGAAGTACCCACATACTCCAAAGATGATCATGATCCAAACATCGAAAACATTGTTATTCAGCGAATATGCTCCGATAATGCAAATCAAGAGGATAGCAGGATACAGATAGCGGTAGGGAATGCGCAGGCTGGCGGCCCAAAAGGGAATCATGGGGAGGTTCATTATTAATAGGATCACATTTCCTATGAACATGCTGGCGATAAGTGCCCAGACAAAATCGGGGCTCGTATGAAATAACATAGGGCCCGGTTTGAGTCCGTAGAGCATGAGAGCCCCCAGCATTACCGCCGTAGCCCCTGAACCAGGAATGCCAAGAGCAAGCAACGGAACCATAGCACCTGATGAGGCAGAATTATTGGCTGACTCTGGAGAGGCAACACCTTCTATGGCTCCTTTGCCAAAGCGCTCAGGATGTTTCGAGGCGCCCTTCTCCGCCCCATATGAGATAAAGGAAGCAATGGTGGTTCCCGCGCCCGGTAAAGCCCCCACGAAGAAACCGATAATGGTCCCCCTCATGATCGCCCATTTTGATTGAAGGAAATCCGCCATGCTGGGCCATAATTGAGAAAACTTTACCTTAATCGGTTTCATCTTCATGTATTCCTCAGCGGAAACCAGCACCTCCCCGATGCCGAATACGCCCATGACTACGACGACGAATGAAATCCCGTCCGTCAATTCCGGAATTCCATAGACAAAGCGCGGGGCACCCTGAACGACATCGCTACCAACAACACCAAGGGCAAGGCCGATAACCCCGCTCATCAATGATTTTGTTATTGACTTTCCGCCGACGAAGACAATGGTCAGCATTCCCATGATGATCAGGCTGAAATACTCGGCCGGGCCAAATCTCAAGCTGAATTCGGCAAGGGGCACCGCAACAAAAATCAGTCCAAACGTCCCGATGATTCCAGCAATGAAAGAACCAATGGCGGCAATACCCAAGGCGGCTCCCGCCCGGCCCTGGCGGGCCAGCTGATAACCGTCCAAGCATGTTACTACAGAGGCCCCCTCACCGGGTACGTTAACCAGGATAGACGTGGTAGATCCTCCATATTTTGCCCCGTAATAGATACAGGTCAGCATAATCATGCCGGGGGTTGCATCCATCCCGAATGTAAGGGGGAGAAGCATTGCAATGGTGGCCGAGGGCCCCAGCCCAGGTAATATTCCCACAATCGTCCCGAAAAAACAGCCAATCGTGGCCATCCACAGGTTAAAGGGGGTAAGTACCACGGAAAAGCCCTGTACCAAATTGTGTATCGCCTCCACGTGCTCTCGCCTCGTTAAAGTCCCAACAACCCCTTTGGCAGATTGACATCCATCCAGTAGCGAAAAATGAGAAAAATAGCCCCGCTGAACATGATGCCGTAGTAAATACTCTTGAAAAGGGTAACACCTTCTAACACGAAAAGTATCAGCGAAACAAAGACGAATACGGTCAAGACAAATCCAAGTGTTATCATCGAAAATGCGAAGCCCGCCATTATGACCAGGATGAGCCCCACCCGTGAAAGCGATTTCAGCCCCGGCAGGCGTTTTTCCTCGTCTTTTCTGGCGCCCTTTCGCCTGAACGTATCGAGAATAAGGAATAGGGAAAGTAATACGAGGGCGACCCCCAGCCAGAAGGGTTCAAACCCGGGCCCTGGGGTAAACTCAGTGGTGTAGTCGAATCGCAATGATTCAAGTATGAGCCAGAGGCTGAGCCCCAAACAAATCAGCGCGAAAACGCGGTCCCCTCTTTTCACCACCATCTTCCTCCTGGCCGGGAATCTCCGTTTTGGCCAGCTACTTCTTGTAAACCCCTAGTTCATCGACATCTTTCTTTAAATCTTTAAGGTATCTGACCACAAACTCCTTGAATTCCTTATGCCTGAGAAAGGCATTCACACCGTACGTTGTTTTAAGATAATCTTGAAACCCTTTGGTCTTTGTGAGCTTGAAAAAGGTCTCTTCCCAAAAAGTATGCGCATCGGAAGGGAAATCCTTTGGCGCCCAGAATCCCCTGATCTGGGTGAATTGGACATCCATCCCTTCTTCTTTCATGGTAGGCACATCGGGAAGAAAAGGTATTCTCTCCTCGGTCATTGCCGCGAGTGGTCTTATTTTTTTGGCTTCGATCTGTCCCATCTGCTCATTAACGTTTCCAAAACTGAAATCCACATGACCACCCAGAAGGGCTGTGGCAGCACCCGCACCGCTCTTAAAGGAAACCATGTTGAGTTCTACGCCAGCTGCTCTCGAAACTCGATGGGCACAGATGTGCTCTGACCCCCCCACATTGCCAA
>CAYFXL010000110.1:0-9934 GCA_964346945.1 uncultured Syntrophobacterales bacterium
GTGATCCCAAAAGGGTAGTCGATGAGATTGAGCTCTGGACGAGCACCTTCGGAATCTCTGACATCGCCTTCTACGATGATGCGTTGTTGGTAGATGCGGAAAACCATTTCGTGCCCATGGCGAAGGAACTCCTGCGAAGGGGCATACAATCCCGCTTCCACACACCCAATGGTATCCATGGCAGGGAGCTGTCCGATGACATTGCGAACTTGATGTACGAGGCGGGATTCAAGACGGTCCGCATTGGGCTGGAGACGAGCGATACGATTAGGCAAAAGCGAATTGGGGATAAGGTAACGAACAGGGAGTTGGAGAGAGCCGTCGCATATCTGAGAGAAGCCGGATTTTCGAGGGAGGATATAGGGATTTATATCCTCGCAGGCCTCCCGGGACAAAGGGTATCAGAGGTTGAAAAGAGCTTACGATTCGTTCAGGCATGTGGGGCAACTCCCAAATTGGCCGAATATTCCCCCATTCCGCAAACCCCGCTATGGGAAACCGCCTCGAGGGTTTCAGAATTCGATTTGAGGGGGGAACCCCTTTTTCACAACAATTCGATACTCCCCTGTCGTTGGGAGGGGTTTACGTGGGAAGACCTCCAGGAGTTAAAGGTGGGCTTGAGGAACTGATCAACTGAAGTCCAGTGAAGTCGAGCAGTGACCCCCGCATGTGCTCGTGGTAAGCTTCTCCGCCGAGCGGGCTACATGAATTTCCGGATCACTCCACTATCCGGGAAGTTCATGTGCTGGAAAATTCGAGGCTCTCTCTAGATCAGGATCTTGTCCAAAAATTCCTTTGTCCTGGGGTTCTTGGGATTCTGGAAGAAGCTGATATCTGTTCCCCGTTCAATGATCATCCCCTCATCCATGAAGATGATCTCGTCAGACACCTCCCGGGCAAATCCCATCTCATGGGTGACTACGATCATGGTCATCCCACCCTTGGAAAGGGCAATCATGACGTCAAGGACTTCCTTGATCATCTCCGGATCCAGGGCGGAGGTGGGTTCGTCGAACATCATGATCTTCGGTTCCATGGCCAGAGATCGTGCTATGGCAACGCGTTGTTGTTGGCCGCCGGAGAGGTTGGCCGGATATTCATGGGCTTTCTCCGGGATACCAACCCTCTGCAAGAGTTCCATGGCCTTGGCTTCGGCCTCTTTTTTCGACTTGTCTCGGGCCTTCATGGGAGCCAAGGTAATGTTCTGTAACGCAGTCATATGGGGATAGAGCTCGAAGCGCTGGAAAACCATACCAATCTCCGTACGAAGTTTATAGAGGTTGGTTGCCGGATCGCTAACGGAGATACCATCCACGATGATTTCGCCTTTTTGGAAGGGCTCCAGGCCATTGATACATCGGAGAAGGGTGCTCTTGCCTGAGCCGCTTGGACCGCATACAACCACGGTCTGCCCCGCCTTGATTTCCTCATTGATATTATGGAGAACCTGGAAATCGCCATACCATTTGCTCACCTCTTTGATCTGGATCAACGGCTATCCTCCTTCTTTTTCCTTCACCTCAAATCGGCGGCTAATCACTGACCCGATATAACAGGTGATGAAGAATACGATGGCGACAAAACCGAAGAGCTGGATGGATCTGACTTCCATGGTGTCAACGATCCTCGCCCTTCGGATAAACTCAGGGAGCCCGATCACGAAGGCCAAGCAGGTGTCCTGGTAGGTGACGATGCTTTGGGTAATCATGCTGGGAAGCATTCTCCGGAGGGCAATGGGGATGAGGATCCAGCGGGTAGTCTGAATATAGGTGAGGCCCGTCGAATACCCAGCTTCAATTTGTCCTTTGCTCACAGACTGATACCCTGCACGGAGAATCTCGCCGAAGTATGTTGCCTCGAAGATGATAAAGGAGATGACTGCTGATGGAAAAGGATCTAGCGGACTTCCGACAATGATAGGCATTACGAAATAAAACCAGAAGATCACCAGGATGAGGGGAATGTTCCGAATCACATTGACATAAACGGTAACCGGGTAATAAACCCACTTCTTGCGTGAGATTCGCCCCAGCCCCACTAATATGCCCAAGGGGATTCCTCCCGCCAAGGCAAAGAACATCAATTTGACCGTCACCCAAAATCCACCCATGAGAAATGGGAGGTTCTTAACCACTGCATCAAACATCTTACCTCCCGATCATACCGGGTATTTTGAGCCTCGACTCCAAAATGCCCATTAACCTGACCACCGCTAAACCCAAGGCCAAATAAATAAGACAGGCACCGGTGGTCGATTCCAGGCCGTGGAAGGTCTCGGAATCGATCTTGTAGCTCATAAAGGTCGTCTCCAACACACCAATGGTCATGGCAATGGATGAGTTCTTGAATATTGTCAAAAATTCGGTAGTTAACGGCGGAATGATAATCCGTAAGGCATAGGGAATGATCACATGGCGGTACATCTGAGGATGCGTTAAACCGGTTGAAAGGGCGGCGTGATAGTGATCCCGAGAGATAGATGAGAAGCCAGCACGGGTGTGCTCGGCCACCCGTGATGCGGTGTACATCCCGAGGGCGATGATGGCAACGTAGTAGTTGAGACCTATGATGGCGTTAATGCGGTACTGAAGGGACTCTCCGAAGATCATGGGCCCGGCATAATACCAGAAGAAGAGCTGAACCATGAAGGGGATGTTTCGGAATACTTCTACGTATACGGTTCCAATAACCCTCATCCATCTCCACGGGGAGATTCGCATGGTGCCAATGAGGACACCGAGAGACAAGGCGATGGCCCAACCAATGAGTCCCAGTTTGATGGTGACCCATATCCCCTGGAGCAGATACCTCCCGTAGGGATCTCTCCACAGGACGCCCCAGTCGAATTCGTAGGCTAAACCCAGCATAGTTCCCCCAGGAGATTGGGAAGAGGGGGTTGGCCCCCCTCTTCCGGGTTACTTTTTCTTCCACCAATCCATGGCCTGTGGATAGCAGATCAACGTTAGGTAGTCTCTGTAGGCCTTGGACATCGGAATCGGGACAACCCCCTTCGGGCCCATCCACTTCTCGTACATCTCGAAGAACTTGCCCGTTTTGATCGACCACACAATGGTGTTGTTCACGAAGTCCCTAATGTCGGAATTGCCTTCCCTCATCATGTAACCGTAGGGTTCATAGGCGATGGCGAAGTCCACGGTCTTCCAGTTCTCAGGGTTTGGGGCCTTCATCCTCAGGCCTTCCAGGAGGCTCCGATCTGTTGAGTAGGCCTCGACTTTCCCGCCCTTCAAGGCGAGGAATCCTTCAGGATGGGTTTCCACGACAACGATAGCATCGGGTGTATATCTCCCTTTTGCAACCTGGTCTTCGATAGCCTTCAAATTCGTGGTTCCTCTGGCGGCCCCGAGCCTTTTTCCGTTGAGGTCTTTAATGCTCTTGATAGGACTATCCTTGGGAACGAGGAAGGTCGTCTCCGAGAAAAAGAAGATGTAGCTAAAATCAACCACTTCTTCACGCTGCTGCGTATAGGTAGTGGAACCCATCTCCACATCAACCGTCGCATTGGCCACCATGGGGATGCGGGTCTTAGGGGTAACAGTGAACGGTTGGATCTCTATCTTCTTGCCGAAGCGTTCCGAGAGCCTGTCGGCAAGAAGGTACGTCATATCGACGGAAAATCCAACGTGTTTCCCCACCTTGGGATCCATGAATGCGAAGGGTATCGAACCCTCCCGCCACCCCACACGGATCTTGCCCGTTTTCTGGATGCGGCCCATGGTCTCATCGGCCAGCACCCCACTGCTGAGGAGCGCCATGGCAAAGATGACACAAAAGCCGAAGATAAGAGATTTTCTCATAAAATCACCCCCCTACATTGTTATGATCCTAGTTATGATCGTAACCATCGGTTCCATTTCGTGCAGATATTATCACCCCCCTTCTCCCAATTCGGGTCCACTATAGACCAAGGGGAGGGATTTGTCAACTTCATTTTATTGCAGAAGCAGTACAGTAATATTCGGAAATTCATCAGGAAATTATTTGTCAGGAATCTAGAGGCCGGCCCGAACATCATGAAGCAAGATAGTTGAAATAAACCGCGATTTCATATATTTTTGGGGGTAGACCTTAACCCAAGGAGAGAAGGGGCGAGCTCGATGAAGGAAGGGGTTATCGGCATATTAGGCGGCATGGGCCCGGAAGCGACGGCTGACCTTTTCCACAAGATCATCAAGAATACGGAGGCGGAGAGAGACCAGGAACACCTCAGGATTATTATTGATAATAACCCCAAGATCCCTGACCGCACTCCAGCTATACTGGGTTCCGGCGAAAATCCCCTCCCCATGATGATCGAGTCCGCAAAAAACTTGGAGAGAGCTGGTGCCGATTTTATCGCAATCCCCTGTGTATCAGCCCACTACTTCGTCCAGGAATTGAGCGAGCGGATTGCTATTCCGGTCATCTCCGTCATCGACGAGGTGGGAAGGGAAATAGAAAGTCAGTCTCCCGCTCTCAAACGAACGGGGCTCATCGCAACTACGGGAACCATAAGAGCTGGTCTCTTTCAGGACCGATTGCGAACGGTAGGGGTCGAAGTTTTAGTCCCCCCGCCCGGGGAGCAGGAGGACTTAGTCATGTCCTCCATTTATGGGGAATCGGGGATCAAGGCGGGGTTCATTTCCCCGGAGAATAGGGGAAAAATCCTGAAAGCCTCGAAGGCATTGATTGAAAAAGGTGCCCAGGGGATCATAGGGGGGTGCACGGAGGTCCCCTTGGTTATGCAACAGGGCGATATCGAGGTCCCCTTTTTCGACACCCTGAACATCCTCGCCCTCGCTGCGATCCGTCGAGCCAAGGGTAACGTACGATAATGCTATGTCCATCCGCGTGCTCCACAGGGAGAAAAAGAGCAGAGCCCTCAAGCTAGGGACCTTCGGCTGCCTCAGGGGTGCGTATACGATGAACGTCACCCAGGGGTGCGTGCTCTCGTGTGCGTATTGTTATGCGCGTGGGTATGTCACCGCTCCGCCGAGGGGGGATGTCCACCTTTTCATCGACCTGCCCCAGTCACTCCGAAGGGAACTGGATAGCAAGAGACGGCGAAGGGTCCCGGGCGTAGTATTTTTTAATACCGCCACCGACTGTTTCCAACCGCATCCAGACATCCTTGAGGTCACATACCAGACCATGATGATCCTCTTGCAAAGGGGAATCGGCATCTCCTTTCTCACCAAGGGATTCATTCCCCAGCGTTTTGTCGAGCTCTTCAAGGAATTCAGGGAGAATGTCCAGGCTCAAATCGGAGTGACCTCGCTTTCGGAGGACTTCCGGAAGGCCTACGAGCCTGGTGTTGCATCGCCCCGGGAGAAACTCGAAAATATTGAGAGGCTCTGTGCAGCGGGGATAGAGACACAGGTCCGAATCGACCCCATCATTCCCTTTGTCACCGATACCCGAGACGAGATGGAGGCTTTGTTTGAGGCCTTGGGTCAAAGGGGAGTTCGAAGGGTTTCCCTCAGTTACCTCCACCTTCGTCCGGCCATCCAAAGGCAGCTCAGGGCGGAGCTTCCGGCCCTTCACAGGAAACTCCTGGAAAGCTGCTTCCAAAGCCAAGATTGGGTCGAGGTGGGATTGTCCACGAAGACGAAACTCCTCCCGAAGAGGTTAAGGGAGAATGGATATAGGAGGATGAAGACAATCGCCCAAGCACACGGAATCTCGGTTCTTATCTGCAGGTGCAAAAACCCGGATCTAGAGGGGGAGATCTGCGTGCCCGCAAGGGTGCGAGAGGCCATACCTGGTCGGGTTCATGAAAAGAAACAGCTCATCCTCTTTCCCTGCTGAGGATCAATCCAACTCCCCTAGCGGTGGCCGTAAGGGCGAGATAGGCCCTCGCCACACTATGGATCCCACCGCAGCTTTCCATAAACCCAGAGTTCTCACCAAGAGGCAACAGACGAGGAGGGGTGAGCCGATGGGTTCTCCCAGGATGAGGACGGCCGATTCGGACATCAAGGGAAAAATGGATCAGGGGCTATTCCGTGGTATAATATTACATGGTAAAAAAACACAACTCGGCGTTAGTGGGGAGCTTCACGGCGGTTGAAGGTCATGGTGAATAAATCCATTCGGGTCATCGGGGCCCGGTCCCACAATTTACGGGACATTCATTGCGATATTCCTCGGGGGAAGATCACGGTAATAACAGGAGTCTCGGGGTCGGGAAAGTCCACCCTGGCCTTTGATACCCTCTTCGCCGAGGGGCAGAGGAGATATATCGAATCCCTCTCCACGTACGCCCGACAATTTCTGGAGAGGATGGATCGGCCCGATGTTGACGCCATCGTCGGGGTTCCCCCAGCAATTGCGATCGAACAGCGGAATACGGTCAAAAACGCCCGATCAACGGTCGGTACGGCCTCCGAACTGTACGACTACCTTCGCCTCCTTTTTTCTAAAATAGGGGATACCGTGTGCCCCGATTGTCGGGAAGCGATCTCTTACGATACCATCCCCGCGACGGTTCAACGGATTATGGATCAGTTCGAGGGTCAACGAGTTCACATCGTCTCCCCTCGGGAAATCCAAAAACCTCTCGACCCGATACCTGAAATGAGGCAATTGGCCAGGGATGGGTTTTACAGGATCCTGGATGAAAATGGGGTGAGGGAAATCACGTCAATATCCCTTGATGAAATGAAGGCCAAGGGATCTATTCACCTTCTGATTGATCGCATAGAGGTTAAGAGAGGAGATGAGGGCCGATTGGGCGAGGCCCTGCAAAACGCCTTTGTCCAGGGAAAGGGAGTGGCTGAGGTGGTCGGGCAACGCGGGTTAGAAGTCAGATTCAACCAGGCATTTGTCTGTAATCGATGTAACAGGAAATTCCCCAAGCCGAAGCCACTGCTCTTTTCCTTCAATAACCCATTGGGGGCATGCCCTGTCTGTCAAGGTTTCGGCAGGGTCATCGGTGTTGATTTGGACAAGGTTATCCCCGACAAGGGGAAGTCCCTCAAGGAGAGACCTATTATTCCATGGAACTCACCCGCGTATTATGAAATCTATGACTACTTGTGGGACATCTGTCGCAAAAATCGAATTCCCATGGGAAAACCCTTCAATCACTTATCCCCGAAACAGCAGGATGTTGTCCTCTCTGAAATCGAGGATTTCTTTCAGTGGTTGGAGACGAAACGCTACAAGGTTCATGTGAGGGTTTTTCTCAGCAAATACCGGGCATACACGACCTGTGAGCGATGCCATGGGACCCGCCTTCGGGAGGAAGCCCTGAATGTCCGAATTGCCGATAAGAACATTGCCCAACTCTGTCAAATGAGCATTGAAGACCTTCACCGATTCTTCACGACAATGAAGTTGGATCCATTGCAGGAGGAGGTTGCGGAAAGGATACTCAAGGAAATTCGGAATCGGATCCAATACCTCTGCCATGTAGGATTAGGCTATATCACCCTTCATCGCCAGACACGGACTTTAAGCAGCGGGGAGTTCCAAAGGATTAGCCTCGCCAGGGCCCTCGGGAGCGCCCTTACGGATACGCTTTATGTCCTTGACGAACCGAGTATCGGGCTTCATGCCCGGGATAATCGCAGGCTCTTGGAGGTCCTCAAGAGCCTGCGGGATGGGGGCAATACTATCGTGGTCGTGGAACACGACTCGGATATCATCCAGGAAGCCGATGAAATCGTCGATCTGGGCCCTGGAGCCGGAAGGGATGGCGGGAGACTAATTTTTCAGGGAAATTACCGGAAACTTTTGACGCAGGAGGAGTCGAAAACCGGTCACTACTTGAGGCGGACAAAAAGCCTATCAAAGAAACCGAGCGTTCGAAAGTCCGGCGGGTTTATCCGCATCCGAAACGCCCGGGAGAATAATTTGAAAAATATCGATGTCACGATTCCCCTTGGAGTGATGGTCTGCGTAACGGGGGTTTCGGGTGCGGGGAAGACAACCTTGGTCAATAACATCCTATACGCGGGGGGCAAGGGTCTCAATGACGGTAACTACGAAAGGGGAGCCTTTGACGCCATCGAGGGGCTCCACCAGGTTAAGGACATCATTATGGTAGACCAATCCCCCATTGGGAAGAGCCTCAGGTCTAACTCCGCAACCTACATCGGAGCCTTTGGGGAAATCCGGAGTCTATTTGCCGGTACCCGGGAGGCCAAAAGGGCCGGATTCAAAGCGGGGCATTTCTCCTTCAATGTCCCGGGGGGCAGGTGCGAAAGCTGCCAGGGAGCGGGAATGGTGATCTTGGATATGCAGTTCTTGGAGGACGTTGCCGTAACATGTGAACAGTGCCAGGGGAAGCGTTTTCACCCTGATATCCTCAAAATCCGCTATCGGGATAAAACCATTTATGACGTCCTCAATATGACCCTCGATGAAGCCCTCGAATTCTTCCGAGATAGTGAGAGGATTACTTCCAAGCTTCGGGTCTTTTCCGACGTCGGGTTGGGGTACCTAACCCTGGGGCAGCCTACGAGCACCCTGAGCGGCGGCGAGGCCCAGCGGCTAAAGCTGGCGCATCATATCGCCAGTGCCCATGGATCCCAGAACCTGTTTATCTTCGATGAGCCCACGACTGGCCTCCATCTGGCGGATATCGATTCGTTGCTCAAGACCTTCAACAGGATGTTGGATCAAGGCCACTCTCTGGTCGTCATCGAACACAACCTGGATTTGATCTTCTATGCGGACCATATTATTGATCTTGGACCGGAGGGGGGAGACCACGGAGGGAGAGTTGTGGTTTCAGGCAAGATAGATGAGGTGATGGCCTGCGAACAATCCCATACGGGTCAATTTCTCAGTCGGAAATTTTCGCTCTCATGAAATGGGTGATTTCTTTCTTAGGTGTCGTACCACCCGCCCCCCGTTTTCTTCCCCAAACGGCCGGCTCTAACAAGGGTCTTGAGCAAATTCGGTGGGGCAAATTTCAATTCCTTGTTTAGCTCGTTGTGGAGGTACTCCATCACGTGGTATCCGATATCGTTGCCGGTAAAATCCATCAGTTCAAAGGGTCCCATGGGGTAGTTTAACCCCAGCTTGACCGCCGTATCCACATCCTCTACGGTGGCGATCCCCTCCTCCACGATCCTAATGGCCTCGATGAAGTGCGGCATGAGAATGCGATTGACCACAAAGCCTGGGGCGTCCTTCTTAACCTCAATGGGCTCCTTTCCCATCCTCCTCGCCAAATCGATAACGGTCTCGATGGTTTCATCGGAGCTATAGTGGCCTCGGATAACCTCCACGAGCTTCATGAGCTGAGCCGGATTGAAGAAATGCATTCCTGCAACTTTATCCGGACGTTTGGTGGCTGCGGCTATCTCCGTGATGGAAATGGAGGAGGTATTCGTACAGAGGATGACCTCAGGGGCAACCAGACCATCGATTTTCTCAAAAACGCCCTGTTTAACCTTCAAGTCCTCGAAGACGGCCTCAATGATGAAATCGGCATCCCCCAACTCCTCGATTCGGGTCGTCCCCCTGATTCTGCCCAATACCCCATCCTTCTGCTCCTCGGTGACTTTTCCCCTTTCTATGCCCTTTGTCAGAAATTTGTCAATGGAGTCCAGTCCTTTTTGCACAAACTCATCAGCTACATCCTGCATGAGCACGTCATATCCACCTTGAGCTGCCAGGTGGGCAATGCCGCTCCCCATAGCGCCAGCACCTACTACACCAATTTTCCGAATATCCATCGTGGTCCCTCCATAAAGCCGATCCATTTATGTACAATCCTGCCTATCATAACAAACTCGGCATGTCAACAGTATCGGCACCTGGGGAATTGACCTGAAAAAGGTGGCTTGAACCCCCTCGATCTGGATACTATCAAAAGCCTTTCCCCCGGGAGGAATCCGATATGGGGGGTGCGTCTTCGAACATTACAGAATTCTGGAGTTTCCTTGGTTTTAGTGCAGATATTTTTATAAGTATTTGATTTTAT
>CAYFXL010000111.1:0-9787 GCA_964346945.1 uncultured Syntrophobacterales bacterium
TTTTCTCTATGGAGTCAGGCTCCACAATAATTGATCCGATAACCCATTGCTCCGCATCCTTGCTACTTATTTGTTGGTTCATCTCTCCCCCACACGGTGCGAATCAACTCATCAAGGTGATTGATAGAATTGACCAGTTCGGGAAACTGACCTCTCTTTGCTTCCCATTCTCTCCGAAGCTCAAGTAGTCCACCCGCTAGACATTCCCCAATTTGCTCCATCTTAATTTTCTCCTTTGCCCCATTTTTTGACCCTGAAGGTGCTTAACCAATGGTCTAGATCTGATTTCCTATAAAAGACCTTCGTTCCGCATTTATGGAACGGAGGACCTCCCCCTTTTGACCTGAATTGACGCAGCGAATGAACAGAATAACAGCTGTATTGGGAGGCTAGCTTTTCATCCATCCATTCCCTATCCAATGGGAAGGGATAAGCCTCAAGCTCCTTTTTGATCTCAAATATGAGGTCCTTCAAGGCTATGGAATACGGTTTTTCCCTCGTCATGGTGTTTCCTTCAATAAAAAAGGCCCGGTCAATGGAGATTACTCTCCATTAATCCGGGCCATCTCGTACCGTGGATTTATTTAGCCTCCGGGCAGTGGCTCTACGCTCCTGTCTTGGCTAAATACCCTTCAAGCTCTGTTTTTATTTGCGCCGATATAAGTTTGGTGTTATTCGAGAAAACACTTTTTTCATTTTTTCTAGACCATTTTTAAAGTCCTCATCACTATTCACTGGAAATCTGAAAACCAAATTCCTTCTGGCAAACCCGTTTCTCTTGAGATCACGAGCTGTTACATTCGTATAAATATGCGTAATTTTGACTAATTCTCGTTGGGGATAGTCAGGGTCAGCAAAATACTCAACGAAGTAAAATCTTTTATGTCCGCACTCGGGACAAACGTATCCACGCATTCGACTGGGAAACCCTCGATCATTTTGGGGAATGCTTCCATCAACACTTCCGCTGATAATCATATGACTATTAAGCTTTTCTTTACAGGAGCGGCAGAATAACCCCGGTTCATGTTTCTTGTAGCCTGATTTTACCCGAAGTGTTTTTGACCTGTGATATGCCATTGTCTTACACTTTTTGCTCCGATCTAATAAAATCCGCCTTTCCGTATAATTATCATATAACACAATATCTAGTGGTTTGTCAACCCCTTGGTCTGCATATAGTTGTTTTTGCACCTCCCCCTCCTCTGTTTGCATTTTTTGTCATTGCAATAGCAATGCTATTGTGTTATAATTGTAATATATTGGCATGGAGGAGAAACGATAATGATACCCCGGTCCTGTCTACCACCAAGGCCCTCGATGAGCCTTGCCTCCATGCCATAGATGGGGGGATCGGGGTTTCTTTTTTAAAAGGAGGACGAAAAATGAGAGTATTCAAGAGAAAATTTAAATCGGGTGTGAAATGGGGTGTTGATTACACCATTGGGGGCATCCGCAAAAGGGTCATTGTTGGGGAGACCAGAAAAGAAGCTCAGGATTTCATGGAAGAAATTATCCAAAACAAAAATCGGATCAAGATTGGTCTTCCCGCTGATGGGAATGGAAAACCAATTCCTAAGACGGTAAATGAGGCTTTGGAAATCTACTTTCAAGAAAAAGTCCCGAGTTTCAGATCCACTAATATAATCAAGGTTACATTGGGAAAAGGCTCAACCTTCCGTAAGAAATTCGGGGATCTCAATCTTGGAAACATTTCTCGGAATGATATGGAAGCATTCAGGGATCGCCTTCTAAAACAAAACATGGCCTACAATTCGGTTAGGAGAACCATGACCTGTATCCAAAGTTTTCTTTCATGGTGTAAAGGCCATAAACCCCCCTGGTGCGAGGGTGAAAATCCCGCAAGCTCCTTGTTCAAAAATTGTCGAACCGTTACCCTCAACCCTGGCTATGTAAGACAAATATTAACATTTGATGAAGTACATAAAATCATCGAATTAGCCATGGGGGAAAACGAGGAAAGGGCGGATCTGTTTTGGTGGTTGTTTTGCTCGATGCAAAGACCATCCGAAGCAAAGAAAATTGAGTTTAAAGACTTCTATGAAGAGCATGGGAAATGGTATCTGAGAATCACGCAAACCAAAAGAGCGGGTAAGGTCAAGGTGTTGGAAATCGATGGGCCACTAGAAGAGATAAGGCAAAGACAGGTTGAAAAGCGAAACGGCCGGGAATTCTTTTGGAGCCAAGACCTCTTCGACCCCCACGCGCATTGCCTCAAAAAATACTGCCAGAAATTGGGGATTCCCCTCCGGGAAGGAAATGGCCTTTACTGTCTAAAACATAGCGCGGTCAGCTACCATCTCAACGTTCTGGCTACTCCGGTCAAAATCGTATCCGATATTTCCGGGGTCACCGTGGCCGTGCTTATCAGCTATTACACCAAAAGCACCGAGGGACAGCGAAGAGCAGCATTAAAAAATCTTGGTTGGCACGTTTCTGGCACGCGCGAAGATAACCAAATTTCCCATCCTTCTCAAACCCTTGACAGTCCAATCTTAGAAGAATATCCTTCCTAAAGACACACTTTCATCTTACAGAACTGCGGCTCGGGGAAGCAAATTCATCTGGGTCCCTCGAATTTCGGGATAAGGTTCCCATGAAGGGCAAAACATCCTTTGTGGCTAAGACGGCTGACGCAATCGGTCATCCGGTAACTGGAGAGAGTTCCTTCGTCAGGGGTACTCAGGTCATCTTACCCTGGAAACCTCGGCCTAGTAACTTCACTTTTTCTTCTTTGAAGGAAACAACCCCGGAATCAGCTGCTCCAAGGCACTCTCCTTTCCCTCCTTTCCCTTGGTGAGACCTTCCAGGAGTTTTTGGGGCATTTCCTTTATGGTTTTTTCTTCTCCTTTTTCCTCGGTGATTTCCTGCAAGAGTTTTGAGGCCTCCTCTTTTAACTGATCGCCTTTGACAATTCCGCTCAGATCAGGTCGGAATTTGGGATCCGAGAAGGTTCCGGAAATCACCACCGGCACCATCAAACCGGATCTCAGCTTGGTGTCGCCCTGTCCCTTCAAGGTGCCCACAAACTTCGGTTCCACTCGATAATCAATGGTCTCCGTTGGGAGGTTAACCTTCCCCTTTCCGACCACTCTCAGGAGGGGGGAGCTCATATAGGTGGTCGGATTGTCCAGGAGGCCATCCTTGATGGTAAAATTGCCCTTAAGCTCTGAGAATTCCGTCCTGGGTTTTTCCCTTTGAGAAAGCTGCAAGGCAGCTCCCACGTTTCGAACCATTTGGGCGATATCGAATCCCACAATAGCCCCATCGGTAAACGCAAACTCCCCGGATCCGTTGAGAGTCCTCTTGACTTCTTCTGGCTCGGTCCCCTTCGCCCAGATGTCGGCCTTAAAATTCATAACGCCTTCAAATTTATCCGTATACCCGAGGTCTTTGAGGAGAGGGCTTGCTTGTACCTTGCTCAGATGCTGTGAGGTTTTGATTGTGGGTGTATCCTTTTGAACATTCAAGGTGATGTTACCCGAAACGGCGCCCTCGTAGAGATTCATGGAGAAGGGGTCCACGTGAATGATTCCATTCCTCGCATTGATTTTGAGGTTCAGATCGGATAACTCGGCTCCGTGGACCTTCAAGCGCCCGATTCGAACCTTTCCATCCATTACGAGCTCCCGAAGGGGCGTGTAGTTCGGTTTCTTTTCCCGCTTCTGTTGGGGACCAATGCTGGGCTTCCCTTCTTCTTTAGCCTCTGCCGGGGGAGGAAGGTATCGGTCCAGATCGATGCTATCCAAGTCGAGGTCGAAGGAGATGACCGGTTTTTCAAACTGCTTGGCACCCACGGTAAAAGTCAGGGTAGAGTCATCCAGCTTAAGGAGTCCATCCTTCATTGCCACGACCTCGGTTGTTCCAACAAGGGTTGTTTTCAATGACAGCTCCATGAGTGCATCGGGATCCCTGACCGTTTTCGAAAGATCTAACCCAGCCGCCTTAGCCAACTCCCGAGGGGAAAAAGGCTGGACTTCCATGGTCATATTGAATCGAGGTTGTCGAGCTAGGTCGACAACGGACCCTTGGAGTTTGGCCACAAGGGAATCCAGTGCCTTAGCACTGATGAGAATTGGAACCTTTCCCTTTCCTGGAGGGGTACCCAGGGGGCCAACCTTCCCTTTGACCTCCAGAGGCTGGCCGTCCAGACGCGCAGAGAGCTCAAGGCCGATCGGTTGATCCAGAGAAATCGTGTCAAGGGAAAGGTTGACGTCCGTGAGACGCTTTTCGGTCCCTGTTTGGTGATCAATCCATACAAGCTCGCCCGAGGTAATGGCAAATTCCCCCACCATGAGGTTTTTGATGGTGAAGGGGGATTCTTTTTCGGGGACTGGCCTCTCTTTGGGTGTAGGTTTCTCTTCAACCTTCTTCTTTTCCCGGGATTTGACAAGATCTTCCCAATTTCCGCGACCACTCCTGCTTTTTTCCAGAGCAATCCGAGGCCCTTTCAGGATAAATCGCTTGACCTGAAAATCCTTCGAAATCAGGGGAACGAGCTTCACTCTGACAGCAAAATGTTCCACCGAAATAAAGTCCTTTTCCTTAAATCCCTTGGCGTTACCAAGATGCACATCGGACAAGGAAACCCCAACCCACGGGAAGAGGGAAAGGTCAATATCCCCACCAATGGAGAAGGCTCTGCCCGTGGCTTCGCTCACCATACCTTCAATTCTTGGTTTGTATTTATTGATATCCACAAACTGGGGAATGATGAGGAGCAGAGCGACGATCAGAACAATCAATACCCCTACTACAATCCCAGCCCATTTTATGATCCTAGCCATGATCTCCTCCTATTCATATTAACTCTTTATGTTGAAAAACATTCGTTCTAATTAAAAGTTAATATCTTGCTCAAGTTTTTGCAACCGGGGCTTTACTTTCAGTTTCCTGAGTATTGGACCGCATGGGATCCTTTTGGGCGTTATGCTATTTGGATTTGTTATAATGAGATTAACAACCTGAAAGTTGTGTATCTCCTGGAGAACCAAGGAAAGCTGAACAGAGGATCATATGCCTCTAAGAAAAAGGGGGGAGGGGATATGAACAATATGAGGCAATCCATGAGAGAACCTCGAATCGTATTCACTCAATTGGTCTTTTTGGTTTTTTTGCTCTCTTGCTGGCCTGCAAAGGATAGTCAAGCACTGCCTATCCATAAGATCAAGCTGCCTCTGGGATTTAAACTGAGCCTTTTCGCGCGCAACGTGCCCAATGCCCGTTCCATGGCCCTGAGCCCCAACGGCACGCTTTTTGTCGGCACTCGAGAGAAAGGACGAGTATACGCCCTGTTGGACCACAACAACGACGACGAAGCCGACGAGCTCATTACCATTGCCCGTGGGTTGAACATGCCGAACGGGGTGGCATTTTGGAACGGATCGCTCTTCGTGGCAGAAGTGAGCCGCGTACTGCGGTTTGACGAGATTGAAACCCATCTCCACGATCCTCCAGCGCCTGTGGTGGTCTACGATAGTTTTCCTCGAGACAAGCATCATGGCTGGAAGTTCATTCGCTTTGGGCCGGATGGAATGCTCTATATACCGGTGGGAGCCCCATGTAATGTCTGCGAAAAGGATGACAAACGCTACGCTACGATCACGCGGATGAAAACCGATGGGACAGGAGTGGACATCTTCGCTCATGGGGTCCGAAATTCGGTTGGTTTTGATTGGCATCCCAAGACGAAAGAACTGTGGTTCACCGACAATGGGCGGGACTGGTTGGGCGACGACCTGCCGCCAGACGAATTGAATCACGCACCACGAAAAGGCTTACACTTCGGCTTTCCTTATTGTCATGGGAAGAACATTCCAGATCCCAAGTTCGGCGCTAAACGCCAATGCCGGGAATTCGTTCCGCCGGCGATAGAGCTCGGCCCTCATGTGGCCGCACTCGGTATGCGCTTTTACACGGCCAAGATGTTTCCCCATGAGTATCGAAACCAGATTTTCATAGCAGAACATGGATCATGGAATCGGAGCACGCCCATTGGTTATCGGATCACCCTCATAAGGATTCAAAATAATCGAGCGATGAAATACGAAGTTTTTGCTGAAGGATGGTTGCAGGGCAGCCGTGCCTGGGGGCGTCCTGTAGATGTTCTCGTTCTGCCCGACGGCGCCCTCTTGATCTCTGACGATCGGGCCAATGCGATCTATCGGGTCAGTTATCAGAAATAGGGTTACATGTGGTTAAGAAATAGAAAAAACGTTCTGAGGCCAAAGGGATATAAAAAACCCACCTATCATGGAATGGTAAAAATGAGAATGGAGGAGAAAGAGATGCAAAGGGAAAGGAAGTGGTCTTACAAAAATTTCCAGATCAGGGAAGGACTCAAGCCTGGAAGCAACCATTTTCAATATTTCTTTGTTATTTCGGAAGGCGGCGACAAAATATGTAATTACTGTGTATGGATTGAGGACGAGGCCTTATCCAAATTTGCACCCTCGCGAGAATTCGATGAGATCGTATCTTCAGGAAGAGACAATTGGAATAAATGGGTTCGGGCAAAGATTGACCAAGAAGATTTCAGGAATCGAGTGTTGAAGGTTGAAAAGACGGGGGAAAAAGAGGTCGACCTGACCGAAATGGAAAGAAAGCTTGAATTCAAGTGATTCGGCTCATGGTTGATTGGAAGTTTGGTTCTTGGCCAGTCCGCCGCTTCATCGGGAATCTCCACGCATCTTCTAATCTTTTCTCCGAGTTGATGGATGCAATATTAGATTGGTGATGTTTTTGATGTAGTGGTTTTGGTAGATTAATAGTAGAGACGGAGGAAGATAAATTCTCGGTAAAAGGAGGATACCATGAAACAGTGGAAACCCTTTCTGTTGATTACAGTGGCCTTTTTCTTCTCCGCGGAGGCATACGCGAAGATAATAGCGCGGCCAGTGGAATACAAGCACGGCGAGGCGGTTCTCGAAGGTTACCTGGCGTACGACGATGCCATCGATGGCAAACGTCCTGGCGTGCTGGTCGTGCACGAATGGTGGGGTCTCAACGATTATGTAAAGAAGAGGTCCGAGCAGCTTGCCGGCCTCGGATACATTGCCTTTGCCCTCGACATGTATGGCAAGGGGGTATCGACGAGAGATCGAAAAGAAGCGGCGAGGCTAGCCGGTCAGTTCAGGGGCAAGCCGCTGATGCGACATCGGGCCCAAGCGGGCTTGAACGTGTTGGCTGGAAACGAGCGCGTCGATCCAAACCGCATCGCCGCCATCGGATACTGCTTCGGGGGTACCACGGTGCTGGAATTGGCTTACAGCGGGGCTGACCTCGTCGGTATCGTGAGCTTTCACGGAGGCCTCACCATGCCCAAACCCCAAGATATGAAGAACATCAAAGCCAAGGTGCTGGTTCTTCACGGCGCTGAGGATCCAGTCGCGCCCACTGAAAAAGCTGTGGCTTTCCAGGAGTCAATGCGCAGGGCGGGCGTCGATTGGCAGATGATCTACTATGGAGGAGCAGTGCACGCCTTCACCAATCCCGGGGCAGGCAACGATAAGACCAGCGGGTCCGCCTACGATGAAAAAGCAGCCAAGCGTTCTTGGCAACACATGAAGATGTTCTTCGACGAAATCTTCTAGAGAGCGCCAAAGGAAAGGCGAAAGGGATACTGGTCTCCAACCGGAAACAAAGTAGCTCGAAGTGTCGAATGAGGTCAAGGCGGTCTATGAAAAAGCTCGTCCTTTCAGCCTTACCAGAACGGTTGGCGGTTTGCCGGCTTGGTCCAGATGAGACGGTTCCCGATTGGGTTTTTTCAATGTCGTTCTGGTCAATCACGCGAACTGATGAGGAGCTTTCCTTGATCGTGCCAGAAGAGTTTGTCTCCCCGAGGTGGAAAGCGGATAAAGGGTGGCGTTGCTTCAAAGCTCTTGGACCTATCGATCTGTCACTCACTGGCATTATCGCATCACTCAGCCTTCCGCTTGCTCAAGCCGGAGTGAGTATCTTCGCGATCTCAACACACGACACGGATTATCTTCTTGTGCGGAATGTCGATTTTGACAAGGCACGGAAGGTATTGGTCGACCAAGGGCATCAATTCAGTCCGTAGCTGCTCCAGAAACGATCGAGTCACAAGGGGCCGCAAAAAACCTACGAATCGTGCCTAAGAACGAATTTCTTTGTGTTTCACTGAGAGATTTCGAACAAAAACATTCGCCAAAGCCGCGGGAAGAAAAACCCGAGGCTTTCCCACCACCCAAGAGAACAGAGCCTTGATCCCACCTTAGTGATCGCGGTAACGGTAACGATAGTATCCACCCCGGTAACGATGGCCGCGATAGTAGGGGCGATAGTAATATTTGTAACGGTAGGGGTATCTGTAATAGTATCCGTAAGGGTTGTGCCGGTGATGGTAGTGACGCCCGTAGTGATAGCGGTGATAGCCAAAAGAGTATTCGTGACCGTGACGGCTACCTATCCCAAATCCAAAGGAGAAACGAGTTGAACCTACCAGCTGGACGTTGGATGATGAAACTGCTAACTGGTCAGCATTTCCCTCGAAATCAAGGTGAGCTGTATGTCCTCTGGTTCCGGTGAATAATATCCCAACCGTCAGTAGGAAGAAGAAAAGATATTTATGCGCATTCACCACTTTACCCCTTTTTTATGTTATGGACATTTACACATCTTTTATTAAATTATATAAAAAGGCACCAAAAGGATTCAATCAAAAGGGAAGGACAAGATCTCCGTGCTCAATCCCCCGTTTTCAGGCTCCATTCCCATTTACATTGGCTTGGGGCTCCTTATCATCAGCCTGGCCCTCCTCATCGGATTCATCTCTAAGAGGGTATGTCGCCTCATTTGTCTTCTGCAGCGTAAGCCCGTCCCCCGGGTTGGTATCGTTACCAGTACGCTCCGACTGCTCCTCATTCTGTTGGCCGTTGCCCTCTCGGCCGCCATCCTGTTCCTGTTCGCCTTCATCCAGTCTTACACCGCCTTTACGCACCGCGAACTGGTGGCCGAGGTGTATTGCACCCCGGTGCCCGGCGCAAAGGACGAGATGGACCTTTGGCTCGTGACATTTGATTCATCACCCGTTGGCTACCTTAGTCACTATAGATTGGGTGGCCACCAATGGGCCATCGAGGGGCACATTCTGAAGTGGAAAGAGTGGCTCAACTTTCTCGGGCTTCATACGTTGTACAAACTCTCACGTGTGAGGGGTCGTTATCTTCGGGCCGAGGACGAGAGGAGTAAGCCTGCTACGGCGTACACTTTGACTGCCAATGAAGAGGATCCACGCTGGCGCTGGTTGTACGAGTATGGTGCGCGTCTCCCTTTTGTAAGTGCTGTCTACGGCAACACGGTATTTACCTTCCCTTCCGAAACGAAGATCTTTCGAATCTACACAACAACATCGGGCTTCATGATTGAGGAAGGGGAGAAGTAGCCGATGACACCTATGAAGCAAATTTTCCCCGATGATTTGGCTTCGCTAACAGCCTCTCATGCCCCTCCAAGATGTGGGGGGACCCGGTAGAACCTGCTGTTACTGATTCCCCATTCCCTCCGGGCTTTCCGGCGCCTCTCCCGTTCCGCCGATCCGCACCTTGAGTTCCCCACTCCGCACGTGCAGATCACGTTGTGGGAAGGGAATCTCGATGCCAGCGCCTTTGAGTTTGTACCAGATAGAGTAGTAGAGGGCACTGTTCACCTGGGGTGCCTGCCATGGATCGTCAATCCAGGTCCGCAGTTCGAAGTCGATGGAACTCTCGCCGTAACCCTTGAACAACACGTCGGACCGGGGGGA
>CAYFXL010000112.1:0-3595 GCA_964346945.1 uncultured Syntrophobacterales bacterium
TCAGGGTGTTGACGGCGCTAGAGTTACACGTTTTGCTTAACCTCATGCCGCTGGGGACAGCTCTTTGGGCTGGACTCCTCCTGGGTGAGCTTTTGGCCCCAAAACAGGTAATCGGAATGGTAATGGTCGTTGTTGGTGTAACTCTTGTTCAATGGAGAAGAGAAGGGTGGATTTAAAATGATACCACGGCCTGACAATTTCGTTCTTATAGAACCCCAGGCAATCAATCCCACGTATTCATGTCGAAGGTGGCAAACTAACTGATCCTTCTATGAGGAGGTCAACACACCGGCCCAGAGGTATCGAATTGCGATTGAAATAGAGCATAGTCTGGGGTGAGTGCAAATTATCTAGTACATCTTGATATCTTCAACGCAGGAGTTGGGAAAAGCGGGCCATAGTGTCCACCCCAACTTAAGCAAAAGTGATCAATCGAGTGTGAAAATATGAATATCGTATCGAAGCGTTTCTGAAGGCCTGGAAAACACAAATAGATATGGCAAAGGAAATAATCTTCTTAATTAACCAAAACCTCCTCTCGTTCGCATCGGGCATTAAATACTCCTCTTAGTCGTAGCACGGTCAAGCTTCAAGATCGGCACCCAACCCCATGGCCTCTGCCACCAAAACCGAGAGGTCCTTTACCTCTAAGCCCATCCTTTCCGTGCGCAACAATAGTTGTTTGAAACAAAGGGAGCAGCAGGTTACAATCATCTGGGCCCCTGTCTCGACCGCTTCTTCGACCCTCGACTCCGATATCCTGATGGCCATCTTGGGCAATAGAATATTTACCGTACCACCTCCGCCGCAGCACCAAGCGTTCTCACGGTTTCTCTTCATCTCCACAATCTCCAGTCCGGGGATGAGCCTCAAGACCTCCCTGGGCGGCTCATAAATTCCCTGATGACGGCCTAACCTGCATGGGTCATGGTAGGTTACCCTTAGGGAAACCGGTTTTTCGAAATGGATCTTCCCCTCCTCTATGAGATGGAGCAATGCTTCACTAATGTGAACGACTTCGAAGCCTAATTTTCCGACCTTTTGTGGATAAACATTTTTCAACGCGTTATAGCAGTCGGGGCAGGCGGTCACCACCTTCTTTACCCCTGCATCGACAATCCGCTGGATATTGTGCCGAATCATCTCCTCTGATTCGGAGGCAGAACCATAATAGGATTGTGGGATTCCACAACACCATTCTTCATCTCCCAAGTAGGCAGGCGTATTCCCTGCTTTTTTGAAGATCCTCACAATAGCGCGGGCAGTCTCGGGATATGAGTATGAAGCGTAGCATCCAGCGAAGAACAGAAACTTCCCTCGAGATGGAAGGTCCAATCCCTTTGCCCATTCTCCTCGCTTGAGGGGATTTATTCCCAAAGGATTCTTAGACGTTTCCAGGTTAGTATCGATCTCATCGATGACCGAGAAGTTTCGGAGGCCTTTCCGATAGATATCTTCCTTTTGGGCCTTGATAATTTCAGGCGTATCGACTTTGGTTGGACAGTGAGCCTTGCAATTCCCGCAGCCCAGACAGGAAAACACCCTTTCCACCAGAGGTTCGGAGTAGTTAATCTCCCCCTCCAGGATCCCACGGGCTATGGCGGTCCTTCCCCTGGCGTAGGTCGACTCAAACCCGAGTTCTTCGCGAATAGGACAAATCCGAAAGGCTCCGCCCAGAATTTGTTCCCTGCACCATCCACAGCGGAAGCAGTTATAAATGTCTTGTTTTACCCTTTCCAGCTCCACGATTTCTCCTCAGAGTAATTTTGGATTTAACATCTCCTGGGGATCGATACAAGTTTTTATCTTTCGATATAACTCATGGAAATGGCCAATTTTTCCCCTTAGATAGGGGCTGAGATGGCCGATCCAATAGGGGCTCACTCCCAACCCAAACATAAGCTCTGAAAGGTCTCCTAAATAGCCCCTCATGGTTTCCCAAGCTTTTCCCTTCGATTCATTGCAGAAAAGGGCCACGGGAATGTTGACGGAATTGGTCTCGAGCAAACCCCCTAAACTCCATTTTATCTCAAGTTCGGTCATCTGGTTTTTTCGGAACTGGAAAAACTTCATAATCTCTTCCGCAATCCGGGGATATCGTGGGATGGGGATGAACCCTGCCACCTCCAGCCACCCGGGCCCCGCTTTTCCGAAGGCCTCTGCCCGTGTTGTAAACCTCCCCTCATAGTAGGTCTCCCCGAAGTTAGAGATCTCCTTACCCTTGGCCGTCCTCATAATATCTCTGCGTAGTTGTCCGAGCTCCGCCACCTCCGCCTTTCTCCCCCTGAGCATGTACACCAGGCCCGCGCTGCCTCCGATCTCTTCGGGAATGGGATGGACGAACATACGGCAGTCGAAGGGAATCCTGTGTTTGGCTAGGCCGTGGAGCCCCTCGATCCCCGCTTCTAAAGTTGGGAAGGAAAAGGCGTAGTATCCCTCCGCTTCGTCGAGGGTATATATCCTCAGAGCGACTTCCGTGATCGCCCCCAGGGTTCCATGGGAGCCGATGAAAAGACCTGCCAGATCGATACCGTTACAATCCCTGGCGATCATGGGGTTGGCAGGGTTGGCTCCTGATCCGGTCTTGACGATTTTGCCGCCCGGAAGGATAACTTCCATGCCCAGTATCTGGGATCCCAACCCACCATATCTGGCAGCCCCCATGCAGATGGCCGCAACAGCGATCGACCCGCCCACGGTTGCGGAGGGGGCAGACCAGGGGCCTTCAAGTCCCAGAGCCCAACCCCTTTCCTCCAGATACTTGATGAGCTCCGTCCAGGTAATTCCAGCTTCCACCAGGACAGACATGGATTCCTCGCTAACGGCCAAAACCCCGCGTATTCGCGTAAGATCGACCATGATGGAAGCGGATTCAAGGGGGATGGGTGCCCCACACATACTGGAACCAGCCCCCCTGAGGACTAAGGGTACGTTTTTTCGATTGGCCAGATGAAACAGGTCGATGATCTGATTCTTTTCTCTCGGGACGGCGATAAAGGCGGGCATCTTTGGGGGTAACGATCCCGCATCCCTGGAGTAGCACAATCGCTCAAAGTCCTCGGCGGAGACGTTTTCTGAACCCATCACCGCGACCAATTCATCGTGCAAATTGTTTTCCGCCATTCACATGCCCCTTTTTCATTATGGAGTCGAATTTCATTGCCCACTTCTGAAGGCTTTCACCCCCAATGTGAGATGATATCAACTTCCTATGTTGAATTTCGCCCTCAGGAAATTAACTCAACGAAGCCTTACATGACCTCAAAACGGATTCGACCTCCCCCGGATCCAGGGTAATATAGGGGTGCTCCATGACTTCATCCAACATCTTCTTCGACCAGACGTCATAGCCCGGGTTATCCTCGAATATCCACGTATCGCGGGTCGGCTCAAGAACGACATCGGGGTTGAAATGCCAACCGATATCGTAGACCTCCTCAGGATCCCTGCCCATAAATACGAGTTTCCCCCTATATTTTCCCTTTACGAGGTAGACGTTGGGACAGACATAGTAGATCTTCCAACCCTTCTCCTCCAATGCCTTTTTGGCAAACTTCGCAATCTGATCCGGATGGACGCCCGTTTCGACGTTGAT
>CAYFXL010000112.1:3605-9643 GCA_964346945.1 uncultured Syntrophobacterales bacterium
TATGCATGTGGGTTGTATCGGGATGAGTTGCAATTTCCAACCCCCTCTCCCAGTGATCCGAGTGAAAATAGTCCTCCAGCTGTTTCTCCTCGATGTCCCCGACCTCTCTAAATGTAAACCCACTGTAAAATGTCTTGATATACCAGCGATTCCAGACGAGAAGGTTACATCCCCCTTCGCCCCCATCAGTGGGTTTCAAGGGGACATCCTCCTTGAAGAACCATTGAAAGTCGAAGTGTGGCTTGCCCTTCGGCTCAATTCCGTGTAGTGACCCCATCCCGAATGCGGGGGACATATGGTCGATTCTCCGCACGCTGGGGCATCCCCTCAGATCCAAATAACCCGTGATGATCGCCTCCAACGATTGTGGATGGATGCAGGTGTCCACGTACGCATGGATGTGTGTCCCTTGGGGATCCGGATCTTGCAGGGATGCCATCAACCGCCGCCAATGGTCCGATGAGACGAAATAATCGGTAATGCCTTGAATCAAATCTTCCCTTCCCATACTCTCCATCCTCCTTGCCGTGATTTTACCTCACTCTCGTATAGACTTCATGGATCTTGTCGATCGTATGACCCTGGAATCAAGGGGGGTGAAAAAACGCAAGCCAACACAAGGGGTTGCCCCCCCTCCACGACGACCTGATGATCGACCTGTGGGGGTATGTAGACGGCTACCCCCGTTTCCAATCTCCTTCTCTGCGTGTCGATAATGATCTCCCCTCGACCGGAGATCACATAGATTATCTCCTCCTCCTTGCCGTGCTGGTGGCCTGTTGGCTTCGAATCGGCAGGGAACTCCACGATGCCGAAGACCATATTCTTGCAACTTCCGGCTGGAGGGCCCACCAGCATCTTCCAAACCCTTCCGGGCAATTCCATCCCCTCTACATCCTTCACGTGAATGTGATGCATCTCAGGCCTCCTTATACCAAGAAAGGGGGTGTCCCGCCCCTCCATGAAAATGGGTAGAAGGGCGGAACACCGTTACACCTCCGTAGCAATCATTTGATGGTCGCGTAGATCTCCTCGATCCGTTTCGTTGCTTCAGCCAATGCCTCTTCAGGTGTAAGGCCCGCAACGATCGCCCGTGAGCACATATCCGTGTAGATATGCCGTGCGTAAACCTCAGCAGCAGCCGCGGTCATAGGCCCCGGGTCGCTCGGGAGCACCGAAATCTTGGCATTTTCCAAAACGGCCTTGAAATTTTCGTTCTGTTGCCAGTACGGCAGCTTTGCAATATCATTGTAGACGGGTGCGGCCTGCCCGGTGGCGGATTCCGTGTATTCCCTCAACTTCTTTGGGCTCATGATGTACTTCACGAGATCCTTGGCCAACGCGGATTGCTTCGTCTTCTTGAAGATACCCCAATGCCAAAGGGTCATTCTCGAAAATGCACCTGCTGGTCCTCCAGGCATCCGAGTGATAAGGCTGTCCTTCTCCAAGGGGTGCTTTTTCTTCACCAGGGCAAAATAGATACTGGCACTGTTTTGGGTTTGGCCGATGCTGCCCTTGAGCCACGCCTCGTTGTTGGAGGGATCCGTCCAACCCTCAGCCCCCGGGCACTGGATCCTTTTCTCCCCCTTGTATTTGGTGAAGGTTGCCGTTGCCCACTTCAGGGCCGCCAAGGTTTCTGGTGAATTGAAGGTGATCTTTTTCCCCGTTTTATCCGTCAGAGAGGCGCCGAAACTTCGCATGAGGAGCATGAAAGTCCCATCCCCATCGACCGATCGATTGAAGGTCTGGCCGAGCCCGTAAAAGCCCTTTCCGGGATCGGTCGTCTTTTCCGCCACCGTGATCACCTCATCCCAGGTCTCAGGAGGCTTCACCCCCGCCTTACCCAGGATGTCTTTTCGAACATACCAGACTCCCACCATATTGAAATGGGGGATCGCCCAGATTTTCCCATTAAACTTAACGCTGGGATAAGCGGCTTCGAAGAGGCCCCCGTTGGCCTTAAAGACATTCTTGGCCAACCCGCTAATATCGAGGAGTTGCCCCATTCCGTGATAGCGGGCGGGACCCACCTCGGGGAGAAAACCAACATCCGGGACCACTGCGGCCTCGATGGCGGCGACGTATTTCGTCCCGATATCCGCATAGGTCAAATACTGGATTTGAAGCTCTACATTTTTCTCCTTGGCCCAATCGCGGATCTGTCTCTCAAGCACTTCATTGGCATCGGAGACGAACGTTCTCAGTAACCAGACCTTCAATACCGGTTTTTGCCCGTATGAAAGGCTTGACCCCATGATGATAAAGCACAAGGTCATCACACCTATGGAAAACCAAATTGACCTTCTCATTTTCCTTCCTCCTTTCCTTCATGTCTTCCCATTTCGAAAAACCCCCAAAAATAGATTCGATCTTGTCCTTGGCATCCCTCCCTTCTTAGGGTATTTTCGGGATTCACCCCCTTTCCCCCTGGATTTAGCCTTTAACAGCCCCCATGATGAGTCCCCCTATCATGTACTTCTGGAGATAGATGAAGAAGATAACCACCGGAATGGTGGTAATGACGGAGGCCGCCATGAGCTGTTGCCAAAGGTAGACATCCCCCATAATCAACTCCTGGATCCCCACCGAAAGGGTTTTGAGCTTCGCATCCTGAATGAAAATCAGGGCATAGAGAAACTCGTTCCACGCCAGGATAAAAGCGTTGAGGCCAGCCGCTAAAATCCCCGGAGCACATATGGGCAACAGGACATAGAGAAATGATTGCATCCGAGACGCCCCATCGATGAGGGCAGCTTCCTCCAGTTCTGTGGGGATCGACCTGAAAAAACCCATCATGAGCCACGTACACAGCGGAATGGAAAACGTGGGATAGACCACGATCAGTGACCATAGTGAATTGATCAACCCAAGAGACCTCAGCACGTAGTAAAGCGGGATGAAAAGAACAGAGCGTGGGACGAGGTAGGTGATCAGGATGGAGCTGGAAATGGTGCCCCGGCCAAAATACTTCAACCTCGTCAGGCTATATCCACCTAGACATCCAACCGCGAGGGAAATCAAGGTTGCCGCAAACGAGACGATGAAGCTGTTCCGAAACCAGTAGAAGAATGGTGTTTTCTTGAAGAGCTCTCGGTAATTTTCCAGGACGAAGGGTTTTGGGATAAACAGTGAATCAGCGCTATACATCTGCGTGTAACCCTTAAGGGAGGTGCAGGCCATCCAGTAGAATGGGAAGAGAACCGCGAAGAGAAATGTCGAGAGCAAAAGGACAATTCCCAGCTTGAACATCTTGGTTTTGAATAAGGGGATCCTCATGTTACTCACTCCGCAGATACCGGGACAGCAGAATGATGATGAATGCAAAGGCCGGCAGAGGATACAGCGAGACCGCGACGGCCTCACTCCATCTGAGCCCCTCAAATCCCATCTCATAGCTCAACGTGGCGAAGATTTGCGTGGCCCCACCCGGTCCTCCCCTGGTCATGATAAAGACGTTAGCGAAGTCGTTGAAGGTCCAGATCGTCGAGAGCAGCGTGACGATAATGAGGGGGATTTTGAGGCCGGGGAGAGTCACATGTATGAATTTCCGAACGGATGACGCTCCATCCACCTCTGCTGCCTCATAAAGGGTACGGGGAATGTTTTGCAAACCTGCCAGAACTGCTACGCCAAAGAAGGGGAAGCCCCTCCAGATGTTGACGCTGATTACCGAGTACATGGCCAGGGAAGGGTGGCTCAGCCATGGAACCGGAGTGTTGATGATGCCCAATTGCATCAGGGATAGGTTGATGACACCGTTCATTGCATCGTACATCCACAGCCAAGCCAATGATGTGACCACATACGGGGCGACCCATGGCAGGAGCAAGACCCCCCTGTAAAAGTTCAAACCTCTGATCCTCTGTTGGAGGATCAGGCCCATGATCATGCCAATGATCAACTTGAAGGAGACCGCCCCGATTGTGTACACGAGAGTATTTCGGACGGTCCTCCGGAAAAACCCGTCATGAACGAGTTTGATATAATTTTTCAGGCCAGAGAACTTGGCCTCATAGCCCACAAACTTCGTGCAGAGACTGAGATAGATTCCATAGAGAAAGGGGTAGGCGATCAGCCCTAAGACCAGGACGAGGATAGGGATGATGAGTAAAAACCCGAGGGTCGAATCCCTCACGGGAAAATGTCGGAGTAGGCCCTTACGCCTCACCGCAACTCCCTCAGAGAATGCCTAAGAGAGACTCCCGTGCACATGAATGTCGGTCGAACCCTAGAGAAGGTCAATATCCAGGCGCATATTACATTTCATCTTTCCCAAAAAGTAACAATTCGAGGATGTTGTGTCGGTTGCAGAGCGTTTCGAAAATCGAATCATGACATACGGGAATTGACTTAATCTTCGATGTTGGCCAACCTCTTAGCACATCCTCGTCAACCACTTCTGGGGGAAAAACCCTTCACGATTCAAAATGTCGGACGTGCCTAAAACATCCTTGAGGCAAACGAATCTGCAAATGCCACAATCGACGGCCCCTTTACATGCCTCTCCCAATATGTAGACTTTGGACAATTCCCTATCTTGCTTGCAGAGGGCTCTTTTTAAAATATATATCGGACAAGGCCTCGCCTCAAAAAGCAATCACCGCGCTCCACCACTCCTTGAGAGCTGGATCAGGGTTACTGGAGCTATGATCGCACGCTCTCTCTCACGGTTAGACGTTTCTGGTCTCCGTTCTCAGCAGACGTCCGATGGCCTCCATGGCAAGTTTTGGGCTCGTGAGCACAGGAGTTTTAGATGCTCTTTCAATCTCGGCAGCAAGATGGCTCATTGAAGCCTGAGCAAGGACCAGGACTTCTATCTTTTTCGCCAACTCTAGAGCCGCATCTTTCACGAGGCGATCATGACCCTCCTTATCACCCTGCAGGAGCAAGTCAAAAGCTTTCTCGCAAAGTATTGATTCTATCCTTACAGATTTGTCCTTGATTTTAGCCTTGCTCTTGATCAGTTCCGTGCTGGGGATGAGGGTGGTTTTGACAGTGGCCAAAACACCAATGGACTCGGCCATTTCCACGGCCTTTTCTGCCATAGGGTCGTCGATTTTCAATACCGGAACGTCAACCAGCTTCCTCGCAACATCCACAGCGGGAGACGTGCTGGAACAGGTGACCATGATCAAATCCGCTCCTCCCTCTCTGGCCACAACAACATGGGCTGAAAGCCGCCTAATAATAGAAGAGGTCAATCCACCTGATTCCAGGACGTCATTTATTAGGCTTTCATCTACGATATGAAAAGCCCGCACATCGGGTAAGGACTCTGCCATCTCCTGCTTAAATCGATCAGCAAGAGCCACCACCGTGTGAACGAATCCCACTTTTTTCGTCATCTTAAACACCAAGTCCCGTCACATTCACAAGAACCAAATAGTGGAAAGTCCAGCCTAAGTCAGTTGTTGGACCTCCCCGCATTAATCCGTTCTCGGAACTTTTCGGAGTAGTTGCCCGTAACCCTCGATCGGGTCATTGATACCGAGGAGCTTTAACAGATGCCATGCCGTTGCCTGGTTGGCGGTGACCACGGGTTTGCCACTGTCGTTCTCTATCTCCTCAATTACGTCCGAGCAACGAAAGTTGGTGCAGACAATAAAAATGCCATCGGCATCAGGTACGAGCGCATTCATCGCAATTTGATAGGCGTCAGAAGGCTTTGTTGCCCCCATCTCATAGAGGTCCTCAATCTGCAGTCCCTTAATGTTCAAGACCTGAAACCCGGAATGTTCGTAAAATTCCCTGAATCTCTCATTGACTTCCTCGATGTATGGGCCGGCAATGACAATCTTCTCGAAGTCCATAAAGCGCATTGCTTCCTCAGCGGCAGTAGCCGTGGTGGTAGAGGGAATGCCTTTGCTATTGGACTCCATGGCCTCGATTTCCTTCTTGTCCCAGCCAGGCCCTCCTATCAGGCTACCGGCCGTGCAGGCAAAGGCAATAGCGCTGTTGTTGCCCAGTATGGGCGACACCATGCCTTCGGCCAGCAATCCAGCCGGTTCAGGAAGTCTGGCACTGAGCTTGGAACACTC
>CAYFXL010000113.1:0-9491 GCA_964346945.1 uncultured Syntrophobacterales bacterium
AGCACCACAACCGCGTTGAAGGTGTCCATGGTGTCTATCTCCTTGGAGAAGACGTCGAACGCGTACCAATCATCCCTGTAGCCGAGATTCCGCAAGTAGTAGAACATCTCGACGAACTCCCAGGGGTGGTATGCGCCAGGCAGCATGTCCCAATCCCAGCGTCCGTCGTTGTCATTGAGATGGACGTAGAAAAGCCGGTTTGCGCGGGCAAGCAAAGCAGCTGACTGTGCCGGTCGCTCGCCCGCGTAGAGAGCGTGGCCGATATCGAGGGTGGCGCCCAGGTTGTCCGCACCAATCAGCTGACAGAAGCTTGCCGTCTCACCTGCCGACCCAAAAACACAGCGCGCCCGGGGGTCGCTCTCCTTGTATTCGATACAAATACGCACGTCTCGGTTGTGGGCACAGGCCGCCGAAAACGTCTCCGTTGCGTAGTCGTAGACCTTGACATAATCCGTCTCGAAGAGGTAATCGCTTCCGTCATTGAGTGGACAGGTCGTAATGCGGTTGCAGCCCAGCTCCGCTGCAAAGTCCATCGCCCGCTTGAGATCATCGACCACTTCCTGGCGCTCGTTCGAACTCTCGGACGTAAATGAGCCACGCCACCACTTACCCGTTCGCCGAGAGCGAAAATTGACCGCGGATACACCGAAGTTGTACTTTTCCAACATCACCTTGAGCTCAGCGGGGTCGTCGAAATCAGCGGGGTAACAGAGCTCCAACCCGTCAATTCCCTCGATCCCGGAGGCGATCTCCATTTTCTCCCCCAGAGGGCGGTCATCCTTGTACACCATGTAGCGATTCTTAACCGCCCCGAGAAATCCCGATATGATTGCAAGCCTATTCATCCTAAGATCCCCCTTTTCCCTTCCTTTCACCCTTGTCGCCCCCTCGCCATTGAGCTTATCCCTTTTTAGCACGGAGCACCTGGTGAACTGCCTTAGCTATACATTTTGCCGAAAGACCATAGTGTTCCTTAATCTCTTCCCCTTTACCGGATTCGCCAAACTGATCCTGAACGCCAATTCTTCTCATGGGAACAGGGTGTGTTTCCGATATCAGCTCCGCTATGGCCCCACCTAATCCCCCTACCATGCTCCCGTCCTCGACCGTTACGACGGCGCCCGTTTCTCTGGCGGCTGTTATTATCGCCGCCTCATCGAGGGGTTTGACCGTCTGCATATCGAGTAGCCGTGCGTGAATTCCCTCTCGTTCGAGTCCTTCTGCAACGTCAAGGGAATCGCTCACGAGAATACCCGTAGCGATAATGGCCACATCGTCTCCCGGATGGAGATGGAAGGCTTTCCCAATTTCATAGGTGAAGTCATCTCGATAGATAACAGGGTAGGTTGCATTAATAAAGGGTAAACGGATAATTACCGGACCAACGTACTCCGCCGCGGCAATCGTTGCCTTTTCAGCAGAGACGGCGTCCGAAGGTGAAAGGATGGTGAGGTTCGGAATAGCCCGAAGGGCGGCGAGGTCTTCAACTGCTAGATGAGAAGGGCCTATGTCTCCCCATATCATCCCGGAATTACAGAGTACGATCTTGACGTTGCGCTTATCATAGGCAACGTGGTGACGTATCTGATTGTACCCCAATCCCAACCCAAAGAGACAATGGCAATGGGTAAAGGGGATAAACCCGGCATTTGACAGGCCCGCCGCGCTTGTAATGAGGTGACCCTCCGCAATACCAACATCAAGGATCCTATCCGGGAATTCCTCGTGGAAAACTTCTCCTGCCTCCCCGGTAACAAAATCCCCATAACAGGTTATGATTCGGCTATCCTTTCGAGCGAGGTGGATGAGGGCACGATTGTGAGCTGAATACATACTCTCATGATCACCCCTCACTTCTCGTAAATAGTGGGTTTTCACGGAATCATTTCTCCTCATAATTATGCTGCCGAAATTGTTGAAACTCCCGTGGTTCAATGATTGGATAAAATGATAATGGGAAATCTCATATTTTGAGAGCCTCGAAAGCCTCTTTTATAAACTCGTCGGTTACCTTAACGAAGTGACAATTCGTTCCCTCAAGCCATGGGATTCCCTTCCCTTTGATCGTATGCGATATGATTGCCTGCGGTCTTCCCACAATCGTTCCCGTCCAATCCAAGGTATCTACTACTTCATCGAGGTTATTCCCATCTATCTCTCGTGCTTCCCATCCAAAGGCGCTAAATTTCTCGGCCAAAGAGAGCGGGTTCATCTTCTTCTCAACCGACCCGGTAGATTGATACTTATTGTGGTCGATGATGGCGGTTAGGTTATCCAATCTATAGTGAGATGCGTTTTCAGCCGCCTCCCAAATCTGTCCCTCGTTACACTCGCCATCCCCCACGATGCAGTACACCCTGAACCGGGCGGGTCGGATCCGTGAGATCGCTGACAGGTTTCTCTTATCTGGCATGACATACGCCCCCATGGCAACACCGACGGCGAAAGAGAGCCCCAATCCCAGTGAACCACCGCTGCATTCAGCCCCAGGGGACCTGCAATCAACATGAACCTGAAGCTGTGAACCCAAATGGCTATATGTCTTAAGATCTTCCTTTGGGAAATACCCGACTTCAGAAAGTGCTGCATAGTAAAGCTCACAGGAGTGTGCTTTTGAAATGATGAGCCTATCTCGTTCACTCCATTGGGGATTTTTTGGATCGTGTTTCATTCGGTAGAAGAGAAGTGCCGTTATGACGTCCGCCGAAGAAAATGTCCCCCCCAACCACCCTGAACCCATTTCCTTCATGAGCAGTAATGCCTCTCTTCTGAGACTCGTTACCTTTGTCTGAAGTTCCCTCACTAATGCTTCCTTAGCCATGCCCTTGGCCTCCACCTTCTGTTTTCTCTGTGTATGGTAAAGAGGCTTTGTGCCCCCTTCGGGATAGAAGAGTTTCTGAGGTTGAAACAATTCGCGAACTTCGGGAGGCGAACCCGAGTCATCGACTTCCGGGAAAAAGAGTTTTCCCTTAGGGTTTCAACACGATCTTGCCAGTTGTGGCCGATTCGGCCAGCTGTAAGGCTTTATCGTAATCCTTCAGGTCAAAATGATGGGTGATGACGGGATTTAGATCCATCTTTCCGGAGAGGATCATGCTCTGGGCCGTCCACCAGGTATCCCACATGATTCGCCCGGTAACACCGTAAACATTGGCCTCCTTGTAGATGACGTTGTTAACCAGATCCAGCTCAACGGTTCCTGCATATAACCCCACGAGGACAATATCCCCGCCCCGCCTCAGGGTTTTTGTCGCATCGTTGACGACACCTTTGTTTCCCGTCAGTTCAACGACGATGTCCATACCGAATCCCTTGGTGATCGTGTCCACTTCTTCAACGACGTTCACTTCCTTGGCATTGAGAACGAAATCCGCCCCCATGTTTCGAGCCAGATCCAGCCGCTCTTCGGAGATGTCCACGCCAATCACGTACTCTGCCCCGCTCATTTTGGCCACCATCTGAGCATAAATGCCAATGGGTCCACAGCCGAATACGATCACCTTCTTCCCAGCCGGTTTCGTCTTGGACATGGCGTGGACACCGATTCCAAAGGGTTCCATCGTAGCCCCGATTTCATACGGGATGGAGGGATCCAACTTCCAGGCACAGACCGCCGGAAGGATGGCATATTCGGAAAAAGCACCGTCCATATGAACGCCCAAAATTTTCATGTCCTCACAGATATGCTGGAGACCCGTTGTACATTGGTAACAGTGACCACAAGGAACGTGGGTTTCGGCCGCAACGCGGTCTCCCTTCTTGAAGGTCGTGACGTTTTTGCCCACCTCAACCACTTCGGCAGCATATTCATGGCCGAACAGAAGGGGAAGCTTTATCCTGGAGGATGCGTATTCGTTCCACTGGTAAATGTGGATATCCGTGCCGCAAATGGCTGCAGCCCGCACTGCGACCAGCAGGTCATTATCCCCGATTTGTGGGGTGGGGCGATCCGTGAAGGTAGCACCTCTGAGGGGTTGATCTTTGATGAGGGCTTTCATAATCTTTCTCCTTTTTTGAGTATCTTTGCTCTATCCTCTTTCCGTCAGAACACCGTGAATCATTTACCCTTTGGGGATGAGGGCGATGCCCTTTCGAGGATGTCCATAATCTCCTCCAAGGCATTTTCCCTTCCAAAAGCACCGGCTTTGGTTATTACCGTGAGGCCGTTCCATTTTCCACCGATCAAACGACCCATGACGATCCCTTTCAGTATTTCTCCCCCGATCTCAACTCCACCGGCTCCGAGCACATGGAAGAGACTCATGGCAGTATCTCCACCGGTTACTATCACGGCCAAGTCTCGTATGTCAACGTTGGATTTTTCCAATACGGCAAGGCCAATGTGCCCCAACCGCTTTGGAATTTCGAGATGAATCGGGGTGTCATTTGAATCCCTGGAAAGGAGCCTTTCCGGAGGGACCCTAAAGACAGCATGCCCCTGGGCTAAAGAACTCCCGATCGAGGAGGAAAGCTTGTTTTCCTCTGTTCGCATGCTTTCCTCGTCGCTCAACAATAATGACTTGCTCAATTGAAAGGAGGGAATTCCCCTCTGCTCAATTCGTTTCAGCTGTTCATGGGTTACGCTAGATGCACTCCCGCTGACAATAAAGATGTGGTTGAACGACTTTGCCCTCCTCCGAGGGACATGAGAAACTGTGTCTCCCCTTGATGGGGATAATTTTTTCGCTACTTCTTCTGCCAAACCAGCCGAACCGATAAACAGCGGTTTCTCATCCATGCCAAAAGCCACGTCGGCAATACGAGTCAGGTCAGAACGATGGAGTGCATCGAAGATGAGAATCCGATTTCCCTTCTCCCGCTCTCGCTTCACAGCCTCCTGCAATTCCTTGCTGCTCGAAGCCACATGCGCCAGATCGATCCATCCAACTTGATGACGTGATTGCTGCTCCACGAGTTTGTAGACGCAGGATTCCCTGACAGGAGCGGCCGCATCGGATGAGGCTTCCGTCAAGACCAGCGGTTTTCCCCATACCATCAGGACACCGTCAACCACCGTCCTTTCCTGTTCGGGAAAGGAAGGGGTCATGAACCCCACCGAGATATTCGTTTCCCCTAGAATCGCATCTATCTCATATCCAATGTTTCCCCTGAGGGTCGAGTCAATCTTCTTGTAAACGACGGGAAACAGTTCTTCGTCGTAGGTCTTTAACAGGCTCGATACTAACCCAAACGCCTTGTCAGGGCTTGATCCTCTGGAATCGGTGTTGACGACGAGGACATCCCTTTCGCGGTACTGGGAAAAGTCGATGTTCAGGCCCTCCTTGAAGGAAATGAGGAGGGTATTGAAACCCCTCTTTGCAAATTGGGCCCCAGTATCTGCTCCGCCTGTTAAGTCATCTGCAATGAGTAGGCACCTTGGTGGCATAAGAAGATCATTGGAGGATTGGACTATTCGGCATGTAAAGCATATTACGATATTTTCCCCTGTCAAGTTTTTATACAGAAATCCCCAAAAACCTGGGAAAAGAAGCTCTGAGCGGGAATTTAAAATTTTTTCGGTAACCACTCTCAGTGAAGCCAGCCGGCCGCAAATTCACTGTACGAGTTTGAAGGGCGGATGAAGGGAGCGAAGTGGCTCCCTGGCGCTCTCTGCAGTGAAGCGAACTTTAGAATGGCCGAAAAGATAGCGTGAGCAGTGAAAGCGACTTTTTCAGAGATGTCGTACGAAGCGGGATTCCCGTATTGGGAGACGAGAAATGGTTTGAAGAGGGGTTTGTCCGAATGGGTTGATCGGCTGGGCCCTTGTGTAAAATTATGTGGTGATATATATATTTAGTTCATGCGAAGACGCGATGATACCTCAGGGGATTGACCCATTGAGCGAGAGCGATGGCAGCGAAGACAGAGCTTTCATTTTGCTCATGTCGATATTCGTCGGGACCCTGGTGATTTCCTCGGTTCTGGCGAGTAAGATCATAAGCATATTCGGCCTTTTCGTGCCGGCTGGGGTGTTAGCCTATTGCGTAACCTTTGTCGTAACCGATGTGATCAGCGAAATTTGGGGCAAGGAGCGGGCGAATCGAGTGGTATTCAGCGGGTTCATCGCACTGCTCGTTACATTCCTCCTCATTCGCATCGCCCTCTTCTGGGATGCGGCCCCCTTTTGGAGGGAGCAGGAGGCCTTCTCGGCCGTTCTGGGAAGTACGTCCAGGATAATCATTGCGAGCTTCATCGCCTACCTGGCGAGCCAATACCATGACGTATGGGCCTTTCATATCTGGAAGAAGGTGACGGGGGAGAAACATCTCTGGTTGAGGAATACTGCCTCAACGATCGTTTCCCAATTCATCGATACGCTAATTTTCATAACCATTGCCTTCTACGGTACTATGCCTGTTTTTCCCCTGGTCAAGGGGCAATACACCATCAAGGTACTTATTGCACTTCTGGACACCCCCTTTGTCTATCTCGTGGTCACACTCATAAGAAGGGGATGCTCTACCGGGGAGGTACTGCTCAGGAGATAACGTGAAAAGGAGGGAGACATGGAGAAGAAGGAAAAACCTCTGGAGAAGATGACGGCAAAGGAACTCAGGGAGGTCGCTTTGGAGATTCCCGAGATCAAGGGCGTTCATGCCATGAAAAAGGAGGAACTCCTCGCGGCCATAAGAGAGGCTCGTGGAATCGCGGAGGAGGTGAAGAGGGAGAAGGTGGAGGCGAAAAAGGAGAAGAAGGTTGAGAAGAAAAGAGGGGTGACTGCAGCGGATCTCAAGAAGAAGATTCGCGAATTTAAGGCCCTGAAGGAGGAAGCAATCAAGAAGAGGGATGCTCGAATGGCGAAAATCTATAAGCGCCGAATTAACAGGCTGAAGAAGAGGACTCGGAAAGCGGCATAAAGGGGAATGGGATGGCGAGGGTTTCGGTGGTCATACCTACCTACAACAGGCTCTCCAAGGTAAAAGATGCCATCGAGTCCGTCCTCAATCAGACCTACCGGGATTTCGAGTTGTTGGTAGTGGATGATGGATCGACGGATGGAACCGGTGAGGCCCTGAGGGCCTTCGAGGATAAGGTAAAGTACGTTTCCCAGGATAACAGGGGTGTAAGCGCCGCCCGGAATTTAGGGTTGAGGATTTCCGGAGGAAAGTATCTCGCCTTCTTGGATTCCGATGATCTGTGGGAGCGAAGGAAATTGGAAACCCAGGTTAGGTGCATGGAAGAGAACCCCCAATTCCCCCTCTGTTATACCGATGAGATCTGGATAAGGAAGGGGATAAGGGTTAATCCCAAGAAGAGGCATGCCAAATATTCGGGCTGGATATTCGAGAAGTGTCTGCCCCTGTGCATCATCAGCCCTTCTTCCGCTCTTATGAAAAGGTCCCTGGTTGAGGAAATTGGAGGTTTTGACGAAACCCTTCCGGTATGTGAGGATTACGATTTCTGGTTGCGGGTGGCATGCCGTTATCCCGTCCTCTTTATCGACAAAAAACTCGTCGTAAAGAGGGGGGGACACGCAGATCAGCTCTCCACCCGATCATGGGGAAATGACCGATACCGGGTGATGGTCCTGGAGAAGCTCTTATGTTCTCAATACCTGAAGGCGGAGGAAAGGCAGATGGCCTCAAGGGAGCTCGTCAGGAAATGTGGTATTCTCTCCGAGGGGTTCTCCAAGCGGGGCAAGGCGGAAGCGGCGAGGAGATATGAAGAGTTGGCCAACCGATATGGGTCATACGGAGAACGAAGGGGTTAAAAAACCAAACTGGAGCAAACTGAAATGGATCGGGTCTTCAGAAAAATACGGATTGATGCCATCGACTCGAGGGATCTCTTTTTCTCCATGACCTTTTCCCTCGATCTTGAGGACCTCAGGAGGTCCATAGGGCACGTGGGTCTTCTTCAGCCCATTATCGTGAGGGAGAAATCCCACGGGGTGCGTTATCAGGTGATGAGCGGATTCAAGAGGCTGACTGCTTGCAAGCAATTGGGGTTGGAAGAAATTGAGGCGTTTTCCTACCCCGAATCGGAACCGAGCGACCTGGAAGGGTTTCACATGGCCCTACACGAGAACCTCACGACCCGTGGCCTCAATCTTATTGAGAAATCGATGGTCCTCCACAAACTCATTCACCAATTCGGGCTTCCAAAGGAGTCGATCGCCAGGGATTACATGCCCATGCTCGGGCTCCAGCCCAACCCAAAAATTCTGGAAAAGGTATCTCAACTCGTTAGGTTGCGGACCGGGGTAAAGCGATATATTGTTGAGGAGGAGGTATCCTTGGGGAACGCCTTCCAGTTCTTGGAATTCACCGCCGAAGATCAGGCAGAGATAGGAAGATTGATTTCAAAACTGAAACTGGGGGAAAATACCTTGAAGGAGGTGTTGGGCCTCTTGCGGGAAATCTCGGTAAGGGATGGGCTGAAGGTGAGGGAACTCCTCAAAGGGGAAATGGAGGGGGCAGCATCCGATACTGCCACCTCAAAGGTTCACGAGACCAATCGCGTGAGAAAACGACTTCATGAGATGAGGTACCCCAGGCTAACGGAGCTGGAAAAGGCCTTTCATGAGAAGCGGAAGGGTTTGGGGTTGAGCCCTGGGATATCCCTCCACTGCCCCCCATATTTCGAGGGGAATAAGTTGAGGGTGGAATTTCGCTTCGGGAATGTGGGAGAGTTCAAGTCAATCATCTCGAAATTGATGACGGTTTCGGAACAGAAGGAGCTGGGGGAGATGCTTGAATTGGCCCTGTGAAGGCCTTGCTTCCCTATGGGGGTGATACATCCAATGGCGAGATACGGCCTGAAGAGGATCTTTTTGGATCGACGGGTCATCGGAGACCGCTTTGCGGAGGGGATTTTGAACACATTGGAGGGAATCCCCTTGGCCTTGGTGAACAGCCCTCAGGAGGTTACTCGCATGCTCAATGCCTTCGAGGATCCCTTCGCTGAAGGAAAGCACAGCCTCCTGATCACGAGACAGAAAGGAGATTTTGTGAAGGGATGCCCGGGAACCCACGACCGGATCTGCTGTGGCTATCAGATCATCAATCTCGTAGTGAACTGCCCCATAGACTGCTCGTATTGTATCCTCCAAGGGTATCTCAATAACCCCGCAATTACCATGCACGTTAATATTGACGAGCTTTGTGCCCAGGTGGAGGGGAAACTGTCAGGCGATCCGCAGAGGATCTTTCGCCTAGGAACGGGGGAGCTGGCTGATAGCCTCGCCTTCGACGGAATGACACGGTTTTCGACAGCCCTTGTCCCCTTTTTCGCCGGGAAGAAAAACGCCATCTTCGAGCTGAAGACGAAGACGGATGAAGTGAATAACCTGCTGGATTTGGACCACGGGGGGAAAACGGTGGTCTCGTGGTCGATAAATCCAGAAAAGGTGATCGCCGAGGAAGAGCGAAATGCCTCGACCTTGGAGGAGCGGCTTAGTGCCGCGGAGGAGTGTCAGCACCAGGGGTATCCAATTGGATTTCATTTCGATCCCCTCATCTATTACCCTGAATGGGAACGGGATTATCGGG
>CAYFXL010000114.1:0-9348 GCA_964346945.1 uncultured Syntrophobacterales bacterium
GAGGATGCCCGGTTCCTCTCTCCCAGGGAATCGGCGGATCCCCACTTCGCTGAAGTCTGAGGAAGGGCTTACAATTTGGGCTTGAGGGTATTCGCCCGTAACTGTGTGGTCATCGAAAGGGAGGTTACCGTAAAGGATCGCATCGGCGTCATTCTCTAGCCCGAAACATTTTCTCGGATTTGGATCAGCACGATTTCCTCTCCACAGAATCCGCCCAGCTTGAAAAACAACCCACCATAAGGGTTATTGACGTGGGATCGAGAATCCAATAGATTAACGTAAGGGGGGTAGATGCAATGAAGAGGACTTCGACTTTTCTGAGAGCCACGGGTATTCTCCGGATTTTTATCCTTCTCTTTATCCCCCTCCTTTTAGAACCGTCGTCCTTTTGGGGGGCGACAAATAGAATAAGGATCGGAAAATTCACGAGCGGGAAAGAGGCCGACGGTAGTCCTAAGGGTTGGAAGACTGTAACCTATTTCAATACCTCTCCGACCAGCTACCAGGTCGTCAAAGACAGCCATAAGTATGTCCTCAAGGCTGAGGGTATCGGCACCTCTTCCTCCCTCTTCAAAGAGGTGGAGGCGGACCTGAATGACTACCCCATCATCGCCTGGAGGTGGAAGATCAGCAATGTTATCCGACAAGCCATAGAGACTCGGGAAGACCGCAATGACAGTTCAGCTCGGGTTATTGTCGTCTTTCGGTCCGAGCCCGAGGAGATCTCCCTATGGTATGGCTTAGAATATCTGTTTCAGAGAATCACCAGGAGGAATGAGCCCGTCGGGCCCAGGATAGAGTACATTTGGGGAAACAAGATCCAGAAGGGGCACATGGTCGATAATCCCTCGGTGAAGCATTCCAAGGTCATCGTCGTGGAGAGCGGGGAAGAGAAGGCGAATCGATGGATTCGGGAAAAGAGAAATCTCTTGGATGATTATAGGGCTGCCTATGGCATCGACCCAAAAGGGATACTTGGCCTCGGAATTCAGACGGATACCGACCAGAGCAACGAGGGCGTAACAGCATATTATGGGGAGATCTTCCTGAGAAGAAGGTGAAATTCACAAAGGCGTCCTATTCCCTTACAAACTGATTATTGAGCATCTCGTCGCCGATGGTGGATGAAGGAGAGAATCCATAGTTATGGCCCGGATATACGATGGTGTCTCCGGGTAGGGTATACAGCCTCGTTCTGATGGATTGCCCCAATTGCTTCCATGAAGCATACGGGAAATCCGTCCTTCCCACCGATCCCACGAAGAGCGTGTCCCCGGTAAAGACCACTCCATCCCGATGGAGGCTTATTCCACCTGGGGAGTGACCAGGGGTATGAATCACCTTCAACGAGACGCCTCCCGCCGTGATGGAGTCTCCGTCCCCAACGATTATATCGGCCGGTGGCGAAGGTTGAGCCCTAAACAAATCGAGCATAGGGGAGGGGGTACGGAGCAACCATTCTTCCTCCGCTTCATGAATGATGATTTTGGCTCCGGTCTTCCTTTTCATCTCTGCATTTCCCATGATGTGGTCAACATGGCTATGGGTATTGATGATATAGGTGATTTCAAGACCGAATTTCTTGGCCTCTTCGATCAACATCTCGGTCTCATCAGCCGGATCGATTACCATGCCCTTCCCCGTCTCCTCGTCTCCAACGAGATAAGCGAAAACCGAGAAACTCCCGACTTCATACTGTTCTAACACCATCTGCCCATCCTTCAAAATTCTTCCTCCCGGGGATCCGGACCAGTTTGCATTTTCCCTTGCATAGAAGATGACAAAGATTCAAAAAAATATAACCCATGCACCTTGACATTTCCACCCTTTTGGGATAAGGGAAGTCAGCCGAGTCCGCAAAATGGACCCACCGGCCACGCTGAATCGTTTTCGGCCCCTAACCATTTCATGGTGAGTGGCAGCCAGGTGTTTCAATCCCATGAACATAGAGAAGGACCTCTTCTATTACCCGTGGAAAAATCCCCTTGAGAATAATTGTAACAGCTACGTTATCGGGGGAGATGTCAAAGTCCTCATAGATGTCGGCCACCTCAGACACCTTAGAAGGCTCCTGGCGTCATTGGAGGAGGACGGTCTCAGCCCCCAAGACCTGGACCTCATTATGAGCACCCATTGCCATCCCGATCACTTCGAAGCCCTTCCGCAATTCGCGGAGTCCAAGGCCCTCGTGGCAATGCATCGAGAGGAAGAACGATACCTGAAAGATCATGGAGAAACCCTTTATCAGATGATGGGGATAACATCCCCTCGCTCCAGAGCTGATTTTTACCTGAGGGAGGGGACACTCAAACTGGGAAAGGTTAAGCTGCAGGTCCACCACACCCCTGGCCATTCTCCCGGCTCCCTCTGTTTCTATTGGCCGAAAAAGAAAGTGCTCATCTCGGGGGATGTAGTATTTCGCGGCGGTGTGGGGAGAACCGACCTCCCAGGAGGCGATGGAAACCAATTGAAGCATAGTATTCAGAGGATATCCCAACTAGATATCGAGATCTTCCTTCCCGGCCATGGGGACATCATAACGGGTAAACAGTCAGTGCTCCGGAACTTCAATCTCATTCGGGAAACCTATTTACCCATTTTATGAATTCAGCAACTCCTCCTTCAATGCTTCCAATCGATCCCCGTATTCACTCTGAAGCCCTTCCAAGGCCTCAATCCAATCCATTTTCCCCTCCAGGCTTGGTTGGACGGCCGACCCGGATATTCCCATAGCTGCCAATCTACGAAGAAAAATCCCCTCGACTTCCCTGGCCCGTTTGTCCCTGGAGACCTTAAACTGTGATGCCAAAAGGCGCAGCCTTTTCATGATTTTCGCTGCCGGTTTCCCCTTCAGGATATCAATCCCCGTAATGACCTTGCCATTATCCGTGGATAAGTCAATGCTATCCAACAGCAGGCAAAGGAGTTCCCTTTTGATAACCTCCTTCTCTTCTCCTTGCACCGCCTCCAACTCCCTCTGGAGATAAGCCTGATTCCCCTGGGCATCTATATATCTGTGGAAGATCGCGTTTGCTTTGGAGATCAGTTCTTCTCTCTTAATCCTCTCTCTATCCCTGGAGGTTACTTTCAAGCCTTTGGTCTTTTCCATCACGATATCCCACGTGCTTTTGATCTCCCCCATGTTTCGAGGCCTCCCCTGAAAACGATTCCTCCCTCGGCTAACTCACCCCTTTGATTATAAAAGGGATCATCGTTCCAAAACGATATCCTCAATGATGTCTTTTGCCTCCTCTAGATTGCTCAGTACCTCTTCATAATTGTCGACCTTCTCCTGGTATTCTTCCATGTCCTCTGAATCCTCGGGGAGAAGGCTGAGGCCCTCCCTCCAGTCTGCCAATACATTTTCAATTTCGAGGATTAGGTTCTCCAAGCTCTGTTTTACCGCTTCAAGATTTTCGGAAGCCGAAGATAGATACTCTCTTCTTTCAGCAACTCCCACCGTTTTCCCCTCCTGCTAAGAGTTGTTTATCTTATGGGCCCCATGTTCCTTCCTGAAACCATGTGAATCTGAAAAACCCCAAAAGGCGTATCCTCTCCCTTCCAGTCCGTCTTCTCCTTAAGCCTAGCCGTCACTCTTCCCTTCGAGTCCGGTGGTGCGTTTCCCATAGACGGTCGGTCGGGTTGTATTCGAATACCTCAGGATACCGTAAAACCTCCCATCCCATTTTCCTCAATAACGCCCTTCCGCTCAAGTTTGCGTAAAAGTTTGAGGTACACCTTTCCCTCTTCTTCCAACACCGCTATTTTCGCCATGAGTTGGAGGATAAATCTGGGGATGACCAGACCCATGATGATGAGCTGTAACAGGGAAACGAGGGCAAACAAGCTCGAAACCCCTTCGATATGTTCCAGGATCACGTCACCGGCTATGATGAAATACCAAACCACGGGAGGAAAATAGTAAAAGTACCAATACCTATAGAGATGTTCGTCAATTCCCACTATTCGAAGCACTTTCGATCATTCACCTCCCCTTACAGATCTTTCTGAAATTACACTGATCACTAATCCGTCTATCGTCCACAGGTTTGAAGGAAGATTCCTCCTTTGGAATGTTGGCCTCTACATCGATGAGGAGAAATCTCATGTCAGCTATACTCCCCCGAATGTAACCCTTTATGTCCTCGATGTTCCTCCTCGTGATGAAGAAATCCTTTGGAGTATCGGTGGATAGGTTATACTCGATGATCTTTATCTTCGAAGGATCGATTCCCCACTTCTCCAGAACGTAGAGGGCATAACAGGATAACTGAACTGAGTTATCCTCAGTGGTGCTCTTCCCGGTCTTCCAATCGATTATGGTGATGCCGGAATCTGATCTGAAACAGCAATCCATAACTACCCAAATTTTTACCCCTTCGAATACAAAGTGGGAAAATTGCTCCGTCTCCAGCCAATGACCCGGGGGGATCTGTTTCAGCTCCCGAAACATATCAGAATGGTAGAAATTCCTCAGACAAAGTTCCACGTTATGTGCCGTCTCCTTCCACAAATCATCGGGGATACCCAGATCGTATTCATGTTCAAAGAGGGCACAGCTCTTAGGCCTCCGGAGGTAATTTTTCACTTTGGAGGACTTAAAGTCGGCCCTCATTCTGTTGATCGTGATGGAAATGATCTGATCTCTATCAAGGACGGGAATCCCTCTCTGTAGGTTCTTAATGGTCCGCTCTATGCACTGATGGACCTTTTCGCCGGCCCACATTTGCCGAGTCTTCAGGTTCTTCAGGATGTAGATTTGACGAGTCCGTAAAGGGGCATCATCCAGCCATCCATTCCAGTATCCGTAGTAATTGAAATAATACTGTCTGAGGCAGGTTTGAAAACTTTCATCCCTGGATTTGGACCACGAAAATTCGTTTTTGATCTCCTTCATGGATCTAATGGATCGCACGCAATTGTTTCTTAACGATAAAAATATTATCGGAATCTTTCCGTTTCCACAACACAAAAATCGCTAGAGTTTTTTGAGTTTTTCGGAGACTCCGTTATCCGTGAGCGCACCCTGTCGGACGAGCGTGAGCTTGAAGGGATAGGTAGTCCCCAGCTGTGAACCCCGGAAGGTCACCTCACAACGTATTGAAACACGGAATGAATCGGGATTACCTCCGAATAATAATGATCCCTGCTATTATCATGATCGTACCGACCAATCTATCCCAGCTTATCCTTTCCGAAAACAAAAACAGGCCACCCAGGAGGGCAATCAATGGAAACGCAGACGTGATGGGGATAACTCGGGAGATCATTCCGTATTTAATGGCGTAGAAATAGGCGAGATGGCCTAAGAGAGATGCCAGAACCCCCTCCGCACAGATAAGGCTCAAGGTTGAAAATTCGACTTGGAACAGCTCGTGGATATGTCCGCTCACGATACCCCAGACTAATAAGATGAGGCTGATCATGAAGCTCCTCATCACTAGCCCCACCCAAGGATCGATCCTGAGCAGGGCGGCTTTGCCGAAAAGGGGAGCAATACCCCAACAAATCATGGTCGCCAAAGCCAAGATGAAAGGGGAAGTTTTCACGGGATCCCTCCTTTTTTCGGAAAAAGCGTTCCCCCCTTTCCCCTCCTTACACGAGAGCCTCGAAGGAAGGAGAATGGGCTATTCTATTGAACCTGGTTTCTCCATCTTTTCGTGCAATACAGATCAACGAGAGGTCGGCGGAAAACACCGCAATGAGACGATGTTTTTAACTCCCGCGACTCAATGGATTTTAGGGGGAGGGGGGAAAGAAACAATCCTTTCCCGATTTCTTGGCTTCGAGAAGGTATTTATCCGCTTGGATGATCAAGTCGCTTTTGGTCTTGGCATCGGCAGGATAACCGGCTAGGCCGATGCTGATCGTCAAATTCCCTTCGGCGGCACTCCCATAAATCGGAATCTTCATCTCCCTTACCTTATTCACCAAACGCCTTGCCACATAAATTGCATTCTTCCCGCTCGTCTCCGGAGTGATGATGGCGAATTCCTCCCCACCATATCTACAGATATAGTCCACCCTTCTGCAATTCTCCTTGAAAAGCCGTGCGATATCCTGAAGAACCTTATCCCCTGCCGGATGGCCGTAGGAATCGTTGAACCGTTTGAAGTCGTCGATATCGATCATGAGCAGGCTGAGGGGGTGTTCATAACGGACGGATCGGGCCACTTCTTGGGTGAGGAGTTCATGGAAGTGGCGATGATTATATAAATCCGTAAGGCCATCAATGATCGAGAGGTATTGATAAAATTCCCTCTTCTTCCTCTCGGCGAATAAGAGCTCCCTAGTCTCGATTATGGCCCTCTGTCGATCCAACGCATCGTTGATGTGCTGCATAATCTCTTCCATTTTTAGGGGCTTCATCATATAAGCATTGGCCCCGGCATTCAGAGCATTCACTGAATTTTCAAGGGATGGTTTACTCGTGGTAAAGATCACCGACGTATCGGGATGGATGTTCTTAATCACCTTTAGGAATTCCAAACCCGTCATGTCGGGGAGTTCGACCTCAACCACGGCAATGTTATAGAAGAACTCCTTAACTTTGTCTATTGCGTCCTTTCCATTTGGGGACACGTCGGTAAAATATCCGGCTTCCTGAAGCCTCTCCATCAAGGTTCCGCGAATCTCCTCGTCTTCATCAACAACCAGGGCATTCACCCTCTTTCCCTTATCCCTATCTTCCTCCATATTCAACTCCCAACACAATGTCTGGCCAAACTAAAATATCCTTAATTTTTTCCCCACTTTTCCCGAAAAGTCAAATGATTTTCGCCCTACCCTCCCATATCTAATATCTACACCATTCGCCTCCCTTATGGGATTTCTCCTCCTGAAGTGGTCCTCAAAGACTCCATTGTTTTCTCCAGTTGATCGGTAAGTATCTCAATTTCCTGGTCGATTTTTTCGATCTCTCTCCTCTCTCGAACTACCGCCTTCCCGCTTCCCCTTTTCCGGATCATCCTGATCCTCTTCGCTTCCCTCTCTTGCCCTAATGCCTCCACCCGTTCCCTCAGAGTAGTTATCGTGCTCCCAACCTCCTCCATCTCCCTTTTGACCGACTCACCCTTCAGGGTCTCCTCCTCCGCCTCTTTCCCCTCAGTAACGGGTTTCGAGGAGGCCTTAGCCCGGGGTTTTTCCGCTCCCCTTCTTGGTGAGAGCCGATAAATTTTCATATCGTCCCTATATTGCATAGGTACCTTTTTGAGTTCATCGACGATATGAACCTTCCCTGCGCTATCTCGCCAGCTATATATCAGCGTTTGTGCATGACCAAAGGGAGAGAGGAGCAGGGTTAATATAAGGGGAATAATGGCCTTCTTCATGATCATACCCCCGATCCTCCTTTGCATCCGTGGTATGCCCTCTCAATGCATCTATCCCGTGGGTAGATCTCACTCCAGATCTTCCTCACCTATCGCCCTCCTCCACCTCTTCTTCTGGGACAACCTCCTCTTTTCCTCCCTTCGTTTCTCCTTTTCTCCGAGGGAAACCACAGTAGGAATTCTCATTCTCACAGGTTTATTGAGCTGTTCAAGCTTTTCCTGGAGCCGCTGAAAGGCCCTTCTCTTATTTACGGCTTGATACCGGGATTCAGAGGCCGTCACAGTTATCCCAGATGGTAAGTGTTTCAATCTTACAGCGGTCTCCTTTTTATTCTTCCTTTGGCCACCGGGCCCCCTCGACCGATAATACTCAGCCTGAACCTGCCCATAGAGGATTCTTAAATCTGTTGCATATCTCTTCTTCGATGATCTTTCAGTCGTCAATACCGGTAGCCTTTCCGGCGCAACCCCTCAACATCCCATAATTCGACACATCAACTCAATGTCCTGATCTCTTCGTCGATTTGCCCCAAACGAGTGGTCACGACCTTCTTGATTTCGCTGCAACGGAGGAGAAGGGATTGGAAATCCCGAATTCTATCCGTACCCTCCAGTTTCTTGAGGATAAACTCCAAGGCTTCCTTTTCAGCATTCCTCTTTGCAATTTCCAGCCGCTTTTTAAACTCTTCCTCGATCCTTTTGGGATCCATCTCCCTCTCCCCTTTTCGCAAAATTCGATGAGATCCCGAATAGACTTTCCTCTCTTACTCGCCCTGCGTTCTCTGTCTTATTCTCTTTCCCATACTCCCCACAAAGTGAATGAGGAGCAGCACCCCAACTATCAAGAGGGTAAGCGATAAGATGAAATTGACGGGATCTCGGATTGTGATGGATATTACCCTCAACCCGATGAAAATGGAAATAATAGATAGGAAGACGATCAAAAAGTGGCCGGCCCACCAAAGAAATGCGCTCACCATTTCCCCCCATACTTGGTTACTTCACTGAATAGCCTGACATATTCGCAAAGCCTATTTCTCAACGGATTTAAAGAGCTCCACCTGTTCCTTCAGGACGCTATTATTCTCCCTCAATTTGCGGTTTTCCGCGGCAAGGGCTTGCAATTTTCTCTCCAGCTCTCGAAACTGGGGAAGTCTCATATAAACATAATAGGAAAAGGCTACCAGTAGTAGTGCTACTACGGAGAGGACAACCTCATAAAGCCCCAACTCACCCCTGAGGGCCCCCAGGTAAACGACAAGGGCGATAAGTACTGCCGCCAAAATGAACCCGATGTAAATGATCCCCTCTTTTTTCATCCTCTATACCCCCTTTGGCCTCATGGCTCGGGATCACTCCATTGATGCACAGGCCGTTACCGGAAAAGATGCCCCCCGCTGACCTTCATCGGAATGGTAAAAAAGTGAATCCCTTTCCAGAAGTCGACCGAGTCCAATCAGGCCTTCAATGACGACAACATCTTCTTAGAACCGACAGATGTCAGCGGGCCTTTGACGATCTATTCCATTATCCACATTCAGGGCGTCCATGCCGACCTGCCCCGGCTTTCTCGGGCATAGAAACTCTGCCGCATTTTCTGAGATACGGATGAGAGTGCTTCCGTCCTCGGCTCCAATATGGATGCCATCCGGTATAGAAGAGCATAACCTTGCCAACGAAATCCACATCGAGAAAAACCTCTAAGGGAAAAGTCTCCCTCATCGAAACGCCTTCGATTAACCTCGGTAGGACCACCTCCTTCGGGCGAATCCGGGTGAAATCGAGCCCTCAGGTCGACGGGGAAGGAAGGATCGGTCCGAGCGTCCCATCATGAATTTTTTCGACCCTCGAGGAAAAGTCCAGCACCCCCTCCAACGATCCCTTTGGCATATCCGAAGACTCCATAGCATCCTTTCTCCATCAAGTCAATCCAAAACGCTTCGGAGTTTCCGGAGTTTTTTGGGGGACTCCGTTGTTTCTGAGCGTAATCTGCCGGAGAAGTGGAGTACCCATCGAG
>CAYFXL010000115.1:0-9204 GCA_964346945.1 uncultured Syntrophobacterales bacterium
AGATCTATGGGTCGATGTTGGGATATAGCCAAGACCAGTTGAAGGAGTTCAAGGAAAGAAAGATTATCTAATCCCCCTCAACCGAGAAGTCTGCGACTATCTGGGAATAACCACAGCGAGAAATACGGAAAGTCAAGCTACCCTTTCACCAAGGGATTTGAGATCTCAGGGAGGGCACTAATGGATTTTGCTTTCACGGAAGAACAGGAATTCTTCAGACAGACAGTAAGGGATACCATCAACCGCATGATTATGCCCAAAGTCCGACAACTCGATGAGGAAGAGGAATTCTCCTTCGAACTCTGGCATGAGTTTGCCAAGTTGGGATATCTGGGGATCCGGCATCCCGAGACGTATGGGGGCATGAACCTTGACATGATCTCCCAGATGATCTTCTACGAGGAACTCTTTCGTGGAGATGTTGGCTTCGCCATGACCGTGACCATGCAGATCCTGATGGGCACCTATTTCATCGCCCGGTTCGGGACCGAAGAGGTCAAGCAAAAGTTCCTGGTCCCGGCCATTAAGGGAGAGAAGATCGGAACCATTTGTTTCACGGAGGACCAATCGGGTTCAGACCTCGCCGGTACGAGGACGACGGCGGTTCTAGACGGAGATGAATGGGTAATCAATGGCACCAAGATGTGGATTACCAATGCACCTACGTGCAACTTTTGCACGGTCCTGGCCACGACGGATCCCAGTCAGGGGATTAAGGCCCTTAATTTCTTCTTAGTCGAGGAGGATATGCCGGGTTTCTCCAGGGGACAGAGGCTCAAAAAACTGGGCTGCAGGGGCTCCGTAACCGGTGAGCTGATCTTCGATAATGTGCGTGTTCCCAAGCAGTACTTCTTGGGGGAGGAGATGGGTAAAGGCGTCAAATATGCGGGTGAAATCCTCAACGAGGTTCGTGTCATGACCGGTCTTGCCGCCTGCGCCATCGCTAAAATGGCCATGGACGACGCCAAGCAGTATGCTAACCGAAGAATTGCCTTTGGTAATCCCATCTCTCAATATCAGCTCATACGATCCAAGTTCGCAACCTTCTGGGCATGGTATGAGGCTGCCCGATGGTATTGTTACCGTTGCGCTTGGATGATCCAGCAAGGCTTACCCTGCCTCAATGACTGCATGCTCGCGAAGATGTTCGCCACGGAGATGTGTCTATCCGCAGTTGATGAAGCTACCCGCATCTACGGGGGGAATGCCTTTGCCATGGAATACCCGCCTCAGCGGTACTTCAGGGATGCGCGGTTTCTCCTCTATGGGGGCGGATGCCATGAGGTACTTCAGGACTATCTCGGAAGGATGTATCTCAAGGAGGATTGATTGCATGAATATCCTGGTTCTGGTAAAACAGGTCCCCGACGCGGAAGCAATCATCAGGGCTCAATCGGATACCGAATTGGATATTGAAAATAAATATGCCCTCAACTTCTTCGATGAATTCGCCGTGGAGGAAGCATTGAGGATCAAGGAAAAACTGGGAGGTGGAAAGGTAACGGTTGTAACCCTGGGTTCCAAAAAGGCGGCGGATGCCTTGCGAAGGGGCATCGCCATGGGTGCTGATGAGGCTTTTCAGATCGAAGACCCAGCCCTGGAAGAGGTCGATTGCTACACCACCGCCAGGACCCTGGGAAAATTCATCGAGGGCCAAGACCATGACGTGATTCTCTGCGGTAAACAAGCCATCGACGATGATTCGGGAGCCGTGGGCCCTGCCCTGGCGCAGCTCCTTGCGATTCCCTATCTTACCTCCATCGTTGAGTTGGAGATTGATGGTGGCAAGAAGGAGGCAACAGCAACCCGGGAGATAGAGGGCGGTAGGGAGGTCGTTACGTATCCCCTTCCCGCTCTGTTTACCGCACAGAAGGGGCTCAATGAACCACGGATTCCGCAGGTTGCCGGGGTGATGAGGGCGATGAGGGCCCAAATAGCGAAAATCGACCTCAAAGCCCTGGGCCTTTCCCCGGAGGACATAAAGCCCAAGACGAAAATCGTGAAATTCTATCCGCCTCGAAAAAGGCCGGCGGTGAAGATGATCGAGGAGGAATTCCCGAAAAATGTCGAAGTCTTGGTGAAGATATTGCGGGAGAAGGAGAAAGTGATATAGGTCAAGGAGTAGGATATGGCCGGTTTATGGATATTTGTGGAACAGAGAGATGGAGTCATAAGGAAAGTTTCCATGGAGCTCCTGTCGGGGGGATGGGCGTTGGCCTCCGCACTGGGAGAGGATGTGGCTGCCGTGCTCTTCGGGGACGGGGTCAGTCCCCTGGCTGAAGAATTGAGTAGATACGCGGATACGGTCTACGTCATCGACGATCCCCTTTATCAGCACTACAGCGCTGACTCCTATGGGGAAAGCTTGGCTGAAATGGTACGAGAATGCAATCCCTCCATCCTGCTGGGTGGTTCCACCTTCATGGGCAGGGATCTCTTTCCCTGGTTGGCCTGCCGTCTCGTCACGGGGTATGCAGCGGACTGTATTGATATCACCATAGGCGATGATAAGGGCATTATCGCGAAAAGGCCCATGTATGGTGGAAAAGTCTTGGCTGATGTTACGTTTTCGCACGTCAGGCCACAGATGGCCACGGTACGCCCCAACGTTTTTACCCTCAAATCCCCCGACCGAGAAAAGAACGGGGAGATTATCCCCATTGAGCCAAAAATAGACCCCACGGCCATCAGACCCAGGGTGGAAAGGGTGGAGAAAACCGCTACCGGCAAAGTCGACCTCACCGAGGCCGATGTCGTTATCGCCGCTGGCCGGGGTATCAAAGGGCCGGAGAACTTCCGCATCATCGAAGAACTTGCCGAGGTGATCAACGCCACCGTGGGAACAACCAGGGCGGTCGTGGATAACCAGTGGAGGGATCACGACGATCAGATCGGGAAGAGCGGGAAGATCATCTCCCCTAAACTGTACATGGCGTTTGGCATCTCGGGGGCCATCCATCATACCATGGGGATTGACACGTCAAAGGTCATCGTGGCCGTGGATAAGAACCCCAATGCCCTCATCTTTAGCTACGCGGATTACGGTATCGTCGGGGATCTCTTTCAAATCGTACCCGCCCTCACCGCGGAGCTCAAGAAGGCCCTGTCGGAATAAGGGCTGGTGATTTGACGAGTAAACACCCCCAGACAGTGGGGATATCCAATAGTTGAGGGAATGTTGCCCAAATCCCTGGAACGAACATTAAAGAATTTTTTGTAACCATTCTTAGTGAAGCGGAACGCCCGCAAATTCACTGTTTGAGCCTGAAAAACGAGTTTTGGATTGGCATTGTAACCAGCTCTAGAATGGTCAGAAATTCTTTTCAGTGAGCGAAATGGGTTTTGCGCAACAGCCTGTTACGACCTGATCCCAAGAGGAGACCATGGAAAAGGTCGACGTGGTGATCGTGGGGGGAGGCCTTGCAGGTCTCTCTTGCGCATGGAGCCTTGCCGGGGGAGAATTGACGGTCCTCGTCCTCGAAAGGGGTGATTTCTCCGGCAGCAAAAACGTGACGGGGGGCCGAATCTACCTGGGGCCCATCCGGAGGTTCATGCCCGAGCTCTGGGAGCAGGCGCCTTTTGAGCGTCATGTCACGAAAGAGGCCCTGACCCTGATGGCCGGAAGCTCCTCCACTACCTTTACGCTCTCCAGTCAAAAGATGAATCAAAGCCCCTACCCGAGTTATACCATTCTCAGGTCCACCTTCGACCGCTGGTTTGCCGATAAGGTCATGCAAAAAGGGGCCTATGTGGTCCCCGAAAAGAGGGTGGATGGTCTGCTGATGGAGGATGGAAGGGTCGTTGGAGTCGTAACAGGCGATGAGGAAATAGCCGCGGATGTCGTGGTGGCAGCAGATGGTGTTCTCTCCTTTCTGGCGGAAAATGCTGGGTTGAGGAAGCCCTTTGAACCCCACCATTTCGCCGTCGGACTTAAGGAAGTCATACAACTCCCCCGCGAAAAGATCGAGGATCGGTTCGGGCTCCGGGGCGACGAGGGAATGGCCCGCCTATTCGTCGGATCATTGACGAAGGGGATGATGGGGGGCGGATTTCTCTACACGAACCGGGAGAGTCTTTCCCTAGGAATGGTGATCGGGATCGACGCCATCAACAACAGGGAACCGCGGGAAGAGGTTTACCAATTCCTGGATGATTTCAAGGAATCCTCCGAAATCACAAAGCTTATCGAAGGGGGAAGCCTCGTTGAATACTCAGCCCATGTGATCCCGGAGGGTGGGATCAACTTCATCCCAAGGCTCTATTCCGACGGCATCCTGGTTGTGGGGGATGCTGCCGGGTTCGGGCTTAACATACTCATCACCGTAAGGGGGATGGAATATGCCATTGCCTCGGGTGCCTTGGCTGCCGAGGCTATCAAGAATGCAAGCAACAAAGGGGATTTCTCTTCCCGGTCTCTAGCCTCCTACGAAGATCTCCTCCGGAAGAGTTTTCTCCTGAAGGAACTCCATACCTTCCGCCATGCCCTTTCCATTTTGAAAAATCCCAGATGGTTTAATCACTATCCCCAGGCCATTTGCGACCTCTACGAAAAGCTTATATGGGTAGACGAAAACCCTAAATCGAAACTCTCACCGACCGCCTATAGGGAATTGCGAAAGAACATTCTTAATGTAAAGGGGATGATGGATATCCTCAGTTTGCGCCGAATCTAGGGAGATTATCCATGACCATCGAAGAGAAGCTGGCCCATGACGCCTTCAAAAACGACGAAACGAGCCATATCACCCTCGATCAATCCATCTGCGAGGACTGCCGGGAACGCTTCTGTATCTATTCCTGCCCGGCCCACCTCTATTCGCTCAATGAAGAGACCGGTCAGATGCAGGTGGAGTTCGCCGGATGCCTTGAATGTGGCACCTGCATGATTGCCTGTATTTATGGATCGGTTACCTGGAACTACCCCAGGGGTGGGTTTGGGGTGCAATATCGATACGGATAAGAGGCCGGGAAAAATACGGATACATCCTCCGAAGGACCACAATTACGAATCCTATCTCGAGTGAAGTTTTTCCATTTCCGCAGCAGATCATCGTGGGGAGAAGGGGGATCTCCCGAAGCCCTTCAACCACCGGATTTGAATTTCCTTGACTTCGGACATTGGATTAAATACTATGAGGGAGGCCTTGAACCGAAGGAGATAAGAAGGCCCATATTTATTAATCCTAAGAAACATGAAGGGAAGGAAATGTATAGTCGATACCTATCCAAGGTGTTTATCCTGAGCGTGATTTGTGCTTCGGTGGCGGTTTCTGTGGGGGGAGTTGGTTCGGCCCAAAAGAAGAAACCCATTTCCCTGGTCATCGCGACAGCCACCATCGACGATATATACTACCCCATGGGGGTCGGCATGGCCTCCCTCTGGAGCATCAGGCTGGCAAAGAACCATAACATTATGGTGCAGGCCGTCACCTCCGCCGGTTCAGGGAAGAATGTGAATATGCTCAAGGGGAAGGAGGTGGATCTGGCCATCCTCCAGGGGCTCTTCGGGAAAATGGCATGGAATGCTATCGGGATCTACAAGGGGAAACCGTATAAGGAACTCCGTACCATCACCATGCTTTGGCCCAATGTGGAGCACTTCGTGATCTTTCAGGATAAGGTGAAAACGGGCACTGTTACCGACATCAAAGGACTCAGGTTTTCCATCGGTAGAGCGGGAAGCGGCCCGGAGAGGTCCGGCCTGACCATCATGGAGGGGCTCGGGATGGGGAGAAATGACATTAAGGAACAGTATTTGGGCGATTACGAGTCTTCCCAGGCGATGAAGGATAGGATAGTCGATGGCGCAAACCTTCCTGGTGGTCCCCCGGTGAGTGAGGTGACCGAAGCCTATACCAGCCCGGGGATGAAAGTGTTGGTACTGGAGTTCACCGATGAACAGCTGGAGCAGATCAAGGAACAGACTCCTTATCCCGGTTCCCGCTACGTCATTCCGGCCAACACCTATCCGGGACAAACACAGCCGGTGCGCAGTATCGCTCAGCCCAACTTCCTCGCGGTGCGGATGGATGTGGATAAGGAGGTAATCTATCTCCTCACCAAAACGCTCTTCGATAACCCCGATTATTTGCAGCAGGTCCACAAAATGGGGGCGTTCATAACGCTGGAGAATGCCCTCAGTGGTCTGCCTGCTCCCCTGCATGCCGGTTCATACACATACTATAAAGAGAAAGGATTGAAAATCCCCGAGAGCTTGATTCCACTTGAGGTAAGGTAAGACGTCACCGGGGGGATTGCCCCCCGGGTAGAGCGTGACCTACTCTTTTTCCAATGGTTATCCGAGGATGTCGTTTGGGCGGAACAAGGGAGGAAAGGGGCTACTGAAGATTTAGAGGATAGGGGGATCGCACTGTCTATGCCCTTTAAGATCATCGTGGTGATTAACATGAGGGAAGGATTTCTACCTCCCCAGGAAATGGATTTACGTTACCGCCCTCCATTCTGTAATTGTTTAATTTCATAATATTTTATTTACCATGGAAGTCTGAAAGTGCCATCTTAGGCAAAATTGACAACTTTAGCTGCATGAGGTATGGTTTTTAAATAGGGAAAAAGATGAAAGCGGAAGAGATAAGTCATCCCGCGAAAGGGGCAGAGGAGATAGCCCCGGATCAGCAGCCCAAACCAAAGAGGAGGGCTGTGGGGAAGATCGATATCTTCAGGGCGTGGTGTAAGGCTTGCGGGATATGCGTCGCCTTTTGCCCAAGAGGGGTTTTGGTCATCGATGAGGAGGGCTATCCCCTCGTGAAGGATTTGGATGCCTGCACGGGATGCGGGTGGTGCGAGATTCGATGTCCGGATTTCGCCATCACGGTGGAAAGCGGGAGGAAAAAAAGGGAAGTTCAGAAGCGAGATGAAAAAGAGGCAACCTAGGGAATCCCTAATGCAGGGGAACGAAGCCGTAGTGGAAGGGGCACTGTACTCCCGATGTCGCTTTTTTGCGGGTTATCCCATCACCCCGGCCACGGAGATCTCGGAGGTCATGTCCGTGAGGCTCCCTCGAGTTGATGGGACCTTTATCCAGATGGAGGATGAAATTGCAAGCATGGGAGCGATCATAGGGGCTTCCCTGGCGGGAGTCAAGTCGATGACGGCCACGAGCGGCCCTGGTTTTTCCCTCATGCAAGAGAACCTGGGATTTGCCTGTATGGCCGAGGTGCCGTGTGTCGTCGTGGATGTCATGAGGGGAGGCCCCAGCACGGGAATCCCCACGTATCCCTCCCAGGGAGATGTCATGCAGGCCAGATGGGGGACCCATGGTGATCACCCCATCATCGTCCTCGCCCCCTCCACGGTCAGAGAGTGCTTCGATCTCACCATAAAGGCCTTCAATTTTTCCGAGAAGTATCGGACCCCCGTGATTGTCGTGTTCGACGAGGTCGTTGGACATATGCGGGAGAAGGTCAGCCTTCCTCGTCCGGAAGAGGTGGAGGTGATCGACAGAATCAGGCCCACCATGCCTCCGGAATGGTACATCCCTTATGAGGATACGACCCAAGGTGTTCCCCCAATGGCTGCTTTCGGGGATGGCTATCGGTTTCACGTGACTGGTCTTACCCATGACATTCGTGGATTTCCCACATTGCGACCTGACGAAATCGGGCCCTTCATGGAGCGTATTCATCGAAAGATTACCCTCGGCTTTCCGGAGATCCAGATGGGTGAATTCTTTCAGCTGGAAGATGCCGATATCGCCGTTATCGCCTACGGTTCGGTGGCCAGATCAGCCCGGAGGGCGATAATCGATGCTCGGGAACAGGGAGTGAAGGTGGGGTTGCTCAAGTTAATGACCCTCTGGCCATTTATGAGGGTAGCCGTCGAGAGTGTCATCAAGAGGGCAAAGGCACTCATCGTCCCGGAGATCAACATGGGCCAGATGTCGCGAGAAGTTAAGAGGGTCAATGAGGGAAAGGCAAAGGTGAGCACGATAAACAGGGTTGATGGATTGACGATTACTCCAGAGCAGATATTGAAGGAGATCAAGCAGGTGTCCTGATGCCAGAGGTTACCAAGCTTATTTACAAGTACCTTCGGCACGACAAGAAGTTTCCCCATGTCTGGTGCCCAGGCTGCGGGACGGGAATCATACTCGGCGCCTTGATTCGCGCTATCGATCGGACCGGGTACGAAAAGGATGATATCGTCCTCGTCTCTGGCATCGGGTGTTCCGGAAGGATGCCAGTCTACGTGGACTTCAACACGCTCCATACCACCCACGGACGGGCCCTCACTTTCGCCACGGGAATCAAACTGGCCAACCCTAACCTCAACGTCATCGTCATTATGGGAGATGGCGATGGCATAGCCATCGGCGGAAATCATTTCATCCACGCCGCCAGGCGAAATATCGACTTAACGGCCATCATCGTCAACAACAGCGTCTACGGCATGACGGGGGGTCAGTACTCGCCTACCACCCCCTATGGCATGAAGGCGACGACGGCCCTCTATAGCAATATCGAGCAGGAATTCAAGATATCGGAATTGGCCGTAACGGCAGGGGCGGTATTTGTGGGCAGGGGAACAGTCTACCACGCTAAGCTCTTGGATAGCTTGATCGAGAAGGCGATCTTGAAAAAGGGGTTCGGTGTTGTTGAGGTGATCAGCCATTGCCACGTCCAATATGGCAAGCAAAATCGTTTGGGCTCCGCCGTAGACATGATGAAGTGGCAGAGGGACAATGCCGTGACCGTCCAACAGGCAAAGCGGATGAACCCCGAAGAACTTGAGGGAAAGATTATCACCGGGGTGCTGGTGGATAAGGAGCTTCCCATTTATCAGGATGAGTACGATAAGGTGAAGGAAAGGTCAAAGGAGATGGCATCCTCCATTGAGTGATCGCTGGGAAACCACCTCATTATCTCATCATAGGAGGAAAACCCGAGATCCAAAACTTACCAACCTCAGGGCCAACGATGGCTAAGCGATACGAAATCCGCCTCAGCGGTTCAGGGGGACAGGGGATCATACTGAGTGGGATAATCCTCGCCGAGGCACTAGGCCTTTACGGGGGAAAGTTCGTAGCACAAACCCAGAGTTATGGGCCGGAGGCAAGGGGGGGAGCAAGCAAGGCTGAGATTGTTGTGAGCGACGAAGAGATCGATTACCCCAAGGCCATCAAGCTCGATCTCCTTCTGGCCATGAACCAAAAATCGTGCGACCAATACTACCGGGATCTCAAGG
>CAYFXL010000116.1:0-9151 GCA_964346945.1 uncultured Syntrophobacterales bacterium
AACTGATTCCCAATTTGATGGTCGCTTCCATAGGCATTACCCCTGATTCTTGTCTCCATCAATGTGGATCACGTACCCGGAAGGGAATGCCCTGTTACCTATAGACTGATGAATGGGCAATACCCTCGTCGGGCAGAGTTTTACCGGGTCTTTTCTCCTCGCCTTTCACGCATTTCCCTTTGGCGCATTGGCATCGAGTCAATAAGGGAAAAGATTTCCGCGATATTCACCTCATCTCCTCTCCTCAGTTTCTCCCCTCCGTCCTTACCGATGAGAACAACGGTAAATTGGCCGGGCTTAGCTGAGAAACGGTCCCGCAGGAGGGTGGCCGATTGTCGGTCAATGGAGATATCACCCAGCCGGCTCTCTCCCCTCTCAAGAATGTGGAAGACGAGGAGATCTCGTTCCACTATCTCATCGTCCCGATCACTCATTTCCTTCTTTAGATCCCGAAACCGTTCATCGTCCTCCGATGGGGCAAATACGAAAAGCAGTCGGCTCTCCCATTTGTACCTGCTCAGATCAATCGTCCCCTCTCTCTGTCCAAAACTCAATGCGGCCATTATTCCTCCCGTCAAAACCAGCAATAGAAAGATGTCCAGCTTCATCAACGCGATTTACCGCCAGTTGTTCAGCCGCGGACCTCTCACCTCAATCCCGATCTTTCCCGGCGCTGTTTGCCAACGCGTCGTTGTGTAAGATCTCGGATTTGCCCGGTAATCAGGGCGCTCCATCAAAACCGTGGTGTTCGACTCTACGGTACCACGAGGCGGGATCGGTGAAATATTCCTCCGTATCCTTGAGAGATAGATAGTGTTCATTCTCTATCCTCGCCAGGAGGTCGAAGAACTCCTTCTCCTTGGGATCGGAGACCGTATCTCGGAGGTCGGCGTAGTACTTCGCCCCCTTTGCCTCAAAATCGATGGCCGTCCGAACCGCCTCGAGGTCATCGTCGTCTCCTACGGATATTTGATCCACCTTTTTGAGCACGTCGAGAAGGATATCCTTAACGATGGTGTCCTTCACCCTGAGGGGAACAGTTTCGGGCCACTTCTCCTGTTTTTCCCACTTCTCGTGGAGCTGCCTCAGCCGCTCGTAGTGCTCGAGCTCCTCATCTCCTATCTGCTGGAACATCTTTTTCCCGAGGGGGTTCCTCGTCCTCTCGGCGTTCTTGAGGTAAAATTCCCGCTCCCTCATCTCGTTGTTGAGGGCGACTTCCAGCGCATTAAGACGTTCTTTGTCGTTCATCACTCACCCCTGTCTTGATACGAGCTGTTGCCTAACCGAGGTCGAATGTCAACGGTCAGTCCCGTTTTATTTCGGTTCCGCTAGAGAGCCTGCCGTGCGTTCGGCACGGTGTCCTTGGGGCTCACCTTATACCAGGTTTGGAGGATCTTGCCTTCCTCGCCGATCAAAAACGACGAACGGATAATCCCTTCGTATTTCTTCCCGTACATGGATTTCTCGCCCCATACACCATAGGCGTCTGCAACCGAATGGTCCGTGTCGGATAGAAGCGGAAATCCGAGGCCATATTTTTCATCGAACTTCTTCTGCTGATCGGGGGTATCGGGACTGATACCAACAGCGGCCACACCCATAGGGTCCAGATCACCCCGGGCGTCCCTGACACTGCATGCCTGTGTGGTGCAGCCCGGTGTGTTCGCCTTCGGATAAAAATAGAGGAGGACCTTACGCCCCCGAAAATCCGAGAGCTTCACCTTCCTCCCGTTCTGATCTTCCAGTTCGAAATTGGGGGCCATGTCCCCTGCTTTGAGCTGTGCCATTTTCCTCACCTCCCGATTCAATAACGATCCGTCTGCCCTCTCCTCCCCTGAGAAGGAAAAGGCGGTTTTCTTTACTCATTCCTCATAAAGTAAACGTAGTGAATGATGAAGAGAAAATCAAGGTCTGAGCCCAAGCCATCTGCTGGTTGCCGTCCCATTCCGCAGTTTGGTCGCCCCTGCAGTCGCTCAAAATTCGGCCCTTGGAACCCAGCTCCCCAGTTGTGGTATAGTGAATCGATGGCCAGTCCGCAATTGGGTCAGGGGCCAAGATATGTTTAGCATTGAAATCAAGTGGCCCAGAGGAACGCAAAAATGATAAATCGAAAAAGGGTAAGAGTCCTCAAAACGGGGAAAAAAAAGGCGGGTCCAGTAGTCTACTGGATGAGTCGGGATCAACGGGTGCGAGATAATTGGGCACTATTGTTTGCCCAGGAGTTGGCACTGCGGGAAAAGGTATCACTGGGCGTCGTCTTTTGCGTGGCCCCAAAATTCCTCGATGCGACAATGAGGCACTATGGTTTTATGCTCAGGGGCCTCCAAGAAGTGGAGGAAAGCCTGCGAGAAAAGCATATCCCTTTCTCCGCGCTCTCGGGCGCGGCCGGTGTACAGATTCCGGCCCTTGTCAAAAGACATGGGGTGGGGACACTGATCACCGATTTTGAGCCGCTCCGTATCAAGGGGCAATGGAAAAAAGCCGTGGCGAGGGCAATCGATATCCCCTTCTATGAAGTGGACTCGAGGAATATTGTCCCATGCTGGATTGCCTCGCCGAAACGGGAATACGGGGCGTACACGTTGCGGCCGAAGATTAGGAGAGCGTTACCCGAGTTCTTGGAGGACTTTCCAACGCTCCAGACACACCCGATCACCTGGAAGGGAAAATGGGGAAAAATCAATTGGAGTGAAGTCAAAAAAACGATCCGGGTCGATCAGGGTATTTCAGAGGTAGGTTGGATTGAGCCTGGGGAAAACGCGGCACGAAAAGCCCTGAGGGAATTTATCAGGAAAAAGCTGTCCTCATACCAACAGGGGAGAAATGATCCCACGAAGGATGCGCAGTCAAATCTGTCGCCCTATCTCCATTTTGGTCACCTTTCCGCACAGAGGGTCGCCCTCGAGGTAACAAAAGGTGATGCCGATGAGGAATCACGGGAGGCCTTCTTGGAGGAACTTATCGTGAGGCGTGAGCTGTCGGATAATTTCTGTTTCTATAACGATCACTATGACAGCTTCGAGGGTTTCCCTGAGTGGGCGAAAAAGACGCTCAATGATCATAGGAGGGACCCAAGAGAGTACCTCTATTCCTTGGAGGATTTTGAACATGCCAATACCCATGACCAATTATGGAATGCCGCCCAAAGGGAGATGACCCGAAAAGGCAAGATGCACGGTTACATGAGAATGTATTGGGGGAAAAAGCTCCTGGAGTGGACAAAATCGCCTGAGGAGGCAATAAGGACTGCCCTCTATCTCAATGACCGATATGAGCTCGATGGGAGGGAAACAAACGGGTATGCTGGTATTGCCTGGTGTATTGGGGGAGTACATGATAGAGCCTGGCCCGAGCGCCCTATTTTCGGCAAAATCCGCTACATGAGTTACAATGGCTGCAAATCAAAATTCGATGTTATGGCTTATATAAAAGGGAACAGCCCCCAACAAGGGGGTTAATCATCGACCATAGCGATGGCATGGACGGGGCATTGTTCCTCACAGGCTCCACATTCAGCACATTCCTCTAGATCGGTCGCTTCTGGCCGCTCACCCACCCAGTGATAGACTTCGCTCGGACAAATGTCAACGCAGGTACCGCAACTATTGCACGCCTCGTGGTCGAGCTCGGGATGCATCAAACTCTTCTTCCCCAACACTGAAATGAGGGTGGAACGATCATCCTCTGCTTCTCCATAATCGTTCCGCCTCAATGCTAAATGGATTCTACCCCTTTTACCTCGGGTACTTCTTGTTTTAATGCCCGTTCTACGCCTTGCTTCAATGTCATCTGTGACATTGGACAGCCACCGCATGCGCCGGTGAGCTTGACCTTCACAACTCCGTCCTGGATATCGACCAACTCGATATCTCCGCCGTCGGCTTGAAGAGCAGGCCTAATCTTCTGTAAGGCCTTTTCCACGTTCTCCCTCATCTTACTTCCTCCTTGTTTTTGGATTCAGCCCTCTCTTCCCCCCTCCCTTTCATGCCGAATTGACGCCTTCTCTTCTTTCAAAGCACCAAACAAGCTTCATCATAATAATATATCCAGGCAAAGGGACTGACTTCAAGTGCTCCCCTTCTCCTCCAGGTACTTTTCCACCGCAAAGGCCGCCGTTGCCCCATCTCCCACCGCTGTAGCCACTTGCCTCAGCAATTTTTTCCTGGCATCTCCCGCCGCGAAAATACCCTCTACCGATGTTTGGAGGTTTTCCTCGTCCACGAGGATATATCCATTTTCATCCAACTCCACCACGCCCTTGAGAAATGCCGTTTTGGGCGTAATTCCGATGAACATGAAGACACCCTCCGTCGGAACTTCCCTCACCTCGCCGGAGGTAACATGTTTCACGATGACGCTCTCAACGGTTTGATTCCCCTTAATCTCTTCGACAACGGTACTCCAGAGAAAATCGATCTTGGGGTTGGCAAAGGCCCTCTCCTGATAGATCTTGGTTGCCCTCAGGGCATCCCGCCGATGGATAATAGTGATTTCCTTGGCAAATCTGGTCAAAAAGAGCGCCTCGGTCAATGCGGAATCCCCCCCTCCCACCACCACGACCTTGCTGTCCTTGAAGAATGCCCCATCGCAGGTCGCACAGTAGGAGACTCCGCGCCCCGTAAATTCGGTTTCCCCCGGGATGCCCAGTTTCCGGTATTCCGTTCCCGTGCAGATGATGACGGCCTCCCCCCGGTACTCTTTCTCTCCTGTCTTTACCAATTTTTGGTCTCCAACGACTTCAAGCCCAGTTACCTCGCCGGTTTCCACTGTGAGCCCAAACCGCTTGGCATGCTCATCCATGAGATTGCTTAACTCTGCCCCGGTAATTTGGGAAAACCCAGGGTAATTCTCGATGACATCAGTGGTCGTCATCTGGCCTCCCGCGACCATCGCTTCGATAAGGAGGGCCGTGAGCCTTGCCCTGGATGCGTAGAGTCCTGCGGTTAAACCTGCTGGCCCCGCCCCGATGATGACAACATCATACATTTCTCCTCTATCAATATTCCCAGATTGGTTTAGCTTCCGGTTCATTCCTCTCCCTTCCCCCGTCACCTCATCAAACGATACGGAAATATATATGGTATTTCTCATCCCCTGTCAAATCGAATGGAGCCGCAGCCTGCCCAGTACACCCCTATTCCTTAACCCCTTACCCTGCTTTCCACCAAGTCTTGCTGCCTACTCCTTACTCTCACCCCCTCTCTTCTCTTGCGATGACCGCGAAAACAGGAACCTTGACAAGGTTACCGACAGCACTGTACATTTTCTTGGTCTCACCTCTTTGAATTTTCCTCAAGGGGAATCGGAGGGCGTTATGGAAAGGACCTTATCCATCGTGAAGCCAGACGGAGTCGAACGGGGACTAATCGGCGAAGTTATCAAGAGGTTCGAGGACAACGGCTTGAAGGTGATTGGGCTGAAGATGGTGAAGATGTCCAAGAGGGAAGCAGAGGGATTCTACGCGGTTCATCGGGGGAAATCCTTTTTTGAGAGCCTCACCACATTCATGTCTTCAGGGCCGGCGGTAGTCATGGTCTTGGAAGGGGACAACGGCATCCAGAGCGTCAGGGATCTGATGGGTGCCACTGACCCCCAAGAGGCAGTCGAGGGGACTCTTCGAAGACAGTTTGGCTCAAATATCGAAAAAAATGTCGTACACGGGTCCGATGGTCCCGATACAGCGTCATTCGAAATCGGCTACTTCTTTCATGCCCTCGAAATAGCCCGATGAGGGGCTCCGTGCGTCGAGGTTTGACGTAAGCCAAAGAATTCCCTATCATAGGGAGGTTAGAACTTTTTTCCCCTCAAGGCGCGGGAACAGAACTCCTTCCCTGGAGAAGGGTAGATGGCAAGATCGGGGGTTATTGCAGGGACGGCCTTTTGGCGGATAGGCCTCTCGGAGGAAATGAATCCGCTGGAGGTATCAACTCGCTTCGGAAAGGTGACCGTTGTGGAATCCGATGATATCGTCTTCCTGCCTCGACACGGGGTGAAAGATAGTGTCCCTCCTCATCGAATCAATCACCGGGCTCATCTCAGTGCTTTCAAGGAATTAGGGATACCCAGGATTATCGGGGTCAACTCCGTGGGGAGTCTCAAGCCTGAAATTCCCCCGAAAACTCTCATCATACCCCATGATTATATCAACCTCTGGGGGGTTCAAACCCTCTTCGATCACGAAATTCGCCATATTACTCCGAGATTGAATGAGGATCTCCGTCAACTCATTCTCAGGGTGGCAGAGCACCACAAGATCCAGGTAACCGGCGAAGGTATCTATATTCAAACCAGGGGGCCGCGTTTGGAAACTCGTGCCGAGATTCGCCTGTTGCAACACTTCGGAGACATAGTCGGAATGACCATGGCAAACGAGGCCACCCTTGCGGAGGAGCTCTCCATCCCTTACGCAAGCATCTGCTCAGTTGACAACTATTGTCATGGAATTTCGGAAGTCCCCCCTAAGGCCGAGGATATTCTTCGCAACGCACAGAGCAACATGGAGAGGGTGAAAAGCCTTGTCCTAGCCATTATCGAGGAGGTAAGGTGAGCGTTCTCATCCAAGGGGCAACCCTGAATGGACGGAAAAAGGATATCTATATCAGAGGTAACCGTATTCAGAAGATCGACGACTCCATCCCTTTATCGGCGGATGTCCAAATACCAGGGGATCGCAAGGCGGCCATTCCGTCTTTTATTAACGGGCACACCCACGCCGCTATGACCCTCCTCCGGGGGTACGCTGATGACATGCACCTCCAGGATTGGCTTGAGAAGAAAATATGGGTGGCTGAGGCCCACATGACGGAGGAGGATATCTACTGTGGAGCAAGGCTTGCCTGTTTAGAAATGATCAAAACAGGGACCACTTTTTTCAACGACATGTATTGGTTCTGGAGGGGAACGGCCCGTGCAGTTCAGGAAATGGGAATCCGGGCCGCGATAAGCGCCGTATTCATAGACTTCTTTGACAACAAAAAAGCCAAAGAACAGATCGAAGTCAACATCAAACTATCCGAGGAAAGCGGGAATTTCGGTGACCGGGTTACTTTCACCCTGGGCCCGCATGCCATCTACACTGTCTCCGAGGAGAGCTTGAAGTGGGCGGCGGATTTTGCCCGGGACCATGGGCTCCTCATCCACGTTCACCTGTCTGAAACCCAACAAGAGGTTGAGGACTGTATCCGAAAGCAGGGAATGCGCCCCGCTGAATACCTGGAGAGAATCGGTTTTCTGGGGCCAAATGTCATCGCCTGTCACGGAGTCTGGCTCAACCAAAAGGAAATCTTACTGCTGAAGAAACATGATGTAAAGGTAGTCCATAACCCCATCTCCAATATGAAATTGGCCGTGGGAAAGGTTTTCCCGTATGAGAGGTTGAAGACGGCTGGGATTACGATATCCCTCGGTACGGATGGATGCTCATCCAACAACAATTTGGATATGTTGGAGAGCATGAAATTCGCCTCCCTCCTGCAAAAATACCACCACAAAGACACCACTGTCCTTCCAGCCCTCGAGGCCTTCAAGATGGCCACCATCAATGGGGCCAAGGCCTTTGGCCTGAACTGTGGGGAAGTCGTGGAAGGTGCCCTGGCGGACATAGCGCTGATCGATCTCCAAAGGCCTGAATTAACTCCTCATTTCGACCTCTACTCAGACCTGGCATACTCCGGGAACGGTGGATGCGTCGACACCCTTATTTGCGACGGGAGGGTGCTCATGGTCAACCGAAAGGTGGAGAATGAGGAGACAATTTTGGAGGAAGCGAGGCGGTGTGCTTTCGACCTCATAAAGCGGGCATGTAAGTCCAATGACTGAGCTGTTCATCGTTGACCGCATGCTGGGAAGGCTGGCGAGATGGCTGAGAATCCTCGGATATGATACCCTCTACTGGCGCGGAAACGATTGGCAGGCGCTCGTGGAAAAGGGGAGGGGCCGAATATTCCTGACTCGCACGATGAGATTGCCTCATCGGGGAAACTTCCGAAGGATTACCTTGGTTCGGGAGGACAATCCAGACCTTCAATTGAGGAACGTGATAAGGGAGTTAGGCCTGAAAATCGATGAGCATCGACTCTTTTCCCGTTGTATTATCTGTAACAGACAACTGGGGAAGATCCCCAAAGAGGACGTGGAGGGAAGGGTTCCAGCTTTCATCTTCTCCACCTATTCCGAATTCCACTCATGTCCAGGGTGTTCCCGAATCTATTGGAAGGGGACCCATCAAGAGAATATGCGGAAAAAAGTCCTAGAGTTACTGTCTCATTGAGTCGGGATTCCAGAACGAGGATAGTGGGATGAGAATCTTGGCGGGAAGGGCAAAGGGGAGGAAACTGACGCCGATTAAGACGAGAGGGATTCGGCCAACGCGGGACAGCGTGAAGGAATCGATCTTCGCTATGATACAGGGCTACGTGGAAGGGAGCACTGTCCTGGATCTGTTTGCGGGAACGGGAAGTCTGGGCCTGGAAGCCCTCAGCCAAGGCGCGAAAAAAGCCATCTTCGTCGAAAAAGAGAAAACTCTCCTCAGGGCCTTGATGAAAAACCGGGACCTCTGTGGATTTCAAGACCAGGCCGAAATCATCTCCCTGGACGTGGAGGTAGCCCTGAAGGCACTGATGCGCAGGGGTGAGAAGGTCGATCTCGTCTTCGTCGATCCCCCTTACGGAAGGGGCTATGTGGACAAAACCTTGCGCTTCATCAATGCCCATGATATGGTAAGCGAGGGAGGGATGATTGTTGTCGAGCACGGGTCTGCGGTAGCTCCCTCTCCTCAGTGGGAAAGGCTGTCCCTGGAAAAGCAAAAACGGCACGGAGATACGGTGATCTCCATCTTTCAATGGCACTCATCGCTCCGATCTGGAGTATGACGAAAGGCGGTTCTCAATGGCAAGGATAGCAGTATATCCCGGATCCTTTGATCCTATTACCAATGGTCATATCGATATCATCGCGCGGGGTTTGGAAATTTTCGATGGGGTCATCGTCGCCATCGCCGACAACGAGCAAAAGAAATCCCTCTTTACCATCGACGAGAGGGTAGAAATGGCCAAGACGGCGGTGCAGGAGATGCCCGATGTCGTGGTTGAGAGCTTCAGCGGCCTTTTGGTGGATTACGTCGAGAAGACAAACGCCAGCGTAATCCTGAGAG
>CAYFXL010000117.1:0-8959 GCA_964346945.1 uncultured Syntrophobacterales bacterium
CCGATAACAGCCGTATGGTGGATGCCATGGCAACCTTCGGTGAAATGGCCCGCGGCGTGGCAGTGGTGGGTGAGGATGTGGGGAGGGCAGAACTCGAGTGGTTACATGCCGCGGGCGTTCGTGGCGTGAGGCTCAATGTAGATTCGTTTACACGAGATGACTTCGAGGAGCTCGCCCGGCGGATGGTTCTCGTGGCCGGACGCATCCGTGAGATTGGCTGGCATTTGGAGGTCCACGTTGGTCCCCACATGCTCCAAGCCTTGGTTCCCATTGTAGAGCAACTCGCTGTCGATGTCGTATTTGACCACATGGCTAAAATCCCTGCCCATGAGGTACCGGGACATCCAGGATTGGGGGCTCTTCAACGCATGCTCAAAAGTGGACGGTGCTGGGTAAAGCTCTCTGGAGCTTACCGGGTGAGCCGAAATGGAGGCCACTACGAAGAGGTTGCCCAGCTCGCCAGGGCATTGGTGGAGGCCAACCCAGAGAGAATTGTGTGGGGTTCTGACTGGCCCCATACCCCACCGCATGGACATGACCCTGCACCCGATGGGGAGGTTACCCCTTTCCAGCCGCTTGACACGGGGAAACTGCTCGACCTGTTATTGGATTGGGCGTCCGACGAAGGTGTACGAAAGGGGATTCTTGTCGACAACCCAGCACGGCTCTATGATTTCGCCTGAAATTTCTCTTGCCGTGCCAGTTCTCTGCTGGCAGGGCGTTTTCCCTTCAGCTCGTTGCATGGACGATACGACCAATCCATTCGGCCGTGATTCCCAGGGGTATGTCGAGAAAGTCGTTAGCGAACCCTGCGGAGACATCAGCTACAATGGCGGCGACAATGTTCAGACTCGGACATATCCACAGATATGCCCTGCTTTCACTCTCCGAGGGTTTGAATGTTCCAAACCCTGCGTGACCATATGAATCTTGCGGCGCACCAGGCCAAAGGGCGTTCTCCGAGTTGACGAACCAGTTGTAGCCATAATAGGCGTTAGTAATCTGGGGGTTTACAAGGCTCGTTGCCACACGTACGTACTCTCGTGGAATCAATTCTTTCCCATCCCAAACCCCCCTCTCATGCCAAAGGTAACCCCACTTAACCAAGTCCCTCAGATTTGAATCGATCGCTAATTTCGGTCCAGGATTTTCAATATCCTCCGAGGTGAATTCTCTTTCAAAGTGATAGACCTTCCAGCTTTTGGCTTCCAAGGGTATCTTGAATTTCTCAACTACCTCGGGAGCTATTTCATCGTCGGCCAATCCGTATATCCTGGCAACAACACGCTCAGCCGCGGTAAATCCCGCATTGTTGTACATGAACTTCTTTCCAGGTGGATCAGGTGTCAACCACCCGGATGTTCCACTGACCAATTGGTGGAGGGTAATGGCAGCATCAGCTTTGTCCCCGCTGATTTCCGTAATCTCCGGCCATACGTCACCTGCCCTGACATTCAGGTCGATTTTTCCCTCTTTGATCCCGATCCCAATGAGGGCGCTGTTGAATGACTTTCGAATACTCCCTATTTCAAACAGGCTCTCGGCCGAATAACCTCCTCCGTACCACTCTGCCGCAATCTTCCCGTTGCGAAGAATGAGACAACCGTAGGGTGTTTTCTTCGTCTTATCCTCGATCCAGTCCTTGGTTTGGGCCAAGGCTTCACTTGACATTCCGAGTTGTAGAGGATCTTGCGCTCGCTCAAAAAGGGATTTTTTGGACATTCTTTTCCTCCACGTGCAACTCACCCGGAAAATGGAATGACGCAGACATTCGTGAATAGTTAGGATCTCTTAGCGGTTTATACCTGCCTACTCCTTTTTCGACCTTATTAGTTCGCCTATCCTTCTGAGAAAGTTCCGATACGTTTGCGTTTGGCTTAGCACGGAGAAAAGGATGAGCGCGAGCAAAACGAGGGCGACGGGGCGGGTGAAAAACGGCGTCAAACTTCCTTGGGAGACGATGAGGGCTCTTCTTAGATTCGCGTCTGCCATGGGACCGAGAATGATCCCGATCACCAGTGGTGCAATGGGATACCCCATCTCCTCCATTAAGTAGGCCACGATGCCAAAGAGAAACATCATCTGAACGTTGAATATCCTCAACCCCAGGGAATAGGAACCAATCACTGAAAAGAAGGCTACAATGGGCATGAAGATCGCTGGGGGAATCCTCAGTACCCGAATCGTGAGCTTGCTCATGGCAAACCCGAACACCAGCATGGTCAGGGATGCCCAAAACAGGGTGGCGGCCATCTGGGGAATGAAGTGCGGGAATTCAAAGGAGAGCATGGGACCAGGCCTCACCCCGTGTAACCAAATCGCGCCCAGAAGCATCGCCGCGGGGGGGGAACCAGGCACTCCCAGGGTCAAGAGGGGAATGAGTGCCCCCCCTATACAGGAGTTGTTCGCCGTTTCTGCCGAGATCACTCCCTCCATGGTCCCCTTTCCGAACTTTTCCGGCTCCTTACTCGATTTTTTTGCAATATCGTATGACATCCAAGCCGCTATGTCCTCCCCAGCCCCGGGAATAGCGCCCACTCCGACTCCCACGAGCCCCGAGCGGACCATCGCAGTCCAATATCTGCGCAAGACGGGCCACCGTGGAAGCACCCGCGTAACGGAGGATGGCCCAAGACTCCCGGTGGTTGGGCTCCTCAAGGTGCGGATGATCTGGGGAAAGGCAAAACCACCCAATATAACGGGTATGACATCGAATCCACTGAAGAGATCCGGGATACCGAAGGTAAACCGGTAATATCCCTGGAGCGGATCTATTCCCACGGTAGCCATTAAGAGTCCCAAAAATCCCGCGATCCACCCCTTCAAGGGCGTATCCGGTGAGGTCAACGATCCACAGATCAGGACGCCAAAAAGGGCCAGGAGGAAGAATTCCACGGACGTGAAATTTAAGGCAATCTTAATAAGAAGGGGAATCGCGGATACCATCGCCAACATTCCAGCAAAGGTGCCGATGAATGAGGTCAGGGTGGCCGTACCTACTGTCTCCCCTCCCCTTCCCTGAAGACAGAGCGGGTAGCCATCCAGTGCGGTTGCGGCGGCTGCCCCCGTGCCAGGGATGTTGATGAGTATGGAAGCATGAGAACCCCCGTAGACTGCCCCCACGTAGATACCGATGAGGGCGACCATGGCCAAATCGGTGGGGAGACCGTAGGTAACCGTGGTCAGCAGAGCGACTCCGAGTGTAGCAGTTAGGCCCGGCAGAGCCCCAAAAAGAATGCCGAGGACGATGGTTCCCGCCAAAACACCCAACTTGGCAAAGGTTATGATCTGCGCGATTTGCGAAAAAAAATCTTGTAAGTACATAAGGTCTCTTCTCCTCAACTATCTTCGGTATTTCCCTTTTCTCTGCAGTTTAGCGGGTTCCTTTCACGGCAACGGGACCAATAAGTATCTGTAGAAGATATATCCTATCCCAATGGGGAGAAGCGCACAGAGTATGATGATCAATGCAAAGTGCTTAACCTTCAAAGATGCCCCATTAGGGCGGTAGAATATGAGCATGAACGGGCAGAGATATAAGAAGCTCGCTACGTAAAAGTTGATCCGGCCAATCATGATAAAGATATAAACGGACGACCATATCCAGATGATGAGGATCCGTTGAACCTCACGGTTCTTGGACAATCCCTTCGTCTTTTCCGCGAAATAGCGGATGATTTCCCTGTGACCGCCATCTCTTATGGCACGTACGAGGACCCCGATACTGAAAATAATGATAAGCGTCCCGACCAAAATAGGCAGAATAGCCGGAGATACGTACCATACATTCGTTACCCCTGCATATGTTCCGGTCATGGGCATGCGACTCGCTCCGAATAAAACGGCTAATCCCAATAAGATGAGACAAAGAGCCGTCACGATATCGGCCTTTCGCAGTTTCTCCTTCGGCATCATGGTTTTTCCCCTCTCCAAATGGGAGGAGGCAGAGTTACTTCAAAAACACTCTGCCTCCTCCCTCTTTGCCTGTCACGGTTTGGGTATTCCAAATCCCTCCGGTGACTTCTTGGCAATTCCCAGATCAAAAAGGGTCCAGGTCCACACGCTCTCCATCTTTCGGGCTACATCTTGAGCCTGTTTCCCGTAGTAACCGTAAAGGGTCATGTTGCGGTTCTTTGCCAGATCTTTTATCGCGTCGGTCTTCATAGCTTTCGCGAACGCGTCATCGACTTTCTTGACTACATCTTTAGGTACATCGGCGGGAAGCGCAAATCCCAACCATTGATCCAGGGGGAGAAGTTTGGCCACATTCGGATATTTGTCCACAGCCGCCGCTATCTTTCCTACCCCGGGAAACGTATACGGCTTTAATTCCACCATGGCTAAAGGCACCAGCTTCTTCGCCTTAACGAGCTCAGCCTGTTCTGAAATGGAGGTCAATACCACTTCCACCTCACCAGTCATGGCCGCTACCTGTGAAGGATGGCTCCCGTTAAAGGGAATAAAGTTGAACTTTATTCCGGCACCGTTCATCAGTGCAATGAGCTTGGTATGCCAGATGCCGCCTGCGGCAGAGGCAGAGGCCTTGATATTGCCGGGATCCGCTTTAGCTGCCTTCACCAATTGGTCTAGTGTCTTAAATTTTGAATCGGGCCTCACCGAAATCACACCGGGAGCACCACCCACCATGTAGTAAATCCAATCCTTGGCGCTGGTGTGATGGCCACCCATTACGGGAGCCGGGAGGATTGATTCCGAAAATCCACCCCAGTAGTGCCCATCGTGCGGTTTGGACCAAACAGCATTCATGGCAACACCGCCTGCACCGCCCGTTCTGTTCACCACATTGATCGTGACCCCGAGATAGGGTTCCATGGCTTTGGCGATAGCCCGATCAGTCGTGTCAGTTCCACCGCCGGCACTGGCAAAACAGGATATCTCGATGGGCCTCGTAGGAAAATCCTTGGCTAAAACAGTTCCTGAGCCAACGAATAGTGTTAATGCTATTGTCAATAGGAAAACTTTCTTCATGGCAACCTCCCTCTTTTAAAAAATAGGTACTAATCTCTGATATTTTTCCCTCTCTTTCACCTCCCTTCTGCTCTTACCGCCCTCACCCCCTTCCTTTTAGCATTCGTCCTTTGATGGGATATCCTACTCCTCGCGTAGCTTCAACTTTTGCAAGATGCGCTAGCCTAAAACCTTCTCCTCCAGCCACGCCAGGGTTTCCAACGTCTTCCCCTCCGCCATCATGGAGAGGAGCCTCTCCGAATCCAGGTTATTAACGATTTGTATCACCTTTTCCGTGGTCGCAATGGTTCGTTCGAAGGCTTGCACCGGATCAACTCGCACGGGGCTCATGTCCGAGGTAACCCAACCCTGGTAGTTAAACTCCTTCAGGTAGAAGAACAGCTCCAGATAATCCCAGAGGTTTCGCGTTGCCGGTATGAGGTCCCAGTCCCACCTCCGGTTGTTATCGTTGATATGAATGTAGTACGGGACCCCACTCGTCTGGGCCAAACAGAGCGACTCAGCGGGCGTTTCACCGATGAAAAGGGAATGCCCGACATCAATGGTCATGCCTAAATTGGGTTCGCTGATGTCGCGAATCATGCAAATCGTTTTGGCCGCTGAATCCAAGAAACACTGGACCCGGGTTTCTGAAGCTTTATATTCGAGGAAGAGGCGAATGTCCCTTCGATGTCCAGCAGCTTCCTTGAACGTTGAGACCATATGGTTCCAGGCATCTCGATAATCAACCTGAAAGAGATAGTCGTATCCGTCGCTCAACGGGCAGCAGGTCACCTTGTCCGCACCAAGGGCCGCAGCAGCATCCATCGCATCACGGATGATCTGGATAGCACTGTCCCTAATTTTTTTTGAGTTTACACTGGAAGATCCACTCACAAATTCGGGCTCTCCCTTGATATTTGCATTGACTGCTGCAACTCCGAGATCATATTTCTGCAGGGTGTCTTTTATCCCTCCCATGTCCTGGCAGTCGTAGGGAAATACGATTTCAACCCCTCTGGCTCCTTTGACCTGCGCGACGGCAGCGATCTTCTCAACAGGTGTCCTTTCTTCGTGATACTCACAGAAGCGGTCCCGTAATTTCCCCATAAACCCAGTGATGATAGCCTGTTTTATTTCCATGTTCTCTCCTTGCTATACGGTAGTAACAACAGCACGGAGGGATAATCTCTGTTGCCATTCACCTCTTGCTCTATCGCGGGGCAACTCGGTGGTGAGCTCCTATCATATCTTTAGCAGGAGATATTCGTCAAGGAGAAAATTTCACTTATTCCTCAGATAGGCGCTCTATAAGGGATGGAAAGTACCAATACCTATATGCGCTTCGATAATGACTATTGTCTGGAATGCTGGAATAGTTGAAGGAAGAGCCTTCCCTGATGAGAACCACCGCCGTTTCATCAGGGGTTTTGTTAGCAATACATGGGAATTACTGAAACAACCCCTTTCGATTTTGGTTAAATCGCTCGACGAGTATCATACGAACACAAGAGAGCCACCTAGCGCAAAAATTTGTGAATGGTAGTCTGCCTGTAAAGATCGCCTGGCTTGAGAATTGTTGAAGGAAATCGTGGTTCGTTCACGGAGTTGGGAAAATGCTGTGCTTCCAAACAAAACCCGTCATACTTATTAAAGATAATCCCACCTGCTCCTCTGTAATTTTCGAGGAAATGCCCGGTATAGAACTGAATGCCTGGCTCCGTAGTGTGAACCTCCATGGCCCTGCCATTTTTGGGCTCCTGAACTCTGGCGGCCAAGCCCAGGGAATCGCCCTGTTTATTGAGAACATAGCAATGATTGTACCCGCCTCCCTTGACCTCATCAATCCGGGCGCCAATCGTGACCGGGCGGGTAAAATCCATGGGCGTATGGAAGACACTTGCAATTTCCCCTGTTGGGATTCGATCATCATCGGTAGGTAGGTAGTGATCAGCATTGAGAGTCAATTCATGATCCAGGACATTTCCAGATCCGGCGCCTTTCAGGTTCCAATAGGTGTGGTTGGTAAGGTTGACGGGCGTTGCCTTATCTGTCTCTGCCAGATAGGCGATGATTAACTCGTTCTGGTTGTTCAGAGTGTAAGTGACTTTCGTGGAGAGGTTACCGGGGTACCCCTCCTCGCCGTCCGCGCTCAGGTAGGAAAAAACCACGCCTATGGAATCCCGATCTGTCCGTATCTCGGGTCTCCAAACGACTTTATTGAAGCCCCTATTCCCGCCATGTAAATGACTGGGAGGGCTATTGCGGGCGAGTTGGTGCGGTACTCCGTCCAGGCTGAATCTCCCTTCGGCAATGCGATTTGCATACCGCCCGATGGTTGAGCCGAAATACCAGATATCCGAGATGTATCCCTCCAACGTATCGAAGCCCAGCGTTACTTCTTCGGGCTTGCCGTTGCTGTCCGGAACTTTCAGGGAAGCTAAGACTGCCCCGAAACTGATGACCGATGCCGTGATTCCGTTGTCATTCGAAATGGTGAATTTCTCTATTTCAGCTCCTTCAGCGGTTGTGCCGAATATCTCTTGCTGAATGTCCATGTTCTCTCTCCTTGCAGAAGCAATTCGCCAATGAGGTCGGCTCGTTTCCGTTCGGAAAAGATCTTTCCCTCATTTTGCCGGAAACGGCGCCTTTTTGTAATTCAGAACTCCAGGGCTGTCGTGGGGGTTAGGGAAAATATGTTGACTTTGCATATTGAATTTTGTATGGAGTAGTAGCCCGCTCAACATATCTTGTCAAGAAAAATCCTTTTTCCCAGGAATCTTCATGGCCAAAGGTAGTTCCAGGGGATCTCCACGACCGGGTTGTGTTAATAATACTTTCGATCTGGATCCATCAGTGATTCAAAAAGGGGGGGCTAAGGGATGATAACGAGGAGAGAACTGGAAGAGGCTCAGAAAAAGACGGCGGACATGATCAAAAAAGCCGGCATCATAGTGAAGGACGAGGATTTGGGGAAAATAGCCGCCGCCGATTTCGGACTGAGTCGTTTGGAAAAGGAAGGCGCACAGATACTTACCCTGTTGGAAACGGAAAGGGTGGCTTTCAAAATTCTGACGCTTTTTCCCTACCAGACTGAACCCGAACATTGGCACCCTCAAGTAGGCGATGACCCCGGCAAAGAAGAAACCGTAAGGCTGGTTTACGGAACGCTTTACTTCTACATTCCAGGCGAGGACAACATGCGGCATGGCTTTATTCCGGACGGGAAGGAGCCCTCCTATACCATGAGGCATGAGATCGTCATGAAGCCGGGCGATCAAATCACCTTGGAGCCGGGAACGAAGCACTGGTTTCAGGCCGGTGGTGAAGGGGCTGTTATGTATCTCATATCGAGTTGCGTCAGGGATATCCTGGATCAGTTTACGGACCCTGATGTTGTCAGGGAGACTGAAGTAGTCGATTGACGGGGTGTATATGGTTGTATGATCGCCAAATTCTAAAATGCGGTTAAAGGGTCATTCTCTGACTGAGGGATTCATGTCAAAGGACTATTTGATCGGGATCGACGTTGGGACAACTGGATGCAAAGTCCTTCTCATTGATAATGGGGGGGAGATTGTTGAGCGAGCCGTAGAGGGCTACTCCTTTTGCAGCCCCCACGCATCTTGGGCGGAGCAGGATCCAGAGGATTGGTGGCAGGCATTAAGAAAAGCCCTCCCGCAGGTGATTGGGGGTATCCGTCCCGATTCAGTCCGAGGAATAGGCCTTTGCGGTCAGATGCATGGTTTGGTCCCCCTTGACAAAGGGGGTAATGTCATTCGCCCTTGTATAATGTGGAACGATCAGAGGAGCGAACCTCAGTGTAAGACGATCTATGAACGCGTGGGTGGGGTACATCGATTGCTTGAGCTTACGAACAACAGGATGCTTCCCGGGTACACCGCCGGAAAGATTCTCTGGGTGAGGGATGAGGAACCCCAGAATTATGAACGAATCCGGGTTATCCTCAATCCGAAGGATTACATTCGAT
>CAYFXL010000118.1:0-8786 GCA_964346945.1 uncultured Syntrophobacterales bacterium
ACATTGCTAGGGAGCCCATATTGATCTATCCGACCCTTCACTATCAGAATGGTGGCTTGCACTATAACGAAGAGTGCGAGAGCTCTATCCCAGGATTATATATTGCGGGGGAGGTTGGGGGAGGTGTTCACGGTGAAAATCGCCTCGGGGGTAATTCCCTCATGGATGTATTCGTATTTGGAAGGATAGCGGGGAAGAACGCGGCCATATATGCCCGCGAGAGGGCAGAGGAGGGGAGGCTGACCCTGGAGCACGTGCGGTCATATCATAGGGAACTGAAAGAGGCGGGGATCGGTAATGGCCGGGTTTCTCCCATGCTCCTGCCAGATTATTCCAACCCCATGGTGAGAAAGAGACAATTGACCACTCGCTACTTGGGGACACTGAGGTAGGAATGGCAACCCTTGGGGTCGAATCGGGTATGTTCCAAGCGAGGGAGGGGTAGGCGTGTAAGGGTGGAATTCTGAGGTGCAATTCTAAGGAGGAGAGGGATCATGTCTATTTCCCGGGAGTTTGGGGCGTTCATCTCCAGCCTGAAATTTGAGGATTTACCGGAGAAAGTGAGGAGCTTGGCGAAGTATTGTTTTCTGGATTGGATGGCATCTGCCTATGCGGGTAGCCAGGAGCAACCCGTGAGGATGATGGTGGAAGTGGTAAAGGGTATGCCGGGGAAGCCAGAGTGTACGTTGATTCCCGATGGCTCGAAGAATATCTGTCTCCTTGGGGCATTGGTCAATGGCGCCTCGTCTCACGTGGTGGAAATGGACGATCTGCATAGGCCATCCATATTCCACCCAGCGGCTCCCATCATTCCCGCCGCTGTGGCCGTTGCAGAAAGGGAGCAGAGGACCGGGAGGGATCTGATTGCCGCCATCGTTGTCGGATATGAGGTTGGGATTAGGGTGGCTCAGATGGTGGGAAAATCCCATTACCATTTTTGGCATACAACGGCCACCTGCGGAACCTTTGGAGCCGCGGCGGCCGCCAGCAAATTACTCCTGCTGAATCCCCAACAGATCGTGTGGGCCTTGGGAAGTGCGGGGACACAAGCCTCAGGGCTCTGGGAATTTCTTTCGGAAGGCGCCATGAGCAAGCAGTTGCATCCGGGCAAGGCGGCCCTGAATGGTATTTTGGCCGCCCTGCTTGCTCAGCGGGGTTTTACTGGAGCCGAGCACATTTTCGAGGGTGAGAAGGGATTCTTCAAGGCTACCTCCAGCGATCATGATTTCCGTGGGGCGGTGGATGACCTCGGAAGGGAGTATCAAATGGAGGGAAACTCCTTTAAATTCCATGCTTCGTGTGGCCATACTCATTCCGCGTTGGATGCGTCGCTGATTCTCGCAAGGGAAGGGGGATTCACTCCGGAGGAGGTCCAGAAGGTGAAGGTGAAGGTGTATTCAGCCGCTCTGGATCTCCTCCGTAATGTTCAGTTAACCGACCCATATATCGCCAAATTCCATCTTCCCTTTTGTGTTGCCACGGCCCTGAAATTTGGGAAAGTGGGCCTTGAGGCCTTCACCGAGAAACGATTGAATGACGGTGAATTGAGGGAGCTCATGGCCCGGATAGAACTCACTCCAGATGATACCTTGGACGGGGAATATCCCCAGAAGTGGGGGGCCATTGTGGAGGTGAGTACCAAGGATGGACGGATCCTTTCCAAAAAAGTGGAATATCCTAAGGGGGATCCCCAAAACCCCTTCTCCCAAGAGGAGGTTTCCGAGAAATTCCTCAGCTTGACCAGGGGGATTCTTCCCATGGAGAAATCGAGTTCCATGCTCAGTCGGATCTTAAGGCTGGAAGAGGTGGAGAGGGTCGATCATCTATTGCAGCCAGCCGTTTCGTGAAAACTGATTTTTCCATTGACTTGAGGCTCAAATTGAGTTAACGTTAACGCAAAGAGGGCAAGGGTTGCATGGGACGATATGCCACCATAAAGGACATAGCCAAGTTGGTGGGAGTATCTCACACAACCGTACACAGGGCCCTGAACGATAAGCCTAGGATAAGCCAGTCCACCAAGGATCGGATCATCTCCATCGCCAGGGAATTGGATTACCAGCCCAACGTATTAGCTCAAAGCCTGGTTCTGGGAAGGACAAGGACCTTAGGGCTCGTTATCACCACCATTGTCAACCCCTTCTACCCGGAATTGGCCAAGGGAATCGAGGATGCGGCCAGATCCCTCGGATATAACATCATCCTCTGCTGTACAAACTTCGATATTTCCCTAGAAAAGCAGTACATCGACATGCTCCGAAGTCGAGGAGTGGACGGCATTATCTTCACATCGGCCCATATTCATGATCCCAACATCACGAGGCTGGTAGAGGACGAATTTCCCCTGATCTTGGTGAATCGAAGGGTTTATGGAGACCCCATGATGGATCGGATCGACTATGTGGTCGTGGAGAACGCGAAGGGTGGGTTTCTTGCCATTGAACACCTGATCAAGATGGGACACAAAAGGATAGGCGTCATTTCAGGATCTCGGGGTTCCTCGGCCGCGGTGGAGAGGTTAGAGGGAGCCCGAAAGGCCTTTGCCGAATATGGGTTGAACCCGGGTAACCTCCTCGTTTTGGAGGGTGATTTCCTGAAGCCCTCGGGATACGAGGCCGCAAAGAGATTTGTCGCCATGAAGAATCCCCCCAGCGCCATTTTTGGTGTAAACGATTATATGGCCTTGGGCGCCTTCGAGGGAATCCTCGATTCGGGGTTCAGGATTCCCGAAGATATCGGCCTGGTAGGGTTTAATGATATTGAATTCACCTCGTTAAAGGCCATCGAGCTAACAACTATCGGTCAGAAAAAGTATGAGATGGGGTCCATTGCCGTCCATACGCTGATTGATAAGATTGAGGGCAGGGATGGGGACAAGGTGAGGCAGATTACTTTAGAGCCGGAGCTGATCGTACGAAGATCCTGTGGATACCAGTTAAGGGGGTATACCGTTCCCCATCCTGAGACCCTCTTAGAACAAGAAATCTGAGGTAGGGGAGGTGCAGTATGGGAAGGAATAAGATTTCCGTGATCGGGGCAGGCAATGTGGGGGCAACGGTGGCCAATAAGGTTGCGGAGATGGAGGTGGGCGATGTCGTTATGGTGGACATCATCGATGGACTACCCCAGGGAAAGGGGTTGGATATGCTGGAATCGGCCCCCATTGGAGGATTCGATTCCAACATCGTTGGAGCCATGGGATATGAGGAGACAGGGAATTCGGATGTGGTCGTCATCACCTCAGGGGTTGCGCGAAAGCCCGGGATGAGCAGGGAGGATCTCCTGGAGACCAACAAGAAGATCATTGATTCGGTGGTTGGCCAGGTGGTGGCGCACTCACCCGATGCCATCCTCATTATGGTGGCCAATCCCCTCGATACGATGACATATCTTGCATTGAAGCGGAGCGGTTTTCCGAAAAAGAGAGTCGTGGGGATGGCGGGGATCCTCGATACGGCCCGGTTTAAGACCTTTATCGCCACGGAATTGAATGTTTCCATCGAGGACATTCAAACCATCATCCTGGGGGGCCATGGCGATGAGATGGTTCCCTTGCCACGGTATACCACGGTCAGCGGGATTCCCATATTAGAACTCCTTTCGCAGGAAACCGTTGATCGGTTGGTGGACCGGACGCGCAAGGGTGGGGGAGAGATCGTCTCACTCCTGAAAACGGGAAGCGCCTTCTACGCCCCGGGCGCTGCAGCGGCCCAAATGGTTGAAGCCATCCTCAAAGATAAAAAGAGGATACTTCCCTGTTGTGCCTACTTGGAGGGTGAGTATGGTCTTTCAGACATCTGCTTTGGGGTCCCGGTAAAATTGGGTTCCAATGGTGTGGAGGAGATCATCGAATTGGAACTGAGCGCTGTGGAAAAGCAACTGGTCTCCAAGTCCGCGGAAGCCGTGAGGAAGAGCATTACGGCGTTGAAACTATGAAGGCATCTCACGAATTTCGATGAGGAGGGAAGCGGTGAGGGAGGTTGATGTCGCTCTCATAACCGAAAGGGTGAAAACACTGTGCATGGAGGCCAATTTCGACCTGGAACAGGATGTCCTCGGTGCCTTGAAGAAGGCCAGTGCAGAGGAGGAATCTCCTGCCGGGATTGAGATCTTGGGGCAATTGGAGGAAAACGCGGCCATTGCACGGCAAGAAAGGGTCGCAATCTGTCAGGACACGGGGATTGCCGTCGTATTCGTCGAATTGGGACAGGACGTCCACCTGGTCGGGGGGGATCTCAATGGTGCCATACATGAAGGGGTGAGACAGGGCTACCAAGAGGGATACCTACGAAAATCCCTCTGCCATCCCTTCACCCGGGCCAATACGGGGGACAACACGCCAGCTGTCATCCATGTTGAGATCGTCCCCGGGGAGGAGGTGAAACTCATCGTCGCGCCAAAAGGGGGTGGAAGCGAAAATATGAGTCGGGTAAACATGCTTGCTCCAGCGGCAGGGAAGAAGGGAATAATAGAGTATGTAGTGCAAAGGGTGAAGGAGTCTGGTTCGAACCCGTGCCCCCCTACCATTGTAGGGGTAGGGATCGGGGGAACTTTTGAAGGAGCCGCTCTGTTGGCAAAAAAGGCCCTCTTGAGACCTATCGGGAGCGAGAATCCAGATCGAGAACTGGCTTCGCTTGAAGGAGAGATTCTGGAGCGGGTCAATAAATTGGGCATAGGACCTCAAGGGCTGGGGGGACGAACCACATCCCTGGCCGTGCACATCAATATGACGCCATGTCACATCGCAAGCCTTCCCCTGGCCGTGAACATCCAATGCCATGCCCACAGGCACAAGGAGGCCGTCGTTTGACTGACGTGTCCGTGACCCGTGACTCGTGTCCGTAAGAAAAAAAGTAACGACCACGGACACGGAAAACGGACACGGACCATGGAGGATATATGAGCGATCCGGTTCGAATGGAAACTCCGTTAAGCGATGAGGATGTGGAGAGATTAAAGACCGGGGATCGTGTATTGATCAATGGCGTCATCTATACGGGGAGGGATGCGGCTCACAAGAGGTTGATCGACCTCATTGATAGGGGTGAAGAACTCCCCTTCGATATCAGGGGTCAGATCATTTACTACGTCGGTCCAACTCCCGCCAGGCCGGGGAAACCCATCGGATCAGCGGGTCCCACCTCGAGCTATCGCATGGATCCCTACTCCCCAAAATTGATGGAGAGAGGGTTGAAGGGGATGATTGGAAAGGGAATGCGCTCCCAGGAAGTTATTGATGCGATGAAGAGATTCAAGGCCGTTTATATGGCAGCGGTGGGTGGTGCCGCTGCCCTGATCGCGAGACGAATCAAGAAATCGGAAGTCATCGCCTACGAAGATCTAGGGACGGAGGCGATCAGAAGGCTAGAGGTAGAGGATTTCCCTGCCATTGTGGTAAACGATGCACGGGGAAATGACCTCTACGTAGAGGGGATAAAGCAGTATGAAAGACGGTAAGGCCGTGTTTGTCTTACCTTGTGAGGGTTCTGGGGAGCTTGGTATATTTTTAGAGGGGCCTTTCTGAGGCCAATGCAGGGGGAAGAAGTGCTCGTTGGAAGGGTTTTTGGTTTTTTTATTCGGTCGGGAGAGAGAGCATGAAAATCGAGGTTTCTCGTCACAAGGTTCACAACGCCTTTGCGCAGAAGGTCGAGGAGATCAGTGGTCAAAACCTTTTTGCCTGTTATCAATGCGGAAATTGCACTGCCGGTTGTCCCGTCTCCTTTGCAATGGATTTAGGTCCGCATCAGGTCATCCGATTCAGTCTCCTCGGCCTTGAGGAAGAAGTCCTGGTATCCAATACATTTTGGATTTGTGCCTCCTGTCTCCAATGCACTTCCCGGTGTCCCAAGGGTCTGGATATCGCGAGGATCATGGAAGCGTTGAGGCTTGTCATTTTGAGGAAGAAGGAGCGCCTGGATCGTCTCGAGGTAACGGAACTGTCGGAGGAGTTTCTGGAGAGAGTTCCCCAAATCGCGCTGATCAGTGGATTCAGGAAGTTCAATTCCTAATGGAGCGGGATCGGTCAACCCTGAGGGAGTTATCCCATGGAATATCTCTATTTCCCCGGCTGTACCCTGTATACAAAGGCTCAGAATCTGGACGAAGCGGGTAGGGAGTGTGCGAGGGTCCTTGGGTTCGAATTAAAGGAGCTTGCCAACTGGACATGCTGCGGTGCCACATTTCCCCTGGCGAAGGATAATATTATGGCCCTGGCGCCCCCGGCTCGCATCCTTGCCAAGGCGAAGGAAGAGGGGAGTGCACTGACCACCCTCTGTTCCGTCTGTTTTAACGTGATCAAGCGGACAAATCAACTCATCAAAGGGGATGAGGAGAAACGGGAGAAGGTCAACACCTTTATTGAAATGGATTACCAGGGGGATGTTCGGGTCCTCCACTATCTGGAAATTCTCAAGGGTGAAGTGGGGTTCGACACCGTAAAGGCGACCATGAAAAGGGATTTGCAGGGGATGAAGGTGGCCCCCTTCTATGGGTGTATGCTCCTTCGCCCCTTTGAGGAGATGCAGTTCGACGATAAAGAGGCCCCGACGATCTTCGAGGAACTACTGGCAGCCATCAGCTGTGAGCCAGTGAATTTCCCCTATAAGATCGAGTGCTGTGGTGCCTTTCAATCCGTGGGAGCTCCGGAGGTCGCAACGGAATGTTCCTATGCCATCCTCAACTCTGCCTTGAAGAACGGGGCCGAGGCGGTGACGACCACGTGTCCCCTTTGTCAGTTCAATATCGATAGCATGCAGAGGGAGATTCACGAGAAGTATAACGATTTCCCCGGTATACCGATTATCTATTTCACCCAGCTATTAGGGTTGGCCCTGGGGTTGCCCCCGGAAAAATTGGAATTCCAGCGAAACGACGTCGATCCCCGCCCCCTTTTGAAGGAAAAGGGGTTAATATGAGGGTAAGGTGGATAGAATAGGCGTAGTGCTCTGTCCATGTGAGCTTGAAGGTGCATCGCTTTTCCATCCAGAGGCGGTCGTGGAGAGGTTGCAGGGTCGAGGGGAAGTCCTTCCGCTCATTCACGATCCGCCGGTCTGTTCGGAATCGGGAATGGAGGCAATTCGTGCCTTCGTGGAAAACAACGAACTGGATCGGGTTGTGGTGGCTTGCTCCAAACCAGAACTGTTTGGGCCACCTTTCAGGAAGGCACTGAGGCGCTGGGGACTCAATCCCTCTCTGAGCGAGGTACTCGGTATACCGCCTGTCCCTGAAAGGGCAAGCGAGGGAGGTATCCAAGAGGCGGTGCGAGTTATCGAGGATGGAATCGACGAAATCCGAGGCAGGAAGCCTTCAAAGAGCCAAGAAAGCCCCTTCGTAAAGCGAGTCATGGTAATCGGCGGAGGGATTACCGGTATAACGGCCTCCATCGATTTGGGGAATGCCGGTTATGAGGTGCTCCTGGTGGATCGACTTCCCTCTATCGGAGGTCGAATGCTGCAACTCTCCGAGACATTTCCAACGTTGGATTGTGCCCAATGTACTTTAACCCCGAAGACCGTTGAGACGGGGCAGCATCCTCATATTCGATTGATTACCCATGCGGAGGTCGAATCCGTTTCCGGGGACGTGGGGAATTTCCTCGTCAGGATCCGCCGGAAGGCCGCTTATGTGGACTGGGAGAAATGCACTGGCTGCGGCCTGTGCCAGGAAAAATGTCCCTCCAAGGTACCTTCGGAATTCGAGCGTGGAGTGGGGCTGGGAAAGGCCATCTATACGCTTTCCCCTCAGGCCGTTCCCAACAAACCAGTTATCAATCGCGAGCTCTGCCGGTATTTCACCAAGGGAAAGTGCAGGGTCTGCGAGAAGGTCTGCCCCGCCGGCGCCATCGATTACGACCAGGAAGATACCCTTATCGAAGAGAGGGTTGGGGCCATCATCGTTGCCACGGGATTCGATCTCTATCCCAAGGAGGAGATTGGTGAATACGGGTACGGGGATGTTCCTGATGTCATCGATGGTTTGGCTTTCGAGCGGTTGAACTCGGCATCGGGACCCACGGCGGGGGAAATCCGCCGGCCCTCCGATGGTCGTGTCCCTAAAGAAGTGGTTTTTATCCAATGTGTGGCCTCGCGGGATCCGGAACGTTACATGCCCTACTGCTCTCGGGCTTGCTGCATGTACACGGCCAAACACGCAAGGCTCTACAAACATAAGGTCCATGATGGTAGCGCGTATATCTTCTATATGGATATTCGCTCAATGGGAAAGGGGTACGAGGAGTTCATTCAGCAGGGCGTGGAGGAGGAGGGTATCCTGTACCTCAGGGGACGGGTTTCGCGCTTGTTCAGGGATAACGACCATGTCGTGGTGTGGGGAGTCGATACGCTGACGGGAAAAAAGGTGGAGATTGCGGCGGATATGGTTGTCCTGGCCACTGCCATGATTCCCAGCCGCGGAGCAAAGGATCTTGCGGAGAAACTGCACATCGAAACCGATGAATACGGCTTCCTCACTGAGGCCCAGTGGAAGCTCTATCCAGTGGAAAGTGGAGTCGAAGGGATCTATGTGGCTGGATGCTCTCAGGGACCGAAGGACATCGCCGATACGGTTGCCCAGGGGAACGCCGCAGCCGGTAAGGTCCAGGCGTTGTTCGCACAACATTGAATTGGGAGATCGTTCATTTCGTAGTTCGTGCCCGTGATTCGTGTCCGTAAGCAAGATTAACGGATTACGGAAAACGGGTCACGGAAACGAATTGTGGACACGAAAACCGGAACACCGACACGGATAAAACGGACATGAGAAGAATTGGCGTATTCATCTGCCATTGC
>CAYFXL010000119.1:0-8762 GCA_964346945.1 uncultured Syntrophobacterales bacterium
ACAGACAAAGAGCTTCGGCTTCGGGCATTCCCTCAAGAACCCAAAATCGAACATCCCCAGAGGAGGGGCCACTCCAATAAGCCCCCTTACCCGCCCGTCATCTACTCCAACGGGAAGGCCGGCAATGGCGCCAAAGGAATATCCGACCAATATAATCACGGGCGGCTTTCTCTTTGCCTCCAGGTAGTCGATGGCCCCTCTCACATCCTCCTGTTCGGAGGTCCCACCCCCGAATGTGCCGGCACTTTCCCCGACTCCCCTGAAATTGAACCGGAGACTGGTAAAATCCCACATTGTCGCAATCCGGGCAATGGCCGTGACCACGTTATTATACATATTGCCCCCGAAAAGGGGATGGGGGTGGCAAATGATTACCCCTCCCTTGGCAAATTCCTTATCCACCGAGAGAAGGCCTTCAATTTTCATCCGCTTTGCGTTGAAGAAAATCCTCTCCTCCTCCACTATTCCTCCTGAGCCCCTTCGATGGCATATCCCACCCATACTTCGCCTCCAGCGTCGGAGCAGTATCGAGGGACTTTGGCATCGGGACACTGGGAGTCCTGAGAAGTGAGTCAAATCCGTGCCTTCTTCCGCGATGACGGAAGCGCGCTTTTCCGGGCGGTATGAGGAAATCTTAGAGGAGGGCGATGGGGGACTCGAACCCCCGACCCCAAGCTCCGGAGGCTTGTGCTCTATCCACCTGAGCTAATCGCCCTCTTTGTGGAAAAACTATCAAGGCCCTACCTGGACACTGACTTCCATTTTCAATGCGACTATTTTACCCCTAAACCCCAGGGAGATTCAATATAATTCTGTCTGCGATTTCCTGGGTTTCCGGAATCACGTTTGGAGGGAGAGACCAGACTTCTTCATCGGCAATGCAGTTGGGGATCTGTCAGGAAGGTTGGTAAGGAAAGCAGGGAGGAAATACTGAAGGGATCAGAACCATAGATGGTATGATGAGCCTATGGACGGTCCAACAACGTTAGTCCACTGTAGTAACAACAAAAACGGCTTCCGAGACTATTATCGAAAACCCTCTTCTGGCCGTCTTGGAATTCAATACGGACAAAGCACAAGCCTCCCGGAACATCTGAGCGCCATTCTTCGACTACCATTCCCAGACCCCAAGAGGTGAACCGCCTGTGGAAAACCTTATCTCCCACGTGGAGATAGGTTCGGAGATCTCGCATATTTAGCGTCCCTCAGAGGTATCGGCTTCCCGGGTTCACGGACTAATTTGGCATATCGACGCATCCTGGATCGAGTTCGATCCTTTTGCTTTCTTTCCCACCTCCGGTGGATCCAAAACCACTGATCGGGATAGCGTCTCACGATTGATTCCAAAACCTCCGTGTGGCGCTGAGTGTTGGCCCGGATATCCTCGGTCTTATCACCGGTCTTAATCAACTCCACGGGGGGTTCAGCCACGAATCGATGCCTTCCCCCCTTCAATCTGAGGGCGTAAACTGGAATCACCGCTGCCCCGGTCTTGAGGGCAAAGAACGCCGAAGCCGGGGTGGTTGAGGCGTTTTTGCCGAAGAATTCGACCTCGACTCCCTGGCTCCTCTTCTCCCTTTGGTCAATAAGAATGCCCACCATCTTATTTTCTCGGAGTGCCGACACTACTTGACGGGCCACCCCTTTCGCACTGAGTACTTCTAATCCTGACGATCTCCTCACGTCTTCGATGAATCGATCTAATCTTTCGTTCTTCTTCAAGGGCCGGGCAATGGCCATGAGAGTACCTCCAAAAAACCCGGCCATACGGCTCAGAAGCTCCCAATTGCCGATATGGCCGAGGAGGAAGATGATCCCTTTCCCTCCCTTCAAGGCGGCCTCTACGTGGGATCGCCCCTCGAGCTCCACCCTTTCCAAGAGCTTATCAGTGTTTAAACCGGGAGATCGAAGGAATTCCACGAAGGTCATCCCGAGATTTTCGAACGTCCGGAAGGCTATTCCCCTGATTTCTTCCCGGGTCTTTTCCCCTCCGAATGCAAGCTCCAAGTTCTCGATGGCCACGTGCCGATGTTCGAAATCGAGAAAATAGGCCAAACGTCCGAGCTGTTTTCCGATCCACAGGGCGATCCCGTCGGGGAAGAGATTAATGAAAAACCCGAAGCCGCGAACAACCAGATATATGAGATATTGAACCAACTGTCCCAACCCTAAGAGTTACTCACCTTCATACGGAAGTGCTTCATCGATCAACATGACGGGAATATCGTCTCGAATGGGATAGAGCAGCTTACAGCTTTTACAAATCAATCCATCCCCTTTTTCGACCACGACGATATCGCCCTTACATTTCGGACAGGCCAAAATCTCCAACAATTCCTTATCAATCGCCATGATATCCCCCCACCTATTTCGATGCTTCTTGGGCGATAATCCATCGAACGGCATCATATAAATCCCGAGCGATGAAATTGGGATTTTCCCTCCACTTGCCATCACAATATGTCAACTCACCTTTCCCATATCCAGTCAATACCAAAATCCCCTTCGCCCCTATCTTGCGGGCGAACTCCACATCGATGATTCGATCCCCGATCATGTATGATTTCTTCGGATCTATCCCTAAGTCATTGCAAGCCCTCTCAATCATCCCTGTGGCCGGTTTCCTGCAATTACAGTGTTTTCGATATTTGGATGGGCCGAAGTCGGGGTGATGAGGGCAGTAATATATCCCGTCGATATGAGCCTTATCGGCCCTCAACATATCCTCCATTCTCCGGTGGACCTCTCCCACCAATGATTCGGGAAACATTCCCCGTGCCACCCCCGATTGATTAGTCACCACAACCGCCTTTAAACCATGGGAGTTTATCAATCTTATGGCCTTTGCCGTCCTGGGTAGCAACTGAAATCGATCGACATGGTTGATATAGCCCATCTCCTCGTTGATCGTTCCATCCCGATCGAGAAATACCGCCCTATTAGGAAATGCCATTGTATCAACGATCATGGGTTTGAAATTCATAATATTAGTACTGATATTTCCGCGCCTTGTCAAGGAACTTTCAGGAGATCTCTGGAAGGCTCGCTCCTCAACGCTCAAAATATTTTCTCGACCGTTCTTAAGTCCGCTTCACTACAAATCCAAAACTCGCCCTTTGACCTCAAACAATGGATTTGCGGCCGTTTCGCTTCATTAAGAATGGCTACCGAAAAAATCTTAATTCCCGCTCAGAGCTCCTTTCCCAGTTTTTGGGAGATCTCTTGAAAGTGGGTCGGTCTCGGTATGAATAATGGTCACGGGGGGAATGGGGTGGGCACAGAGGAAATTTAGCGCTCATCTTCATGGTAAGAAAGTTCAAAACCAATCTCCGGGTTATATCTCAGGTAGGACCAGAAGCTCATCCAATCGCCCACGTTGAAATAGGCCTTCTCCCTTCCATCAATTCTCTCCACCATCTCCTCGGGGTGGTGGGAGTGACCGAGTATGACAATGTCAATCCCCTCTCGAAATTTATGCATCGCAAACGTCCTGAATATGGCCATATGGCCCGGTAACTGCTCGTGGTTCTTTCGCCGACTTCTCGCACTCAGCTGTCTTGCAATCTTCATAGATAGTCCCGGCCCTCCCAACCGTATCAGGGCATAGCTAAAGCGGTTCTTCACGACCCTTCGGAAAAGGCGGTATCCATAATCCCGGGGGTTCACCCGATCTCCATGGGCGACGTATACCCTCTTTCCGTCCAGGGTTTCCTCCATCTCATCGGCATATACTTCCGCCCCTAAATCTTCTTCGAAAAAGGGGCCCAGGCAGAAGTCGTGGTTTCCCTCGACGTATTTAATCCTCACTCCTCCATGGCTCAAGGACTTCAGTTGCTCCAAGATGGGCAGGTACTCCTCGTAGATGTGTCCCTCGAAGCCAAACCAAAACTCAAAGAGATCCCCCAACAGGACAAGGGTATTCAAGTTCTCCCGCTCCATTTCCAAAAACCGTATGAGCCTGTCCTGGTCATCCCGGTTTTCCGCCGTGAAATGGGCATCTGATAGAAAAATCCAGTCTTTTCCCATGCTTTGGATGTCGCTACCCTTGGCCTCCATTTCCCTTCTATCTTCCCACCCCGCAATACTGAAAGCCAGCCTCCCTCATTTTCCTGGGGTCATAAACGTTCCTCAGATCCACAAATATCGGGGTTTTCATCAATTTCTTAAGTCGATCCAGATCCAACCTTCTGAATTGGTTCCATTCCGTGAGCAAGACCAGGGCGTCGCACCCCTCGGCTACCTCATATGGGTCGCCACAATAGTCTATATCCCGCAAGATAGCCTTGGCCTCATTCATGGCTGCAGGGTCATAGGCCTTAATCTTTGCCCCCTCCGCTTTAAGCCGCTGGATGATAACAATGGACGAGGAATCCCTGACATCACTCGTATTGGGTTTAAAGGATATCCCTAATATCCCGATGGTCTTCCGCTGCAACTCCCCAACCATCCCCCTGATCTTCTCCACCATCCTCAACCGTTGCTCCTCGTTGGCCTTTATCACCGAATCCACCAGCCTCAGTTCACAACCTCTTTGCCGCCCGATATTCAGTAGGGCCAAGGTATCCTTGGGAAAACAGGATCCACCATATCCTGGGCCGGGATGGAGGAACTTCCGGCCGATGCGTCCGTCCAAGCCCATCGCCCTCGCTACGAAGTGAACATCAGCCCCCACCTTCTCGCAGAGAGTGGCGATCTCGTTGATAAAGGTTATCTTTGTTGCCAAAAAGGCATTGGCCGCATACTTGATCATCTCCGCCGTTTCCAGGTTCGTAATGACGAAAGGGGTTTCATTCAGGTAGAGGGCTGAATAGATATCCCTCATGATGGCAATTGCCTGTTCGCTTTCGGCGCCAATCGTCACCCTGTCCGGACGCATAAAGTCCTCTATGGCCGAGCCCTCTCTCTGAAACTCTGGATTGGAAACTACATCGAAATTGTAAGCCTCAGGCCTATTCTCCCGAATGATTGCCTTTATCTGCTGACACGTACCGACGGGAACAGTGCTCTTTACCACCACCACCTTATACCCATTCATATACTTGGCGATATCCTCGGCGACCCCTTTCACAAACCGCAAATCCACCGTCCCATCATCATTGGCCGGAGTTCCCACCGCGATAAAAATTACCAAGCTCGATTGGATCCCCTCCTTGATTTCAGCACTGAATCGCAGGCGGCCTTGGGCCACGTTCTTCTCGACAAGGTTTTCAAGGCCCGGTTCATAAAAGGGTATCTTCCCCTTGTTCAACATGCCAATTTTCGAGGAATCCTTGTCGATACAGATGATATTCATCCCGAATTCAGCAAGGCATGTCCCCGTCACCAATCCTACATACCCGGTTCCCACGATACAAATGTTCACTGTTGAGCCTCTCTTTTCAGGTAATCCCTCAGTGCCTCCCTCCATGGCCTCATCCGATAACTCGTCTCCCTTTCGAATTTCCCACGGTCCAACACAGAGTTACACGGCCTCTTGGCCGCCCGTTTCAACTGGTCGGAGGACATGGGATGCACCGCAATGTTTCCCAGGCCAGACATCTCCAGAATCTCCAGTGTATACTCATACCAAGAGCAGGTTCCGCCATTCGTTATGTGGTAAATCCCTTTGCTTCCTCTTTCCGTAAGGACTTCAATGGCCCGGCTCAAATCCACGGTATACGTGGGCGAGCCGATTTGATCATTTACCACGGACAAAGTCCCCTTTTCCCTGGCCAGTTTCAGAATGGTCTTCACGAAATTCTTTCCTCCTCTCCCGAACAGCCAGGCCGTTCTCACTATGGCAAATTGATCCACCAATGCCCGCACCCACTGCTCACCCTCCAGCTTCGACCGTCCATAGGTATTGATGGGGCATGTTGGATCCTCCTCGGAATAAACTCCTGATTTGGTCCCATCGAAGACGTAATCCGTGCTGATATAGACCATTTTCGACCCGAGCTCCCTGCATACAGAGGCGACATTCTTCGTTCCCACACCATTGACCGAATGGGCCAATTCGACATGGGTCTCACATCCATCCACGTCTGTGTAGCCCGCAGCATGGATGACGATGTCCGGTCGAGTTTCCATAATCGCGTCCATGGTCTCCTTAGCCTTGGTAATATCGAAATCATCGATGTCGCACCCGCAAACCTCATACCTCCCACTGAGCTCCTCGGTCAGATCGAGGCCCAACATCCCCTTGGCTCCCGTGATGAGAACCCTCTCCATCTCCCTAAACTGTTACCCCCTGTGCCATTCCCTCCAGACGACATAGATATTTGTGTGGAGGAGGGAATACAAGCACATTCCAAATCCTCATTTCTAAGCCCTAACCAAATTCAAATGACCGGAGTTAAAAACTCAAAACCCGATGATTGAGAAGATAAGGTCTTGGCCATTTAGATTTAGACATTGTTTCGTATTGAGTGCTCCGCCCCGCGACGGGCCCCTCGATCGGCTCGGGGCTTGAGCAGTTCGGCTGAGGCTCCCCTCGGGCCTGAGCGTCCGGCTGAGCTCACGCCGCAGTCCTCAGGGCCGAAGACGGTCAACCCGAATTAGGATTTATTCCTTGTTTGACCGCGGCACTGCAGCACTGAACAACTTAGCACTCCAGTGAACCCGGGGAACATACCATTAAAGCCTGTGCCCGTACATTTTCTCGTAATACCTCAAGTATTCCCCACTCTTGATCTTCTCCCACCATTCTTGGTGTTCCACATACCATCGTATGGTGAGGTCAATGCCCTCTTCGAAGGGATAGATGATATCCCATTCCAGTGCACTCCGAAGCTTTCCCGAGTCGATGGAATAGCGGAGATCATGTCCCGGGCGGTCTTCGACGAATTTGATCAACGATTCCGGTTTATTCAGCCTCTTCAGAATTATTTTGACAATCTCTATATTGGGAAGCTCGTTATTGGCACCGATGTTGTAAACTTCCCCCTCTCTCCCCCTGTGCATGATCAGTTCTATGGCCCTGCAGTGGTCCTCCACATAGATCCAATCCCGTACGTTCATTCCATCCCCGTACACCGGAAGGGGTTTATCCTCCAAGCTGTTGGTGATCATCAGGGGAATCAGTTTCTCCGGGAACTGGTAAGGGCCGTAGTTATTGGAGCACCGGGTGATGATGGTGGCCAGGCCATAGGTCTTATGATAGGCCCTTACGAGCAAATCCGCCGCCGTCTTGGTGGCCGAATATGGGCTGTTCGGGGCAAGGGGAGAGGTCTCCTTGAAGGAACCCCGTGGGCCAAGGGAACCGTAAACTTCATCCGTGGAAATCTGGACGAATCTGAGTATCCCATATTTCCTTGCGGCCTCCAGCAGCACCTGAGTTCCGAGGACATTGGTCTCAATGAAGACCCTTGGGTCTTCTATGCTTCTATCCACGTGGGACTCAGCGGCGAAATTGATGATGGCGTCGACCCCTTTTGAAACCAAGCCCTCGATCATAGCCTTATCGGCAATATCGCCCCTGACGAACTCGTAATTGGGATGATCCGAAGTATCTGATAGGTTCTCCAGGTTGCCCGCATAGGTCAGTTTATCCACATTGATTATCTTGTAATCGCGGTTTCGTAGCATATAGCGAACGAAATTACTCCCGATAAAACCACAGCCACCCGTCACCAATATGGTCCGGATGTTACAGCCCATTCTATCCCTCTTTTATATGGAGCGTCTTGAATAGTTGCGCACAATTCAAAAAAGGAATAAATCCTAAATCCGAAGCACTAAATCCTAAACAAATTCTAATTTCCAAATTTCGAATTCAAAATCATTTAATTCTTTTTGATTTTGGTCATTTGATATTGTTTAGAATTTAGAGATTAGTATCTCGAATTTTCCTGCATCGTCTCCTATTGGCAGGTATCTATGTCCTCACATATATTTAAGATCCGCCCTATTGCTACCCATCCTTTCTCTTCCAATCATAGGGAATGTCGTTATCGTAGGGGTGGATCCGATACTCATCGGGTTCCTCGTAATGGTAAACCTCTGTGGGGATGTTAATGGCAATTGATTCCTCCTGGCTGATACACATCCACCCGTGGTATACCTCTTTGGGGACCTGGACTAACAGAGGATTATGGTCTCCAATGTAGAATTCGTTGACATCACCTTTTGTTGGGGATCCCTCCCGCGGATCATACAGGGCCAATTTTAGCATACCCTTCACAACGGCGATGTTATCCGTTTGGATTTTATGGAAGTGCCATGCCTTCACAACCTGAGGGTAGGTAGTTGATATATACACCTGCCCAAATCGTTGAAAGAGTTCATCATCGGCCCTCAGTATCTCCATGAGCCTTCCCCTTTCATCGGGGACTACCCTCAACCGTTTCGTCTTTACTCCCTCAATCATGGATCCTCCCGCATGTAATCTTCGTTTGCCGATTTCCCATAACCTCTATCCCAGGACTCTACCCTCGACTATAGTTTATTCGCCCCTGTTTTCGCCACTAATTGGCTAGCCCTCAGAAGGGAGGCGAAAGTTCCCGCGTCCGTCCACCACCCATCAAGTATCTCCCACGTCATTTCACCTTTGTCGATGTAGCTGTTATTGACATCGGTGATCTCCAATTCCCCCCTGTCCGACGGCTTGAGGGTTTTGATGATATCGAAGACCGTGTTGTCATACATGTAGATCCCGATAATCGCGTACTTGGATTTGGGGAATGCGGGCTTCTCCTCTATTCGGACCACCCGATCTCCCTCCAATTCTGGTACGCCAAACCTCTGGGGATCGGGGACCGCCTTAAGCATGATCTTTGCCCCGC
>CAYFXL010000120.1:0-8699 GCA_964346945.1 uncultured Syntrophobacterales bacterium
TTATTTCCCCGATATACGGTTTTCCATTTCTTATACCACGAGGCCTCCAAGGTCTGGCGAGCGGGATGGAAGGGATTATCATTTCATTACCCCTCAACAATTTCAGGAGATGGTGGAGAAGGGGGCTTTTGCGGAGTGGGCAGAGGTTTTAGGGAACCGATATGGTACGTCCTTGGATTCCCTACAGGAAAGTCATTCCCAAGGGGTCGATCTGATATTGGATATTGACAGTCAAGGGGCGAGGCAGATAGAGGGACGCTTCGACGGCGGGGTTCTTATCTTCATATTCCCCCCATCCTTGGAGGCATTGGAGCAGAGGTTGAACGCCAGAAAGGTCGATGGCCAGGAGGTGATTCAGTTTCGGATGGCTCAAGCAAGGGATGAAATGAAGCAAGCCAGGTGGTATGATTACATCATCGTCAACGATAGGATCGATGAAGCTGCCGAACAGCTGAAATCCATCATCATCGCCGAACGATGCCGGCGGGAGAGGGTTTTAGAGCGGATGGGCATAAATAAGCTTTAGCATTGGGGGAGACACATGGCGAGGATTACCGTAGAGGATTGTTTGGAGAAGGTGACCAGTCGTTTTGAGCTGGTCATGTTGGCTGCAAGGCGGGCGAAGATGCTCATAAGAGGCGCAAAATCAGTGGCTGAATCGACTAATCGACCCATAGTAACCGCCCTCAGGGAAGTGGCGGCGAGAAAGGTCTACTTCGTTGAACCTCCCGAAGAGGAGATCGGAAAGGGCGATGTGAAACAAGTTGAGGAATAGCGCTTTGGTGTAGGGCCTCGGTTTCAGGTTAGAAACCGGTCTTCCTCTGATCTCGATTTGCTCTTCCGTTGATCTCTAGATCGATTCCCCAGTTCCTCATGGTGAAAACTCTCCTTTAGTGTTGGACGGGGACCGTATTTCCCCCTACAAGAGCGGGTCGGCGATTCCGCTTCAGGCCGAATTGTTATCTTTTTTCTCCTTAACATTACCCCACTTTTATGATATCTAACATATTAAGGTTTCTAGGCCTTCTTGTGATGTCCTTCTTGAGACGAGTTTCGGTGTGGGTTCTATTGACCAAAGAGATCTTCGCCAGGGATAAGCCGACCGGAAGAAATGAGATAGGGAGACTATTTTTTCCCTTCGGAGGAATCATGCCAGCAAATTTGCCCCCACAATACTTTGAGGTGGAAAGGCGATATCGAGAGGCGAAGGCGATACCGGAAAAAATCAAAGCCTTAGAATCGATGTTAGCCATAATGCCCAAGCACAAGGGTACGGACAAGCTCCGGGGGCAGCTCAGGAGCAAGCTCTCAAAGCTAAAATTGGAATTGGAGAAAAAAGGTGGAACGGAAAGGAAGGGATCCCTATTCAACGTGAAACGGGAGGGGACGGCCCAGGTTCTGCTATTGGGATATCCCAACGCGGGGAAGTCCCAATTAGTTTCGGCCCTTACCAATGCAAACTCGGAAGTGGCGGATTATCCCTTTACGACACGCAAGCCCATTCCCGGAATGGTGCCTTTTGAAAACATTCAAATTCAGTTAGTGGACATCCCGGCAATCAATTTTGAGATAGGAGAAGCTTGGTTGTCCCCTATGGTGAGGAATGCCGATGCCCTTATCATTTTGGTGGACTTGGAGAGCGATCCATTAGCTCAAGTGGAGGGAATTTTGGCTACATTGGAGGGGATTCGAATCAAACCACTTGGCTTTGAAGACGAAGAAATTGATGGGAAGGAGGAGAGAGGTCTTGAGCAAAAAAGAGCCCTGATTGCGCCAAATAAGCTGGACCTTGAGGGGGCCCAGGAGAAGGATCAGATGCTGAGGGAAAGATATGGACGGTCCTTTCCAGTCTTCTCCCTTTCTGCCCAAAAGGGGATTGGCTTGGAGGATTTGAAGAGGGGAATTTTTGAGACCTTGGATGTCATGCGAGTATACACGAAGCCCCCGGGGAAAAAGCCCGACTTCAGTGAACCCGTCATCCTCAAAAGGGGGAGCACCGTGGAAGATGCGGGGTATTCCGTGCACAAGGATTTCGTGAAGAAGATGAAGTTTGCCCGCATATGGGGATCTGAGAAATATCAAGGACAGATGGTAAAAAAGGATTACGTCCTGAATGATGGGGATATAATCGAATTCCACACCTGATCCCGGAAAGAAGGCCGCGCAAGTGGCTTCGATGTCAGGTCCAGTTGATGAGATCAATGAAAAGGTCGCTCTTCGCTGGGCAAGATATTTTTTCGACCATTCTAGCGTTCGCGTCACTGCAAAGAGCGCCACGGCGATACTTCGCTCCCTTCACTTGCCCTTTGGGCTCACGCATTGGATTTGCGGTCGTTCCGTTTCACCAAGAATGGTTATCGAAAAAATCTTAATTCGCGCTCAGAGCTTCCTTTTCCAGTTTCCTCTAGAGATGTTTCCACATCTGGCCCAATTGAGAAGGAGGTTCCAGAGCGCCCTGAAATCAGGATAGAAGGTTGGTTCGGGGTGAGAAGGTATAGATTTCAAGGCCTCGTTGAAGCGTCCCAAAGACCTTGACGGGAGGGTTCCTTCGAGAATACCTGAGGAGAAGCGGTGAAGGGTTGGAGAGGAGTTGAGCGGAGGAAATTTTTGCGCTTGGAATCCCCTCTGCCTGTCCGGTTCAACCTGTATAACGTTCTGGGCAGACGGGATGCCTCGAGGAAATTGGGAGGGATGATCTCCAACGTTTCCCTCGAGGGAATTTGCCTTGAAACCAATGTGGTTTTGGTAGATGGTTCGCATGTTTTCTCTGAGGCGATGGAGGAGGAGAGGCTAAGAATTGAGGTCGATGTTCCTCCCGAATCGGAGCGGATAACGGCCCTGGGGAAGGTGATGTGGTATGATCTCAGTTCATCCGGTTCCCCTTACCGCTTTCGTGCTGGTGTTTATTTCACGGGGATGGATGAAAATTCCAAGGAGATTTGGAGACAATTCATTACGACTCTCCGAAAATAGGTCATCGGTTTTTAATATTTCCATTCCCTCCGCACATTTCGTTACATCCCGGAAAAAGATTATTGGCATGCTAATTGCTTTTGTTAACCCTACCGTAAGCCCATAAGGGGATGATTGGAGAAGTGGGTTTCGCTCCGAATGAGTTTTGGACGAAACGGCAAGGCTCCTTTACCCCGCGGGGGATGGATTGTAACGAATAGCGATAACGAGGAAAAACGAGAAGATTCCAGTATGGGACGAGGGGAAAATGGAGTGGATGGTCAAGTGTAAGTTCTGTGGTAATTCTATTATTTCTAGCGGTGGAGAGGCGTTGCCGGATTCCTGTCCTGCTTGCACAAAACGGGATAATCCCGATGTCGCGCAATTTTTGGCGGATCAAAAGAAGAGAAGGGAATTCGTGATAGTCAGTACGCCAGAGGTTGGTACCAGAAAGGTGGCTAAATCCCTCGGGCTGGTGACGACGGAACAGGTAGTTGGTTTCAAAATATCCGGGAAATTAGATCTCAGTAAATTCAATGGAGGAATGGCCCTTTCCCTGGGGGACAAATTCATGAAGGGAAGGGAATGGGCGATCCGGACTCTCACCGATGATGCCCTGGCTCTGGGGGCAAATGGACTTGTCGGAGTCGATATCCGTTATGAATGCCTTGGAGTTAGGGAAGAGGTCTTGATGGTTCTGGTATATGCCAAGGGAACTGCGGTCATCGTTGAATAATCTCATTCATCAAGGGGGAGGAGATGAAGACGGTTTTTCTGATTATGGCAATTCTTTTTCTTGCTTCTACGGCAAGACCGAGCGAGGTTTGGCAGTGGGTAGATGAACAGGGAGTCGTCCACTTCACCGACAACCCAGATTCAGTGCCGAAGAAATACAGGGAACAGATAGACCACAGGGAGCTACCCGGAGAGAGGGAGGAATCATCGGGAACTGCCGGGGAGGCCAAAGGGGTAACGGAGAAACCACGAGATCGCTCTGGCCGGGGAGAGGAGTATTGGGTTAAGAGGGCAAACGAGGTTAAGGGGCAATTGAATCGAGCACAAAAGGAGTACGACCGGGTTAGGTTGGAATACAACGACCTCGTTGCTCAATATAACGCCACCCGGTCCCGCGCCAAAAGGAGGCAGTACCAAAAAGAGCTCGAGTCGCTCCAGGATCAGTTGAATCGCCGAGGTGAGGAGATCGATAGAACAAAGGAAGTCCTGGAAAAGACCTTGCCCGCAGAGGCGGAAAGAGAGGGAGTGCCTGTGGAATGGGTGAAATAGGGGGACGTCGTGGTTCCAGGAGGGGATCAAAGTACGTACAGAGTCATATTTTTGGGGGTTGCCAATAATTCAGCGCAGGGCAAGAAGGACTTCCTTAGGGATATATCGAAGCGTTTCCATATCTCCCCTGAAAGGGCGAACTACCTGATCAGCAACACACCCGTTTTGCTCAAAAGAGGCCTTTCCCGGGCCAAGGCCGATGCCTTGGTACACGAGTTTGAATCATTGGGTGGAATGGTACAATATCTCACGGAGGACGAAACGCCTTTGCTGGAATTGGAATTCGAGGGAGACAAAACACCCTTTCTCCAACTTGAATCACTGATTTCAACCTCTCAGGGAGGGAGAATAGAGGTAGTCGGAAGGGTGAAGAACATCTCATCCAATCCCCTTAAAGGTGTTAAAGTCGTTGCTCAATTTTTTGATTTCCGCGACCAATTGGTCATCTATGAGGAATCTCCCATCGCCTTCAGTTCCCTTCATTCGGGTCAATGCTCTCCCTTCAGGGTGGTGGCGAAGGGAAATACCGGAGTCAGGCGTATTTCCATTGCTTTTAAGGGAGAGGATGGAGCAATTATTACGGCCGTCATTAACAAAGTACCCCCACAAAAGGTGGCACTTCCGCGGAGAAATAATCCAATCAAGGCCACCAATAAGGCGATCGCCCAGCCGGGGGAACTCAGTTCGGAGGACATCCGTTCATTACTGGAAGAAGCGTTCTCTAGGATTCCGAAAGATGAGTTCACCCAGGCCGATGTCGAGGAGGTATTAACGGGAGGTTTTCCCGAAAAGTGGGCCATACTGAAGAGCAAATATGAGGATGTTGATGGTGAGTCGGCAAGGAGGTATTTGACCGACATCCTTGCGCGTTATGCACAGGAAAATGGGAGTTCCCTTCGATTCACAGGAACCTTTGTGGAAGGTCCTCCAGGCTGGGGAGTTCCCAAGATGGCGGTATATGAGAAGGTTGGATCGAGCTTTCCTCTATCCCCACACATTCCTCTCACTCAATTCGATGGCCGCTCCCCCTTGAGAAATTTCTCATGCCCTAAGATCAGTCAGAAAAGCTCGTCGAGTATCGCGAGAGCTCTCATTAAGGGATATAACGAGGAAAAGATTCCCCATGACTTGAGGAATTTCAGTCATCTTGGGTTCAATGCCAAATCCTTGGTCAGCGAAGAAGATGTCCTTCTGAAGTTCCTTTCCCTGATCATTTTTGATAGATGGCCTTTTCGACCCTGGGAAATAGTCTGGGATGAGGAGGGTGGATCGATCAATTCACTGTTGAGAAACCAGGGCCTGTTTCATGCAGGGGAGATTCGAAGGGCTAGCTTGGATGAAATCGAATCCAAATTACGCAAGTGCGTCTTGAAGGGGGAGCTGTGGCTCCATACAAATGGTGGGAAGACTCGCTTTGCCAGAACGTTAAAGGAACTATCGCTCCACGTGGGCGCAATAGGCTCCTCAATGATATCGGCCTCCAGTGAGTCCGATATCATGGTCCTGCAGCAGGATATCATGAATATCCATGGATTTGATCCCCTCATCTCAGCGCGATGCATCGCGTATGCTATGAGGGAATTGGGCACTGGGAGGGCATCTCCTGCACAGTTTGAACCCATTGCGCGCTGTTTGAGGGAGGAATGGCGAGGGAGTGATTGGGGTGAACGGTTGGAATTGCCCTTATTAGGGGGCCGTCCCCACCTCTTCGATGAGATCATGGATCATTTATCCGATGACCCCTTGGCCTTCGATTACGTTTACCTCCTCGGAGCCGACTATTGTCAGGATGGGAATTGCGAGCATTGTGCCCTTTCATGATGGGAATTTATGAAAAGTTTTCATAGACCGGTGAAAAAAGTTATGCATCGATGCCCTTTCCATAACGTTTGAGATGGATTATTCATCTCCTGCCCCGATCGATGCAGCCTGAATTTATGCGTTGTTGGACAATAAATTCAGGCCGCATCCTCCACATCTCTATGTATCCGGGGTTCTCATATCCTCCTGGCTAAATGGGTCTTGGTACAGTTCTTGCTGCAAAAAATATTCAGTCATTGCAGGAGTGGGCGATGTTCTTTAAGCTCATCTTGGAAAGCGGTCACGTAGGTGCTGGGAAGAGTTATGAAATGGTAAGGTATCTTCAGGGCAGGGATATCTTTTCAGTATTGTTTTCCGCCGCGCATTTCCCAAGGGTTAAGAAGAAGAGATACCAGAAAGGCATAAAATTGATCCAGGAGATAACGAAGGGGGAATACATCCAGGGGAGAATGAAGGAGAGGGATGACCCCTATCTAAATACCCATCGGAAGAAGGCGAAACGGGCCTCCAGAAATGCGCATTTCCGCTTGCCCCTGGGAAGAGTTCTGCCCGAGAGAGCAAGCCCAAAGAGCAAACAGTATATGGAACGATGGGCATGAGATCATGCCCTGACGTGTAACCCATCAGATGCTGGATGAATAGGAATGAGGGATGAGGGACCGGTGAGATCGAGTTAGAAAGGTAAAAAAACCCCCCGCCCCAATAACCTCAATAACTATTGATTTCATCGATCCCTCCTTCCCGTTTCCCCTCTCTTTCATTCATGGCTTCGCCATGTTTTCCTCGAAAATTCTTTTATTCCCCTTCTCCTGCTCCTACTTCCCATCCATGAAGAAGAGCAACTTCGGTTCCTGAAAGAATTTCCACGCCTCCTCCTACCATGAAAGGGATATTTCGAAAATTCCGCGATAGGATGGAGCGTCCTTGACGAGTGGGTATTGATCGAGTAGACTTTAACAACAGGATCAGCCAAAGGAGGGGTTCAGCTGATCCAGCCCAATACATCAATATGGGAGATGAAACGATGATGTATTGGTAGAAGAATTATATCCCGGTTGTTGTCCGCAATTCAACCGGGGCATCATTTGGGGTGGATGAGTTCTGTGCACCTTGAGTGAGTGGAACGAATGAATACGAGATATCTTTACGGCCTCCTTGGAATTTTTTGCATTTTGGCGACCTCCCTTTCCTATGCCCAGGTATATAAATGGGCGGACGATTCGGGAACGATCCATTTTACTGATGATCCGGCAAAGGTACCCGAGCACTATTGGGATCGCGTTGAGAAGAAGGAAATCATCAAGGAAGAAGGGCAAAAACCTTCCGGGGAGGGGAAACGGCCGAAGAAAAGGGTCCAGCGCGAGCCCACGGATCGTTTTGGACGGAGGGAATCCTGGTGGAAGGATAGGGCCTCCAAGTGGTGGGTCCAATTAGATAATGCCACTTCCCAACACCAAAGGATTACCAGGGAGATCGAAGAAGCAGAGAAGGTCCTAAACAAGGCCCGAAACGATGGGAAGAGGAGAAGGTACCGGAGAAAGATCAAACACCTCCGGGAGGAAGACGATAAATATCAGGCTCAGATAGAAGAGGCCAAACACATGCTGAATGACGTCTTATTGGATGAGGCCAAGATTGCAGGCGCTGATCCCTCATGGCTACGCCCTTAGATACCATATGAGGTTTTGCTGAAGAGGATTAACCTCTAAGGAGAATCAAGCCCTCTCGTTATCGGTCCTGCCCATTCTTTCCCGCCTTGATAGAGATTTGCATTATCCCTCCGATCAATCAGAGGCGTTTCCCTCCACTATGGAAAAAAAGTCAACTCAATGAACAGCCGGCGTCTTTTTGGGGATGTGGCAGAAGTACCGCTGATCGTATCATAGAGTTAATGAGGACGATTCAGCACCTCGCTCGGTTCTCTTGGCATAAAAAATGCAACCGGGTATGTGGATATACTTCATTGTCGTGGTGAAGGTACATATGGCTCAAGAGAGTTATGACAACAGGCAAGATCGAGTTCTGACAACCCGGGAATCCTGTGCGTACCTTCGGATTACGAAACCGACATACTTCAAATATATTCGGGAGGGACGGATTAACGCTACAAAAGCAGGAAAGGGCTGGAAGGTGCTCAAATCGGAGCTGGAACGTTTCTTAAGGGGAGATCAGTGAATCCTTCTGGAGAACTGTTTTCGTCCTTCAAAAGCCATTATCGCAACAACTCAATTTTCAGCCTCACCCATTCGAGAGCGGGGAGGGGCATCAATATACCGGATACAGGGAGGGGGGAACGAGGATGGGAGAGATAACCATCGGGAATAAGGATAAGCAGGAAAAAGATTGGGTTGACTCGAACGGAAAAATGTTCGAAGATATTCGGGAAGGCATGTTCGAGGAGATGTGTCTCGATGAGATGATCCAGTGGGTGGAACAGAAATTGAAGGAATGTCCATGAGGAATCCCTATGAGTAAAGAGAAAAATCGAGACGATCTGGGCGGAGGACAAGGGATTGTTTCAATCGAGAAGAGGAGGTTTCCCAGGTTCAACGTGGATCTCCCCATGAAATATTCCGAGGTGAGGGTTCGTAAGAAGCAGGGAGGGATTGCCCACGATGCCAGCGAGGGAGGACTTCTCGTCT
>CAYFXL010000121.1:0-8688 GCA_964346945.1 uncultured Syntrophobacterales bacterium
CCATCCGGCAAGAGTCACTTCCTTTCCCGTATCAGATAAAGTCAGATGCCCACTGAGTGATCGATCATGATATTCCATTTCGTATTTCTTTCCTGAATGATGCAAAGACTCCATTCTTTACGGCAGATAAGAAATAACACTCTCATAAAAATTGGTCAATAGAGCATTGGAAAAACAGAGCTATTGTCAGGAGATTCAGTTTTAAAATAATTCTTTAAGAGTGAATAGGTCAAATTCCGTAGAAGGAGTCCGGAGGAAAAGAAAATGGGAGAGCTTGACAGAATTACGGTTGACTATTTGGATTATAAAATCATGGAGGGAGAACGAATTAGAATTGAGAGAAAACAGTTGGGCTTCTGGTTGCGGTCTCGGTAGCCATTGGCCCCCACGTTCGGTGACCAAGGAGGAATTGAACAAATTCTAACCCATTGCTTTGAAATTAGATGAGGTGAACTGGACTGGAGTCTGAGAACACAAAACCATTCAGGTATAATGCGGTCACTACAGTTGTGAGGAGGCTTTGGCAACGAGCTCCAACTTTTTCTTTCTGCTCCAGCCTTTAAGCGTTCTTTCTCTTTTGAGGGCCCCGGCTTTTGAAATGGGCCCCTCATAATACAAGGGGGCCGGCTGGCCGTGTTGTCGCATTCTATTTTCCAAGTCGGTAGTAATCCCAACATATAATCCCGTCTTCTTCTCGATGATGTAAACCCACCAGTTGTCCACTGGGCCTCCTCACGAGTAGTTCTTGGCTTCGACAGGGCAGGACTCCCCTCACTTCATTCGGGACAAGCTCACAAAGGTTCTCGTCTGGACAAGGAATCAAGAATTTAAAGGGGGCCTCAATGGCCCCCTTTTAAATTCTGGCTCCCCGGGCAGGACTCGAACCTGCAACCTGATGGTTAACAGCCATCCGCTACTACCAATTGAGCTACCGGGGAACTACTCACTTCATAATTATCCCGACACCAATTAATATAGTGGAATTGCTGAAAATATCAAGTGAAAAAGTCTGTGACTCTCTCGCTCGAACTGACGAGAAGACCACCGTTCCCTGAAACGGCCATCAAGGCGGAAGGAGGTTATGGGGTCTAGGTGGAACGACACGAATCCTGAGAGCGTTCATGTGCTCTGTTCACGGTGTTTCTAAGAGGATCAAACCCTTTCCCGATTACCTCCATGGTCTCGTTGACAACGACAAAGGCCTTGGGGTCTATCGTCGAGATCAAGTCCTTCAAGTGGGCGAGCTCGAACAGAGGAACCACACAGTACACGATGTTCGATGCTATATGGGTGTACGCCCCCTCTCCCTTAAAGAAGGTTGCGCCTCGATGGAGCTGAACCAGAACCTCCTCGGCAATTTTCGATGATTTTCTGGAAATGATGAATACACTTGTCCGTTCGTTAAATCCGGTAAGGATCCGATCCGTAACCGAGCTGGACACATACATGTAGACGATGGAATAGAGGGCGGCCTCCAGGTTGATGAGGAGGGCCCCTAAGGTGAGGGGAATGGCATTCAGAGCAAAGGAAACCATGCCTACCCTCACGGAAAAATGTCTGTTGAGGACCATTGCGATGATACCCGTTCCGCCCCCAGACCCTCCAGCCCGAAAGACGAGACCGGAGCCCACCCCGGAAATGACGCCGGCAAAAAGCGCTGCGAGGAGCGGGTTATCGATCGGGATGTGAAGCCACGTTGTCACCGTGAGGAAAAAGGAGAAACAGAGCATTCCCAGAAGGCTGAGGGCGAAGAACTTCCCCGACATCATGGCCCATCCTATGGTGAATATGGGGATGTTCATGAGGAATACCATCAATCCCACGGGAAGAAACTTGAAGAGATAGTGGATCACCAGGGCGAACCCTGAAACCCCTCCGCTCAAAAACTGGTGGTGGATGAGTATGCCGTTGATAGCTAAGGACCATATGAGCCCGCCGGCCACGACGGAAGGGTAGGTTATCAATAACTCCTTTTTGCCCAGGGCCCGCTTCGTCCCCTCCAGCAGCTCAGTTCTTCTACGCATGGATCCCTCCTCCCGAATGATCTTTCTCCATTGGCTTCGTCCTTCGTAAAAAAACCCGGCGTGTAATGCCGGGCATTTTCATTCTACTGTCTTCTCCGATTCCTTTCAACCCCTATGGGGGGGAATCGGTCTCAATTCTCTCATGAAAGATGGTTCATGCGCTCTATTGGAGAAGAGGGGAGAACTTCTTACAGAACTATGGGGCTGGCGAGTCTGGCCATTGTTAATCATACACACCATGAAGAGAGTCTGAAAACTGAAAACGGAAGCTCTGAGCGTGAACTTATATGGTGTTCCAGTGCTGCGGTGCTGCAGCTATGGTGTCTGGAAGTGTATTTCGAGATAGTCGAAAAAGTATTTTGCCCGGCAAAGCGGGACTTTTCCGAGATCTGCAGAAAAAAGCTTGACAGTGAAAAGATACTTGTAATAAAATGCACAAGATTTTTGGCCGGGTTTAACACCCGGTAAGCTTCAGATTATTCCTTTTAGAGAAGAGGGGACCCCCATGGATTTTTCCTTTAGTGAAGAGCAGGAATTCTCACGGAAGGCGGCGAAGGATTTCGCCGAGAAGAAGATCGCGCCGACCATGGAGGAGGACGAAAAGGAGCACCGATTCCGTCCCGAGATCGTGAAGGAGATGGCCGCGTTAGGTTTCTTCGGGTGTATTGTTCCGGAGAAGTATGGGGGGAATGAACTCGGGACAATGAGCGCCACGGTGATGACCGAGGAGATTTCGAAGGTTTCACCCTCATATGGTCTGCCCTTCAACCTTCAGATGTTCGGCCCCCAAACGGTACTCTTGAATTGGGGGACCGAGGAACAGCGGGAGAAGCATCTACCTGGACTTGTCAATGCCGATACCTTGTCGTGCTTCGCCATGACTGAGGCGGATACGGGTTCCGATGTTGCCAGCATGAAGACGACGGCGACCGAGACCGATGATGGATGGGTCCTGACCGGCTCCAAGATGTGGATTTCCGGTGTACCCCTTGCGGATGTGGGGATTATTTTCGCCTCCACCGACAGGGAGTTGAAACACAGGGGTATCTCCTGTTTTATCGTGGATCTGCACGGTCCTGGGATTACGCAGAATGCCATAGAGACGAAGTTAGGTCTGCATTGCGCCCCAACTGGGGAGATTATCTTCGAGGATGCAAAGATTCCCAAGGACGCCCTGATCGGGGAAAAGAACTCGGGATTCAAAATCTGCATGAATATGCTGGATTCAACTAGGCTTTCCTCCGCGGCGAGGGCTGTAGGCGTCGGCGCCGCCTGTATCGAGCACTCAACGAGATATGCCAGCGAACGGGAGCAGTTCGGACGCCCCATCGCTGAATTCCAGATGATTCAGGAGCAGATTGCGACGATGTTGGTGGAGCATGAGGCGGCAAAACTCCTGGTCTACCGGGCAGCGTGGATGAGGGATCAGGGAATGCGAAATACCCTGCAGGTTTCGCTGGCCAAGTATTTCGCCGCGGAAGCAGCGGTGGCGGCAGCCAATACGGCGGTCAAGATATTCGGCTCTTATGGATTTTCGACGGAATACCCGGTTGAACGGCTTTTGAGGGATTCCAAATCGTATCAGATCGTGGAGGGGACCAGTAACATTCAGAAGTTTATCATCGCCGGCTATGCCTTAGGCAAAAGGAAGGATAAGTAATGTAACGATCGACGAACAGGTGTTGTGGAGGGTAAGAGCGGGATTCCGTTCGAACCATTGGTGAAATCAGGAGGTGGAAAATGGCAACGGAAGTAACGGTACCCATGGTCGGAAAGATTATATCGGTCCAGGTCCAGGTCGGAGATCAGGTGAACGAAAACGACCAGATCGCCACCCTGGAAGCAATGAAGATGGAGATGCCAGTGGTAGCTCCGGTCGGTGGAGTCGTTAAGGAGATTAAAGTCGAGGCCGGTCAGGAGATTGACGCCGAAACCGTCATTGCCATCATCGAATGACGAATTTGATTTCCATAAGATAGGAAATGGCCAACATGAGTCATGGTGTGTGGTTTGTCGATTCGTTTCCGAAGGTGATGTATGCCTCATAAGGCTTGACAGGTTTTTTTTTATTGGTTAGACTTGTTATAAATTGCACAAGCTCTCTAAGTCCCTAAATTCAGTATTGTTTAAGCGTTAAGCATACGAAAGAAATGGCTCCTCGCTATTGAGCAAGGTACTGGCGAAGGAGGAAGACGATAATGATTGAGATGTTTCAGCAGTGGTACGATAACCGGCATGAGTAAGCGATAAATTGGAAGGAAAGGACGAGGGGAAGGTGGTTGGCTTCGTTCTGGGAGATGCTAGCGGATGGGAATATGGAGTCCCCAATACGGTGGGGCGGGTTGGTACCAAAGGGGTTCATCCCGGCGACCAGAAGAAGGGGATTACCAGGGCCCTGTTGACGGAGATGGTCGACAATCTGAAAGGGGTAGGCGTGGACACCATTTACACCTTCGGTAATTGGCGAGACTGGGGTCTCCTCCAGTTCTTCGATGCCATGGGATTTCAGCGAGGGGACATGGTCAATCTGGAGCTGAAGATTTGAACCGGAACGTGGGGGGAAGGGAAAGATGAGGTTGGATGGGAAGAAGGCCGTTGTGACCGGAGGGGGAAGGGGTGTGGGCAGGGCCGTCAGTTTGGCCTTCGGAAGGGAAGGGGCGGATTTGGTCATCAACTACGTGAGGAACGAGGTGGCGGCGGAGGAGGTGGTTTCAGAAATTAAGGAGATGGGGCACGACGCCCTGGCAGTGAAGGCGGATGTGGCTCGGAAGGAGGATGCTGAGCGAATCATCAGGGCGTGTTTGGAGCGGTTCGGGAGGATAGATATCTTGGTGAACAACGCGGGAATTTCGAATCCGGCGATGCTCCATAAGATGACCGAGGAGCAATGGGATGAGGTGGTTGATATTCATCTGAAGGGGGCATTCCTTTGCACGCAGGCAGCCAGCCGCCATTTCATGGAGCAGGGCTACGGGAAGATCATCAACGTTACCTCGGTAGCGGGAATTGTTGGGACAACGGGCCAAATCAATTATGCCGCAGCGAAGGGGGGATTAATTTCGTTCACCAAGTCCTGTGCACGGGAATTGGCCCGGTATCAGGTGACGGCAAACATCATTTCCCTGGGAATCGTCTTCACCGATATGACCAAGAAACTCCAGGAGGATCCCAAGTTGCGAGAGATTTACATAAGGCGGATTTTGCTCAACAGGTACGCGGAACCCGAGGACATTGCCCCAGCTTTCGTCTTCCTCGCATCGGATGAGTCCAACTACATAACGGGTCAGCTCCTGTGTGTAGACGGGGGTTATGGGTTAACCTAGGTGAAGTGTCCGTCACGTGAGGGGAGAAAAAGGGGACAATCAACGGGGAAAAGGGAGGTGAACAATGGTCGACATACCAAAACAGATCGACACGTGGCAGATGGTCCAACCCTGGACAAAGGACAGGGAGACGGGAAAGGTTACCGAAGGCGGGCTCGAGAAGACCAGTATTCCCGTTCCGGAGCTCCAGGAGGGTGAGGTCCTGGTCGAGATCGCTGGCTGTGGGGTCTGTCACACGGACCTGGGATATTTCTACGATGGCGTTCCCACGGTCACCAAGCCGCCATTGACCCTGGGCCACGAGATCAGCGGGACCGTCGTCTCGGGGCAGGGAGATATGCTCGGAAAGGAGGTCATCATCCCGGCAGTGATGCCCTGCAACCGATGCTCCATCTGTGCCCAGGGCAGGGGAAACAGGTGTCTGGCCCAAAAGATGCCGGGCAACAGCTTGGGGAACATGGGAGGTTTTTCGTCGCATATCGTCGTGCCCGCCGAGGATTTATGCGTTGTGGAAAATCGGGGGGAATTGGCCCTGTCTCATCTAGCCGTCATCGCCGATGCGGCGACGACCCCTTATCAGGCCGCCAGGAGGGCGGATCTGAAAGAGGGGGACTTGGTCGTGATCATCGGGGTGACGGGAGGGGTCGGTGTTTACATGGCCCAAATGGCTAAAGCCCTAGGGGCAAAGACCGTAATAGGGATTGCGCGGAACGAGGAGAAATTGGAACGGGCGCTGAAATACGGGGCAGATTTCACCATCAATTCCACCGACAAAGGTCCCAGGGACGTCCAGGGTGAATTCCGTGAGATCTGTAAGGCCAATGGCTTGCCCCACAACTACGGGTGGAAGATCTTCGAGATTACCGGGACAGGGGCAGGTCAGGAAATCGCCTTGACGCTCCTTTCCTTCATCGGAAAGCTCTTAGTTATAGGCTTTGGAATGCAGAAGAACGAATACTCCATTTCAAGACTCATGGCCTTCGATGCCGATATCATCGGAACGTGGGGTTGTCTGCCCAAGTATTATCCGGTCGTTTTGGAGATGGTTCTCCGGGGCCAAATTCAAATCGAACCCTTCCTCGAGACCCGTCCCATGAGCCAGATTCAGCAGGTTTTTCGAGACCAGCACGAGGGCAAATTTACGAAACGCATCGTCCTCACCCCTGATTTCTAAGGTATCGGGGAGAATGCGTTCGGTATGCGTTTTTTTGGGGGGCTATTCCCCCCAACGAAGAGAGGAAAGGAGGGTCAAAGATGGCTTTGGATTGGCTAGTAAGGGACAATGAGCCCAAAGATCATAACCTTTTTGGGGATCAATTTTTCGGCACGGAGCCCCCATGCACCATGTATGAGAAGAAGCCCTTGGTTGATCCCAAGGGCAACGAGGTAGAGGGGCTCTACAACGCGTGGATCACCCTGAATAACCCGGCGCAGTATAATTCCTATACCACTCAGATGGTGAAAGGGGTGATTGCGGGTTTCCACAGGGCCTCCATGGATAAAACGGTGGTGGCCACCATCTTTACAGCCGTTGGGGACAGGGCCTTCTGTACGGGTGGGAATACGAAGGAGTACGCGGAGTTTTACACTCTGAGACCTAAGGAATATGCCAACTACATGGATCTGTTTTCCAACATGGTGGATGGGATCATCAAATGCCGCACCCCGGTGATCTGCCGTTGCAACGGGATGAGGATCGCTGGTGGACAGGAAATCGGGCAAGCCTGCGACATCACAGTCGCCGCCGATACGGCGGCTTTTGGCCAGGCGGGGACGAGGGTCGGATCGACCCCTGATGGTGGATCGAGCGACTTCCTCCCATGGAATTTGACGATGGAACAGGCCATGTGGAACTGTATCTCGAATGCCCCGTGGAGTGCCGCTAAGATGGAGCGGTTGGGCCTGATCACCAAGGCGGTGCCCATCAAGAAGGACAAGGACGGAAAGTGGGTGAGGGATCCCAGGGTGATCACCGACAGATACGTCGATGACGGGGAGATCGTCTACGGGGAGTACAAAACCGGTGAGGAGGGAAAAAAGGCCGCGGAGGAGCTCAAGGGCCTGGAAACGGATTTTTCCCTTCTGGATAGCACCATTAACAACATGACGTGGACCTTTGCCAACCTGATGCCCCTCTGTCTCATGAAGACCATTGAGACCATTCGAATCAAGAAGAAATTCTGGTGGGATAATACCAAAGTCCACGCCATGTACTGGTTGGCCGCCAATATGAATATGGAGGCCTGGCTCGGATTTAACACCTTCAACACGCAGAAGGAGACGGGCTCCAGCACCATCGACTTCATCGAATACCGGAGACAAATTGCCAAGGGACACATCTACGACGAAGAGCTGGCGGAGTTGGTGATGCCGAAACCGAAGTAAGCCCGAATTCGAGGGGTGGAGCGTTTTCTTGGCATCTGAATCGTTGCATGGGAGATGGTAACGAGAAGCCCAGGTGTTGTCCTGGGCTTCTTTGTCTCAAGAGTCGTGGGAGCTCTTCCACGAAGTATTTTCGGAACCTCTTCATTCTCCAGGAAATACTGGTTTTGTGAAAGCAAACCCGTTATCACCTCGCTTCAGTGCTTCGGAGGTGACCCCAAAATTCCAAGTCCACATTTCTAAACTCTAGACAAATTCAAATGACCGAAGCACTCAAGGGAAATACTAAGCACAAAGCACTAATGATCAAATGACCAAAACGTTTAGGATTTAGTGCTTCGAGTTTGGGATGTGATCCTCGTTTGAATTACGCTCGGGCTCCAACGGGTCTGCTACCCAAAAGAAGAAAACTTCGGTGATAAAAACCATTGACATGACCCGTTGGTTTGAATATAAAAGCTACAAGTTCTCGGGGAGGTGATGAATGATGTCTTATCAGCACATTCGGAGTGAACTGGCTGACGGCGTGGGAAGGATTGTCTTAAACCGGCCACCCGTGAACATCCTCAACATCGAAATGATGGGGGAGATTAACCGGGCCCTTCGGGATTTCAAGGAGGAAAAGGGGCTCAAGGTTCTCGTCTTTCGGGCGGAAGGGAAGGCCTTCTCAGTGGGGGTGGACGTAGGGGAGCACATGGGGGATATGGTGGCGAGGATGATCGAGACTTTCCACGAGATGTTTCGACTCCTGGACACAATCCAAGTCCCTTCCATCGCCGTGGTGAACGGCGCAGCCCTAGGAGGAGGCTGTGAGCTGGCCCTCTACTGTGATATGGTCCTTGCCACCGAGAAGAGCACATTCGGGCAGCCCGAGATTATGGTTGGGGTTTTCCCTCCCATAGCAGCCCTCATCCTTCCGAGGATCATCGGGAGGAAGAGGGCAATGGAGCTCATCCTGT
>CAYFXL010000122.1:0-8667 GCA_964346945.1 uncultured Syntrophobacterales bacterium
TACAGGGGGTTTAGGCCCCGGGCATCGGAGGAGATGGAGCTGCGGTTGGGAAAATGGGTTATTCCGGTGATCTCCGTGGTGGCCATGGTCTTTGGGTGGTTGAAGCTGGGGCTCATTTCAGCCCTCTCCGTTGCGGCTTCGGCGGGGCTCCTCATGACGGTGCCGGCCATATTCGGAGCCTTCTTCTGGAAAAGGGGGACGGCTGCAGGGGCCATTTGCAGTATGATTTTCGGTGGGGTGGTTACGGGCTTTCTCTATTTTTCTCGCATCAAGCCCTTGGGGCACTGGCCAGCCGTCTGGGGAGGGTTCGTTTGTTTAGCCAGCTTTATCGTTATCAGTTTGGTAACGGAGCCTCCTGTGGAGAAGGCGAGGGAATTTCTCGGGTATCTGGAAGGGGCTATAAAGGAAAGGAGTGCCTTATAACCTTGCCCTTCACTCCACCTCTGCTTCAATCTCCCCACGTCCAGAGGCCATTGTTGGTTAGGCTGTAAAATTGGTCGTTCAATACCTTCTCGTGTAACTCTTCCTCCCTGGCCAATTTCTTGAACGTATCCCTTCCAAGGGGATCGGTGGTCCTTTGAGCCATTTCTTCGTAATACTTCTGGGCCTTCCTTTCCTCTTTGATGGCCATGGATAGGGCATCGAGATCGTCAGCCTGAGACCCTACCTGTGCCCCTGTGGTTAAATCTCGGGTGATCTTTTTTCCCCTCGCGGAGAATGTGGTCCCCGGGTACACGATCCACTTTTCCCCTCCCCTGAGAGAATCATAGAGGGCCTTCAGATGCTGGAAATGATTCTTCTCAAAATCGGCCAACTGGGAGAACATATCCGTCCCCTTAGGGTTTTTCGTCTTCTGGGCTGCTTTGGAATAGAAATTGTGGGCATCCATCTCGGCCTCCATCGCAGCCTTAATCGCGTCTAGCGCATTGGTCTTCCCTGATCCCATTTTTCATCCCTCCGATAGAAACTCCATGAGGAGGATACCCTATTATGATCCCACCGCATCGATTGTCCCTCGATAGGGAGGGGGTATCCCGTATCGTTGCCTTTCTACCCCTTCTCTTTCGTATTGTTCTTAGCCGTTGCTTTTCCAGCCTCAAAGGCCTCTCGGAGTGCATTAGGATGGCCTCGGATATCCCCTTTTCCCTCCACTCCCTTGAAAAGTAGCTGGCCTGCGAAATCGATGTTCAATGCGTCGAAAAAATATCTCACCGTGAGCATGACACCATCAAAGAGCCTCGTCCCCCTGGTGGCTCCCACTGATATAAGAAATCCCTTTCTCCTCCTTCCCTTGTCATCTGGTGGCAGATCCAGGCGATACTTTCTTACCCATAAGGATTGAACGCGGTCTATGAGGGCCTTTGTCCATGCAGGGATCCCATAAAAGAAAATGGGAAAAGCCAGAATGATCCGATCCGCTTCCAAAAGCTTGGGGTAGACCTTCTCCATGTGGTCATGGAGGACACACTCTCCCGTTTCATCACACCCGTGACACTCTATACAGGGAGAGAACGTGAGTTCGGAGATAATAATCCTCTCGATTTGCGCCCCCTCCTTCTCTGCACCTCTGAGCATCTCTTCCAGCAGCAGGTCGGTATTTCCTCCTCGCCTGGGACTTCCGAAAAGTCCCAATACTTTCACCTTGTCCTGCATTTCATGTGTTCTCTCATTGGACCTTGTTTTCCGTCGGGCTGAAACGCTTACATGATAAGAAATTGAGGACAAACTTTCAAGGAAGGTCCACTGAATGCCTTTCTTGAGCGAAGAGTGAATAGTTGAAAGGTTAAGGTTGAGTTCAAGGCTGAGGCTGAGGATAAAAGTAAGAATCAAAAATGAACAATGAAGAATTATGAGTTTAGAGTTAAAAGAGGGAGGAGGAAGAGCTCCTCCTTATTTTCCTGGGATGATCAGGTAGAGCTCGAGGTTTCGTAATTTTTGCTCGCCGATTCCCCTGACCTCTATCAGTTCCTCGATTTTCCGAAAGCCTCCCTTCTTGGATCGGTATTGGATGATCCTCTGTGCCAGCCGGGGTCCAATGCCAGGAATGAGTGTAAGGTGTTCTTCCTCTACCTCATTGAGGTTCAGGGGGATGGAGAAGACAATACACTTCTCCGGTTCCATGCGAGCCAACTCTATGGTTAGAGTTCGTTTTTTGTCTCTTTTTACGACGATCTTCGAACCATCATTGAGCATATCATCGAGCACCTGGGGATTGCCGATTTTCCCTCTTCCGATCCCTCCCGCCCCGAGGAGCGCCCGCTCAACGGTTACCTCCCTCGCAAAGGAGTAGATCCCCGGGTTAGAGATATCCCCGGCGATCTCGACAGCGATATTCGGCGAATTTCCTTGGAGTTTTTCGTCAGGACTTAACCGTTGATATGGAGTTAGAACGAGTGAAACCACGAAGAGCAGCGAAGCCAGGGAGAGGAGAAGCCAGCTCTGTTTGGGGGAATAAACCCTCATGGGGTAGGCGTTGATTCGTCTTTAGTAACGGACTATCTTTCTAACCGGAAGGCATCGTGCAGCGCCCTTACAGCCAACTCAGTATATTTCGATTCTATGATACAGGAGATCTTGATTTCCGATGTGCTGATCATCATGATGTTGATCCCTTCTTTTGCCAGAGCTCCGAACATGGTAGAGGCAATCCCGGAATGACTTCTCATCCCCGTTCCAACAATGGACACCTTGGCGATGTTCTCATCCGTGTTGATATCTTTGGCGCCAATGTGCCGTATGATTTCCTTTACTATGCTCGTGGCTTTATGGAGGTCGCTCTTCATCACGGTGAAGGTAATATCGGTAAGACCTTCTTCACTCACATTTTGGATTATCATATCTACCAAGATGTTGGCATTGGCAATAGCGCCGAAGAGTTTATGGGCGACTCCGGGTTTATCGGGAACCTTAGTGATGGTAATCTTGGCTTCGTTCTTATCATAGGTGATCCCTGAGACGGCGATATTTTCCATTTCTTCATCCTCCCGGCAGACGAAAGTCCCGATGGTTTCGTTGAAAGAAGATCTCACGTGGATGGGAACGTCATATTTTTTTGCAAATTCGACCGCCCTTATTTGGAGGACTTTGGCCCCCAAGCTGGCCATTTCCAGCATCTCGTCATATGAGATTTTTTCCAATTTTCTCGCTTTTTCGCATACGTTGGGATCGGTGGTATAGACACCATCCACGTCGGTGAAGATTTCGCATACATCTGCCTTGAGGCTTGCCGCCAACGCCACAGCCGTCGTATCCGATCCCCCACGGCCCAAGGTAGTGACATTGCCCTCGTCATCGATTCCCTGAAAGCCCGCCACGACGACGATCTTCCCCGCCTTTACGTCCCCCATGATTTCGTCGGGTTTTACGTGAGTAATCCGAGCCTTTCCGTATGCGCTATCGGTCCGTATCGGAATTTGATATCCGAGGTAAGATTTTGCGTCATGGCCCATTGACTTAATGGTCATGGAAACCAAGGCGGTGCTTACCTGTTCGCCGGTTGAGATCAGAACATCGAGCTCTCTCCCATCGGGAAATGGTGCGAATTCATGGGCGAGGCTGATGAGTTTGTCCGTCTCTCCCGCCATGGCCGAAACGACGACGATGATATCATTCCCAGCTTTCTTCGCCCGGATTGCCGTTTGGGCGACGTTTTTTATCCTTTCACCATCGGCAACCGAGGTGCCCCCGTATTTTTGGACGATCAAGGCCATTTTTCCCCCAATCGAGTCGTGCTGGCAGAAGGGCGATTGATAGCCTGAGACGATAGCACAGAACCGCAGGCCCGTTACTGAACGCCGGTAGAAGGTCTATCCGGATTCCAACGGGCTATATCTCCGACGATACCCCAGTAGGGATGGCCGAGCCCCGTGATCCTGAACTTCCGCCGGTTCTCACAGAGATATATAAGTTCGACCATTAAGCGGTTCTCGGGGAGGATGGGGAGGATCTTTTCGGCCCACTCGATAACCGTTACCCCATTGCCGTAGAAATATTCCTCATATCCCAATTCCTCCATCTGATCCATATCTTCCAGCCGATATAAATCGATATGGTTGAGGGGAATTCTTCCGGGGTATTCGTTGATGATGGTGAAGCTTGGGCTGGTCACGTAATATCGATGATCAATGCCCAATCCCCTTGCCAATCCCTTGACCAAGTGCGTCTTACCCGTCCCCAGTTCCCCGCATAGGCCGATTATGCTACCAGGTTTCAAGATCTCTCCGATGAATTGTCCCAGTTGGATCGTTTCCCCCGGACTGGATGTACATAAAATGGCGCTTTTCCTCCTCAGGCCCTCTGCCTCCTCCTCTTCCCTTCACCTTTTTTTCATCCTTTGGTCCTCAGGCACAATGAATGGATGTCCTACCTTGTGTGAAAATACCTATTTTGATCTCACGATATCACCCTTCAGAATTTCTTTCCCTTGAACCTTAGTGGCTGTTGAAAACTTTTCCTTTATCTGACTGATGCGTACAACTCCTATTTGCTCTTCTTCTGATCCCAGGACTTCACCGGAACTCGGATCAACGATTATCTCTCCCGGACGGTAGACAAGGAAAGTTTCTCCTGACTGGACACCATTTCTTTCGCCTACATTGAGATAAATCTTGTCTCCCTTTACCAAGACAACCTTGCCCTGAAAGGGAACGCCCTCCATTTTCGATATGATAAGGGCAACCGCGTTATCAATGGCCTGCTGGGTGGCCTTGCCTAAGGGTGTCTTCTTGAACCCTGATGATCCGAAGGAGACATCATTGATGGTGGTGGCGAAACCAAGGCCGCCCGACTTCGCCTTACCCTCGACTCTTTGAGAATCAAGAACCTGACCCGTTGTGGTGTCAATAAGACGAATGATCAATCCCACATGGGCCGCCCCGCCTTTTCCTCCTAGCTTGAACTTGCCAATCTTGAGTCCACCCGTACCTCCTGCACTGGAATGTTCAAATTCTGTGATGGCACCGGTCACCAGAATCTGTGCGGGTATGACCTTGCCCTTCTGAGCGGTCTTTGACTTTGCTGCCCTCCCACTTGCGGCGAGGTCTTGCTCTGCCAGGACGTCCCCTAACGTCTGCCGTTCCAGTACCACAAACTTTTCACTTTGTACCAACGCCTCGGTCAGCTGATCAGCCATTCCACTATCTAGCGCCCACTGGCCTCTCCAGCTACTCTTGTTCTCGAAACGAGATACAGCCAAAGTCTTCTTGAGCATAGCCGCATAGGATTCAGGGTAAAACCAAAACGCCACAGTTACACCGATGATGACAGCCAGGAAAATTGGTAGTTTTTTCATCTTTTTTCCCCTCCCTCCGTGGATGTGTTAAGATAGGGGTTTTTCAGAGCAGTTCTTCTGAAGAAGTAATCCCATATGTTCACCGTAACAAAGGTGACGAGGGGTTACATGAAAACCAAGGTCAGTTTGAAGACAGAAGTTTATATTAGCAGATCTGCAAATCAAGTCAATCTTTTCCACGAGTCAGCACGGGATTACGATGTTTATCTCCAGCCCAGATTATTCGTCAGAGATGTATTTACGTTGTCCTTTCCTGCTTCATTGCCCATTCAAGTTTTCCCTTGTCTCCACTGCGTCTCCCTTTCCCGGGAGGATTGTGGTACGGGTGAACCAGTAAGAAGAAGGGTGCCTTTTGAAGGCGATTGAGAGACTTCATCTTTGGGAAGTTATCCATCCCATTTTGACGGTGAGTGGGGAAACAGGGGGAAGGTTAGGCTTCATGCTCGAAGTCTTCGGGTTTAAGGCTTTTCAGCCACTCCTCTAAACTATCAGCGGAACTCAAGCCCTCTTTGTCCAGCATGGCGTTTTTTGTTCGATCGAGTACATCCTCCTCGACAAAGATCGGTACCCCCGCACCCAGAGCAATCGCAATGGCATCGCTCGGTCTGGAATCGATGGCGACTTGGCTTTTCTGTGATCTAATATAGATGAGGCCATAATAGGTATTTTCCTTGAGATCGCTGACAACTACATGGCTGATTTTACAATCAAGGACATCAATGAGATTGCGAATGAGATCATGAGTTAAAGGTCTATGGGAGGAGGCCTTCTTCAGCTTGAGGGCTATGGCGTTGGCTTCGAATGGGCCGATCCAAATGGGAAGGGCGTGCTTACTTTTTACATCCATCAAGAGGACCACAAACCCTTTTGAGGATGGATCGAATGTAAGGAACTTCACCTTCATCTCTATCAACATCTCGTCCTCCCTGCTCGTTATGCTATCCTCGCGCCATGCCCAAAATCAATTTTCCCGCTATGGGGATCATATCCCCTTGCGTGTAACCCACGTGTCCTTATCCCCATAGAAGTGATCTCGCGAAACGGAGGTTTTAGCAACCGCCTCGAAGCGAACAAAGCAAGAACTATACCAATCGATGTTGGGGGGGCCAATGTTGATGGGGATTTTCTCCATAATGGGATAGTCCTTGTAGAGTTCCTCCCATTCGCCGTCTCCTTCTGGATAAAGGCTGAAATTCCTGAGGACATCGGTAATGACGAGTCGGTTTCGAGTCAGGATGGTCTGAACCTCATACCATTTGGGCAGCGAAGACTCAACTACAGTTATTCCGATATATCCCACACCTTCTCCTTCAGCCAGGGATCGTATTCCCCTCTTCAGGAAGGTGACCATCCCTTTTATTCCCTCAGGGGGTTCGCTAATGAAGACATCGAAGGCGTTGTGGAGGTGATGGGGAAGAGGTCGGTTGAGGTCGAATTCCATGGTTTCGATGTTGAGACCCAGCTCTCTCGCCCTTTCCTCAATAAAACGGAGGACCTGTTTATCGATATCCAGAACAAGAATTCCTTGACCCATTTCCAACATCCCCAGATACAGGCTGAACAGGTCATCGTCACCGATTAAGAGAATTGTGCGGTCTTCCAGATCCCCCCTTTCATACATGAAGGAGGCTTTTAGGGCGAGATCCGGGAATGAAATCAATCCCTGATTGTAATTTGGATCAGGCGCAGGTCTTCCAGCAATCGTGGTGGTAAATCGTTGGAGGGTTTCCTGGAAGATTCCCTGGACGGTGACGCCTTTTCCATTACAGGATTTACACCTCGGATCCACACGGGGATGAATATTTTCATTGCTCAGCAATTGAAAGGTCTTAGTAGTTCCATCAAAATGAATTCTCCCTCCGTCCATAAGACTCTTTAGCGTCGCTACGATGACGGAAAGGGTCGAATCTTGAAGGGCTACCAATTCCCAAAAGGATTTGGGGTTTTCCTTCAGCGCTCTCAATATCTGTATTTCAGTTCTCCCCATGGAACTTTGCCCCAATGGAATGATGAAAATTTTCGATATGCTACTCAATATCAGCGATCTTGTCAAGGATACGGGTGGTGGATGCGTAGAAGGGATCTAAAGAACCGGGTAGCGACCAACGGGTTCGGCGGGACTCGTGGGATTGGCCTCCCATTTGATGGAGGAAAAGCAATGGTCATCTGCCCTTGGTCATCTCATTTAAGACATGGGGGATCTTCTCCAGAATATCGCTAGCGATCAGAGACATCTCCCCCTTTTCCTCGGCCACTAAATCCCCGGCGAGGCCATGGATATAAGTGGCGGCGATAGCAGCGGATGCGGGGCGAACCCCTTGACATACTAATCCGCCAATCATTCCGGTGAGGACGTCCCCTGTACCCCCGGATGCCATCCCGGGATTCCCCGATGGATTGATGTGAAGATTCCCGTCCGGTTGGGCGATAATGGTTCGGGAACCCTTGAGGACGAGATAAACCCCATATTCAATCGCGAAATTCCTAGAGATCTCAATCCGGTCTTCCTGAATGGCTTTGGAGGAAAGGCCGGTAAGCCTGGCCATTTCACCGGGGTGAGGTGTGAGGATTATGGGGGTTTCGATATCCTTCAGTATTTCCGATTTAACCGAGAGGGCGGTGAGACCATCGGCATCGATGACCATTGGAAGGCGAAGGGCCTTGATCAATTTCCGGACCAGTTGTCCCGTCTCATCCACGGTGGAAATTCCGGGGCCAATTACAAGGGCTTGCATCCGTTGACTGATCTCAATGATCTCTTGGAAGGCATCAAGGCCGAGGGTTCGTGATTCGGTTTCGGGCAAAGGCATGGTCATGGTCTCCGTAAGCTTTACCTCCATGATTTCATTCAAGCTCCTTGCAATGCCCAAGGTAACTAAGCCAGCTCCCACCCTCATGGCGGCCTCGCATGCAAGTGTAGCCGCACCCGTCTTGCCGATGGAGCCAGCGAGAACCAGGAGATGACCGTAGTCTCCCTTATGGGTATCTCCATGTCGAGGACCGGCGAGGAGGCCCCGGATATCCTCGTATTGGATGAGATGGGATCGAATATCTTCTTCCTCTATCAAGTCCTTCGGAATACCGATATCGATGACCTGGAGTTCCCCGACAAATTCCACCCCCGGATGGATGAGTTGGCCTACTTTGGGTAACCCGAAGGTTGGGGTAAAGGTAGCTTTTATGCATGCACCCAGGGGTTTGCCGCTTGTGGCGTCTAACCCCGAAGGGATATCAATGGCCACAATGGGCTTCCCCGTTGCGTTTAGTGCTGAGATTACCTCCCTGTAATATCCCTTGACCTCTGAAGAGAGGCCCGTTCCCAGTATGCCCTCGATAAATAGATCGTGGGAAAGGAGGTCATCCCTCATGGACTCGAA
>CAYFXL010000123.1:0-8498 GCA_964346945.1 uncultured Syntrophobacterales bacterium
TCATCATCTCTATGTCATTGGCGATCAGGTCGCGGGTGGGCAGGATGTAGTGCATTCCGTCGTGCCCCTGGGCAATGCCGTCACAGGCGGCGATGACACCGAACTCCACGGGAGTGCCCCCTGCCTGGCGAATCCCCTGTTTTGCATAATCAGAGACCAGGTTCAGATTATAGTGACCTGGGACTGCGCGGTTCCAGGAGTTGGCGATGCCGATAAAGGGCCGCTCCAGATCATAATCGCTATACCCCATGGACTTGTAGAAAGCGCGTTGAAAGGACCACTCGGGGCGCTTCAGGATATCTTTGCTGCGCCAGATCATGGCAATTCCTCCTTTAAAAGTGATTTCCTTCCTCTAAATACCACTAACGTGGTGAAAGTCAAGAAAGGGTTATACTTCGGGGCCCCTCTCCCTCAGCACGTCAAGGCTGAGCGGTTGGAGGATGGAAGCCAAGGCCAGGGTTAAGGTCAAGAGAGAGATTTTAAGGTGAAGATGGACGAAGGAGTAAGCAGGTTATTCGAACAGCCTGTTCTGATCTTCCCCTTCCGCTCGGCTAAATTGAGCGTTCGACCGAGCCCTTTGGGCTCAAACGCTGGATGTGCGGTTCGGCATCTACTTGAATTAGGATGCCTACCGGAAAACCGCATGACTGAAGCACGCCACACTGCATGATTTCACGGTTAGAGCTCCTTTTTCCAGTTCTTCGGTTTTTTTTCATTTTTTTCTTGACAAAGGTAACTATTTGTGGTTTTATTGTATCTCACATTCAGCTGGAGCGAAGGGAAGTTTCGAAAATGATGGGCAAAACGAGTAATTTCCAGATCTTGTTTAGCTTTTATTATTTTTGGTCACAACTCTGCCCATCGCTTAGGAGGAGAGAAGCGTAAGAGAGTTTAAATAATTCAACTAAGCCATGGGTGGAATGAGATGCCACCCATGGCTTTTTTATTTGCTTACCGGGCCATGGGGGCACAGCTCACCATGGCCCTTCTTTCTGGAGGTGGGTGAGAGATGGTTATCGTGTTACGAAAAAATGCCACGGAGTCCGAAATAGAACAAGTCATCAAGTGGGTTGAGTCCGTGGGCTACACGGCGCACCCCTCCCGCGGCGTGGAACGAACCATCATCGGTGTCGTGGGAGACGACCGAAGCAAGGCCCAATTAAAGTCTGTCGAGTCCCTTCCGGGGATTGAAAAGATCGTTCCCATCCTGAAGCCTTATAAACTGGCAAGCCGGGAGGCCAAGGAGGAAAACACGATCATCCGGATCGACGACCTGGAAATCGGTGGGCCCGAGTTTATCGTCATGGCCGGTCCCTGCTCCGTTGAAACTGAAGAACAACTCATGGAATGCGCCTATGTTGCCAAAAAGGGGGGAGCCCACATCCTCAGAGGTGGGGCCTTCAAGCCGAGAACATCGCCCTACAGCTTCCAAGGGCTAGAAGAGGAAGGCTTGAGAATCCTGAAAAAGGCCCGGGAAAAAACGGGCATGCCCGTTGTCACCGAGGTCCTCAATCCACTGGATGTGGATTTGGTGGAAGAGTACGGCGATATCCTCCAGATTGGTGCACGAAACATCCAGAACTTCGCCCTTCTGAAAAAGGTGGGCCATTCGCGAAAGCCGGTCCTTTTGAAACGAGGAATGATGACGACCATAGAGGAACTCCTCATGTCGGCGGAATACATCATCTCTTCCGGTAACGATGAGGTCATTCTCTGTGAGAGGGGAATTCGGACTTTTGAAACGGCAACGCGGAACACGCTGGATATCAGTGCCGTACCGGTTCTCAAGGAACTAACGCATCTGCCCATCGTCGTTGATCCCAGCCACGCAACAGGTCATTGGAGATATGTCACCCCCCTTGCCAGAGGCGCCGTTGCGGTTGGGGCGGACGGGCTCCTCGTTGAAGTCCATCCTGAACCGGAAAAGGCCTTTTCCGACGGCGTACAATCGCTCAAACCGGAAAAGTTTTACCAACTCATGGACGAAGTGAGGATTCTCCAAAAGATCATGAGAAGGGAGATAAAGGTGCTCCAATGAACAGCATCAAGGTAAACCTCGACAAAAGAACGTCAACCTCGTATGAGATCTATATTGGGGAGAACATCTTGGATCGCATGGGCTTGATCCTCGCCAAGAATAACTGGGCCTCCCGCTACATTATGATAACGGATTCCAATATTTCTACCCAATATGGGGAGAGGGTTCAGGCGATCCTCAGGGAAATGGAACTGAAGGTCGATACGATCGACTTCCCAGCGGGGGAGGCCGCGAAGAATTTCGAAACCAGCCTCCATATTATCGAGGGGATGATGGACCTTGGCGCCGATAGAACTTCGGCCCTCATCGCACTGGGCGGGGGAGTCGTAGGTGATATCACCGGTTTCGTAGCCTCTATCTACATGAGGGGCATTCCCTATATTCAGGTCCCCACAACCCTGTTGGCCCAGGTGGACAGCAGTATCGGGGGAAAGACGGGGATAGACCTCCCTCATGGGAAGAACCTGGTAGGAACCTTCTGCCAGCCGAAAGGAGTGTTCATCGACTTGGCGTTCCTAAACACCCTGACGCCTCGTGAATTTGGATCCGGCCTGGCGGAAATCGTCAAGTACGGCATCATTGATGATGCAGAACTGTTCAGTGCTCTTGAAGTTGAGGCGGAGGAGATCAGGACCCGGAATATGAACCTGCTCGAAGAGATCATTACGAGGGCATGTCGAATCAAGAAGGGAATCGTTGAAATCGATGAAATGGAAAAAGGGGTCCGCCGTATTCTCAATTTCGGCCATACAATCGGGCATGCAATCGAAGCAGAGTCCCATTACTCCATCTCCCATGGAGACGCCATATCGATTGGCATGGTGGCGGCGGCCCTCATATCCGAGAGATTAAAATACCTTCGCTCTGAAGACCGGGAAAGGATCATATCCCTCATCAGGGTGCTCGGTCTCCCCGACCGTATCCCTAAAACGCTCAGCTCAGTTGGGATAGTATCCCGGATTAAGAGGGACAAGAAGAAAGCGGGAGATAAGGTTCACTTTGTCCTGCTCAAGAAGATCGGAATTCCATTTGTCAATGGCAGTGTTCCGGAACCTATCATCGGAGACGTAATCGAGGCGTTAAAGGAATGAAGAAATCTCCTCTAGAAACCCTCAGAGAAAACTTGAAGAAGAAAGACCGGGAGATCATTAAGCTCCTCAATGAACGGGCAAAGTTGTCTATCGAGGTTGGCAAGGTAAAAGATCTCAAAGGGCGGGAGGTCTATGACCCTTCACAGGAAAGCAAGGTGTATGATCACCTCACGCGAATGAACGACGGCCCCCTGTCCACCAGCGCCTTGAAGAACATTTTTGGGGAGATCATCTCTTCTTCCCGAGCCCTCCAGGCACCGACAACCGTCGCCTACCTGGGACCGGAGGCATCATTTAGCTATCTGGCCGCCCAATCTCACTTCGGCAAGAGCGCCCAATACTCCCCTCAAACAAAGATCTCTGAAGTCTTTGATGAGGTGGAAAAGGAAAAGGTTTCCTGGGGGGTAGTGCCCGGGGAAAATTCCGCCGAGGGATCCGTCAAGGCAACCCTCGACAGGTTGATTTCAACTCCCTTACATATCCGAGCAGAGATTTTTCTCAGAATCTCTCACTGTTTGATCTCCACCTGCGAAAGCGTAGCGGAGATAAAGCGAGTCTATTCTCATCCCCAAGCCCTGGCCCAGTGCCAGGACTGGTTGCGGAAAAACCTCCCCCATTGTCCTATCCTTGAACTCGATAGCACAGCAGTTGCCGCCAGGAGGGTTCTGGAGGATAGGGAGGGTGCCGCCATCGGGAGCTCCCTCGCCGCTGCCACGCACGGGCTCAAGATCATAGCCCGGGGAATCGAAGATAGTGCCTCGAACACGACACGATTTTTCGTTATTGGGAAGGGTAAAAGCATGCGAACGGGACGCGATAAGACCTCCATGGTCTTCGGAACACCCCATGTACCGGGCGCCTTGTATCAGGCCTTGGAACCCTTTGCACGAGGGCATCTCAACCTAACGCGGATCGAATCTTACCCCATGAAGGACAGGATGTGGGAGTATCTGTTCTTCGTGGATTTTGCGGGTCATACAGAAGAAAAAGAGACCAAGAAGTGCCTGTCAGGTATGGAGAAAGTCACTACCTTCATCAAGGTTCTTGGTTCCTACCCCAGGGGAGATGAGCCGTCATGATCTGCATTCCTATCATGGCGAGAACCCAGAGCGCTGCTTTGGTGCAGATGGAAAGAGGTTTACCTCTGGCCCACATCCTCGAGCTGAGAATCGACCAAATCAGGAATCTCAATCTGCAAGAATTGATGACGGGGAAAAAGTGCAAAATTCTGGTCACGAATCGTCGGAGGGATGAAGGAGGGGGATTTTCCGGGACCGAGCGTGAAAGGGTGAAACTCCTGAAGGAAGCTGTGGCGCTGGGAGCTGATTACGTGGATGTGGAGCTCAAGACGGAAGAGGCATTGATCGAAGAGCTATCGGTTAAGATATGGAATCACCATGCCCACACGAAATGGATCATCTCTCATCACGATTTCAGCGGAACACCTTCTCCGCGGGCCCTCAGAAGGAGATTTGATGAATGCGAGGCGACCGGGGCCAATATCATTAAGATAGTCACGTATGCCAATACGATGGAGGATAATCTGAGGGTCCTCGAACTCATTCCCCATGCACGGAAAAGGGGGCTGGAAATCATTGCCTTTTGCATGGGGGAGATGGGGCGAATCAGCAGGGTCATGGCTGCCCTTTTGGGCTCTTATTTTAGTTATGCTTCTTTGGAGAAAGGAGCGGAATCTGCCCCGGGGCAACTGACGGTGCAAGAGATGGAAGTCATCTCAAGAATAGTGAATGTGGATGGGTTAACGAAACGCTAAGTCGAATATGCTCCAACGATGAAAGGTATCGAGAACGTGCGAAATCCTTCAGAAATCTTTGCCCTATTCGGCAAGCCAGTCGGACACAGCCTTTCTCCACTCATGCACAACGCCACGTTCAAAAGGATGAAGATCGATGCCCACTATGTGCCTTTTTGCGTGGAAAACCTCGAGGATGCAATCCGGGGGATAAGGGGATTACCTATTCGAGGGGTGAGCATCACCATTCCCCTCAAAACTGCGGTGATGCCCTATCTGGATGCAGTAGATGAAAATTCCCTCAGGATAGGGGCCGTTAATACGATTTTGAATGATAATAACGGGAGGCTAAAGGGTTACAATACCGATTGGGTCGGGCTCATTCGTGACCTGGAAGAATCCCTGGAGGTCAGAGGCAAAACCTTCGCCATCCTCGGGGCTGGCGGCGCGTCGAGGGCCGCCTTATTCGGCCTCCTGAAGCAAGGGGGCATCCCCATCATTGTAAACCGGTCCTCCGAAAAAGGTGAAGAGTTGGCCCGTGAATTCGGCTGCCAATTCTCCCCACTTTCAGACATCGAAAAAATTAGGGCGGACTGTCTGATCAATACTACCCCCGTCGGCATGGCACCAGACAGGGAAAAATCACCCGTTGGGAGAGAGAGCCTTGTGAATTTCAAATGGGTCATGGATATCATCTATAACCCCCTTGAAACAAAACTCCTGAGGGATGCCAAAGAGGCGGGATGCATCGTCCTGACCGGGGTCGGGATGTTTGTCCACCAGGGGGCCGAACAGATAAAAATATGGACGGGGAGGGAACCCCCCCGTGCGTTCATGAAAGCAGTTGTTCTAGAGAGGCTGAAGGAGAGAGATGGAAATTGACCCCATCAAACATCTCAACTCCATGGTGAAAATCCCGGGCTCCAAGAGCTACACCCAGAGGGCCTTGATAATCGGTGCCCTAGCAGATGGGAAGTCCTTCCTGCAAAACGCCCTGCTCGCCGAGGATACGGAATACCTGATCGATGCCCTCAGGTCTCTCGGCTCAGAGATCTTGATCGAAGGTGACAATATAGTCATCGGCGGAACCGGTGGCAATATTATAAACCCACCGGGGGAAATCTACCTGGGAAACAATGGAACCGCCATGAGACTTCTCACGGGCCTGGTATCTCTGGGAAGGGGAACCTTCACCCTCACGGGCAACGGTCGACTTTGTGAAAGGCCCGTCAAACCCCTGCTGGATGCCTTGAGAATATTGGGAGCCGATGCCCGAAGCAAAAATGAAGAGGGTTATCCCCCCGTGGTCGTTCACGCCAATGGCCTTCGAGGTGGCAGGGTCGCCCTGGCGGATATCGACAGCAGCCAGTACGTCTCTTCCCTTCTGATCTGTGCCCCCTTTGCCGTGGAAGATACCGTAATAGAGCTCCAGGGCCATATCCCTTCTCTCCCATACATTCATATGACCATCGAAGTGATGAAGAACTTCGGGGTGGAGGTGATCAGGGAGACCGCGAACCGTTATGCCGTGAAGTGCGGTCAGCGGTATGGAGGAAAACGATACCGCATCGAGGGGGATGCCTCCAGCGCCTCCTATTTCTTCCTGGCCTCGGCCATGTGTGGGGGAAGGGTTCGTGTCGGGAATATCAATCCCAAGACCTTGCAGGGAGACATCAAGCTCCTCCCGATCATGGAAAGGCTCGGTTGCACCGTTGTAGGGGGGGATCACTGGGTCGAGGTGGTGGGAGGTGAATTGCCCCCTGGTGAATACATCTTTGATATGGGAGATATGCCCGATATGGTCCCTACCCTATCGGTATTGGCCGCCATTCGGCCAGGCCAAACCATCATCAAGAACGTATCCCACCTCAGGAAAAAGGAGAGCAATCGATTGGAGGCCCTGGTCAACGAACTGAGGAAAACCGGGGTGAGGGCAGAAGAGACGGCTGACGGCATCCTGATCAATGGGGGTAAGCCTCATGGAGCTGAGATAGAAACGTACAATGATCACCGGATCGCCATGAGCTTCGCCATCCTAGGACTCAGGATACCCGACATAAGAATCAAAGACAAAAACTGTGTCAATAAATCCTTCCCGGGCTTTTGGGGGGAGCTGGAAAAACTCTCTTGAACTATGAACATCGTCTTGATTGGATACCGTTGTACGGGGAAAACATCGGTGGGGAGAAAGCTATCGGAAAGATTTCACATTCCTTTCTATGATACGGACGAGCTCATCATAAAGCATACTGGCAAAACCATCAGGGAAATCGTCGAGGAGAAGGGTTGGGAGTCTTTCCGTAAGGAGGAGAAAGCGGTCATCAGAGGGCTCTCCTCTCTGTCTGATACGGTCATTGCAGCGGGAGGTGGTGCGGTCATGGATCCCGAAAACAGGGAGGCCCTGGGAAGAAAGGGGCTTTTCATCTGGCTTACCGCCGATGTGCGTACGATCGTCGAAAGGATGAAAAACGATACGGCAGGCGATGAACAGAGGCCCCCCCTCTCCAGCGATGGCACGGAAATGGAAACCTCGAAGATCCTCAAAAACAGGATGCCGATTTACCAGGGGTTAGCCGATTTCACCGTCGATACTTCGAGAAAAGGGGTCGATGTGATCGCAGAAGAGGTCTCGAACCTTCTGGTCCGCCAAAATCCACATCTGACTGGAAGGATTTCGCGTAACCTCAGTATTTCGTCTTTCTTATCGCGGCGCGACCAAGAAAGGGAGTAATATGTCAGGTAATTCCATTGGTGTGCTTTTCAGGGTCACCACCTGGGGAGAGTCTCACGGTAAGGCCGTCGGTGTGGTGGTGGATGGATGCCCTCCCCGTCTCCCGCTGACGGAATCGGACATCCAAAAAGAGCTGAAGAGGAGAAAACCGGGCCAGATCCCCTCCGCCTCACCCAGGCGGGAGGAAGACCTGGTGGAAATCCTCTCCGGCACCTTTGAAGGCAGAACCACCGGAACCCCCATCTCCCTGGTCATCAAAAACAGAGATGTCGATAGCGCGGCCTATGAGGAACTGAGGGATATCTTCAGGCCAGGGCAGGGTGATTACACCTATTACAAGAAATATGGCATCCGGGACCACCGGGGGGGCGGCCGCGCTTCTGCACGGGAAACTGCGGCGCGTGTGGCTGCCGGAGCCATAGCAAAAAAGGTGATCGCCACTGAAGGAATCGAGGTTATCGCCTACACGAAGGAATTAGGTGGTATCGCCGCGGAACGAATTTCCCCGGCGGAGATTCACCAGAACAGGCTCCAGTGTCCGGATCTGAAAACAGCCCAAACGATGGCAGAAAAGCTGGAGGAGGTCAAGGAGAACGGGGACTCCCTCGGGGGTATCGTGGAGATTCGCGTCAAGGGGTGCCCGCCGGGTCTTGGGGAACCCGTTTTCGATAAGCTAGATGCCGATCTCGCCAAGGCCCTCATGAGCATCGGAACGGTTAAGGGCGTTGAGATCGGCGCCGGGTTTCAGGCCGCAAGAATGACCGGTTTCGAGTGTAATGATCCTATCAGGCCGGAGGGATTTTCAACAAATCATGCCGGTGGAATCTTGGCGGGGATTACCAATGGCGAGGAAATCCTCATCAGGGTGGCCTGCAAACCCATTCC
>CAYFXL010000124.1:0-8393 GCA_964346945.1 uncultured Syntrophobacterales bacterium
CTCGCCAAAAGGAGCAGGTTCAGTTGAGCTGAGTCACCATAAATCATGACGAGATCGGGCTCAAATTCGGTTGTCCTCAGGGGAGCCGAGGCCAGACCTACATACCTGCCTACTTCCAAACGGGGAAATTGCTGGGCATAATGGCTCCCAGCTTCCAGAGTTTCCACATCGTGTGGGTAACGATTATGTCCCTCCATGAAATACTTGGGAGGTTCACCAAGCCCGTAACCGATAACCGGTTCCGGACACCAGTTGTCCTCTTTCAGCATCGCGAGTGTTATTCCATCCCGGCGCGCAACCTGAAAGGCCTGGCATAGTGACAGGCGATGGCCAAGATCCGGAACGGGTCTTTGCGCTCCTTCAGGGATATCACCCTCTTTTTCGAGCAATTTCAGCGCCAGGGGGAAGGTCTTTAAGCGTAACTGCCTCTCAAGTTCATCTGCATACCCTCGGTAAAGGTCTAGATCTGCCATTTCACCATTACCTCCTTCACTTTCTGAATGGATTATCTCGACCTCACGTGGTGCCATGCGGGATCAATTTTTCAAACACTGCGGTGGATTATACATCTACCTGAGTTGGGCGTTCAAGATCTACCGTTGAATCACGGCCTTGAGGTAAGCAATGGGTGAAAAAGAATGAAGTGAAAATGTGAAGGGGGAGATACCCTATCATATGGGCTTGCCGTAGGGGCAGAAATGATTAAGGCCCAGAATTTTCGCCGCCCCGGATATGGTTACTCCGTAGAAGATCGTAGGCTTTTGGATGAGAAATTCCCTGATAGTATTGTTCACGATGGTGGTTCCAGTGACAAGGGCTACTTCGCACCAGAGGAGGTTATCCCGGGTCCTATGAGGACCCTCTATTGGGATCCCCCATTTCTCCTTCCCGATATTGTCGAGATCGAGGTCCGTTACCCTCAAGGCAAAGGCCTTTGATAAGGCTTCCACCATTCGTGGCTGGAGGCCGACCATGGCAATCTTAGGATGGCCGAATTTTTCCCTTGTATACCTGAGAAGTTCAAGGCTGCACCGTTTTGGCTCCTCGTCCTTGCAGTGGACGGCTTTATCGATTAATCCAACATGGTTCATCACCGCGTTTAAGGTCGAAACAAAGACGGCCCGGTCGAAATTCGTCCGCAATTTGCTCCTTAAGACGTCCGAAATTGTGCCCTCATACTCCCCAACCATATCGGTGAAGGCCTGGCCAGACGTCCCCTTGAGGTTCGCCTGCATCAATCGCTCCTTCCCCTTCAGCAGCGAATAGTCGAGTTCCTCAGGACGACCTATGGCTTCTTCTGCGGTTAGGGGTCGGGCAACAACCCTGACGCCTTCGGATTCCAAACCATTTTGTTGGACAATGCGAGAGAATTTTCCCCTTACGAATTCCAGCATTCTCCTATCTTCCCGAATAGGCCCTCTCGAAGAAACTCCCCTCTTCTCTTGTGCTGCCCTATCGCACCATCGTGAGCAACCTGACCCCATGGTGATGCAATTCCCTGAAGGTAGCCCCTTGGCTGATGAAACGGATTACCTCTTGGGGGTCAACTACCTTCGACCCCGAGATAACATCGATCCCGTAATCGAGGAGAACAGGTGTGAGGGGAGTTGTGGGACCGATCAGGGCGACAAAACTCTCCTTGCAGTGAGCCAATAGACCCTCTAGCGTGTGATTGATAAATGTTGTTCCCGTTATTCCCACGACGTCACACTGGGGTAAGACTTCCTCGGCAGCCTCCTCTGGAAGATCCCCCTCCAGCGGCCGTTTCTCAATGACCCACAGGTTTTTAACCGATTCTCTTAGCATGGAAAGAAACGGAAAATGTCCAACAACCGCCACATTCTTCCCCTTGCCCTTTTCCAAGAGCATCTCATAGGCATTGGCCTCGACGCACTTAGATTCATCGATGTCGATGAGGGAATTGATAGCTGCCATACCGATGGACGCCTCGAGCAGATTTTCAGACCGGGAATAGAGGGCGAGTTCAAAGGCGTTCTTATCCGTCAAAAGACCCACATCCCTTACCCCCTCATGGTGGTGCCTCTCTTCCTTGAATGTGGATGCGAGGCCGCAGTTTTTGCTCAAAACCGCTGTCCAGTGCGCGCAGACGTGAATTTCCCTCACCTTGGTATCCCGGTGGCGAAGGGAATCGATCACATCCTCCAGGATCTTCATGATGCTCCTCCTCTCTCCCCGCAAATGAGCTTCAACCTGCCGGTGGGAGCGATCTCCGGTGACTCAGCCAGCGATTTCGTAGAAAACCGTATGCCCGTGCATCCTATGACGAATCGTATTCCCCTGCAGCAAGGACTTCAGATGCTTGATAATCTCCTGTGGCTGAACCCCCAACATCTCCGCCATATCCTCCGCGGTAAGAGGTCTCCTGTACAGGGCATCGAGGATCTGCGCTTCTATCTCTCTCCTCGCTCGAGGGAGATTGTTTCCTCGATAGGGGCTTATAATCGATGCTTTAGCACCGAAAAGCCTTTGGATCTCATCGAGCCTCTCCTCAGTCAAGGGAGAAGCGAAATCCTCCGCAGGGGGTCGATAAACCGTATTGAGCTGGATTCGATCGGGATTGATTCGCTCCAGTACCTCCTTCATCCCTGCCACTTCGGAAGGATCGTCATTTACCCCCCGGCAGAAAAGGATCTCAATCCAAACCTGTCCTCGGAACCGCTTCTTGAAATCAACTATCCCCTCGATGACCTGATTGATCTCGAGGGATTCCTCAGGCCGGTTTATGGTTTCATAAACGGTCTTCGACACAGCATCCAGAGAGGGGACGACTAAATCGGCTTCGCTGAGGTCACGTTTGACCTCATCCATGAAGAGGAGGGATCCATTCGTTATGACGGCCACCGGTATGGACGTCATCTTCTTGATTTCCCGGATAATGGTTCCAATCCGAGAGTGTAAGGTTGGTTCCCCTGATCCTGAGAAAGTAATATAGTCAACGGGGTTCTTCATGTGGTCTAAAAAGTCCTTGATTTCCCGGATGATCGGTTCTTCGGGGAGGTATATGTCCCGTTTCGTGGTTTTGCCGGTCACCCTGCCTAACTGGCAATAAATGCAGTCATAAGAACAAGTCTTCCTGGGGATCACATCAACCCCGAGGGAAACCCCCAATCTCCGCGAAGGAACAGGTCCGTAAATGCACGGCATCTTCTCTCTCCAATACATTCCCTGAGAAAACCTTCGATTCCTCTCAGGTTTCGAATACTGACCCAACGTGGCCGAAGAAGAATCGATCCCCGAATTCCTGAGCGAACCTCACGGAGGCCCTCATGCCCGTGCAGTGAGAACCGCCAATGTGTTCCACCTTCAGCCCTTTGATGGTTTCGATAGACTCCTCGAGCTGCTCAGGAGGTAAGAATTGCAGGTGCGTTCCCCCCAAAAGGGCGTAAAGCTTCTCGTTTCCCGTCTTCTCCATACCGTGGTTGATGGTGTTGATCATTCCCGAGTGTGAACATCCGGACATAATCACCAATCCCTCCGGCGTATCCAGAACGAGGGACTGATCATCCAGGAATTCATCGGGTATCCATTTCCCATCCTCCTTGGCGAGGAGCCTCGGGTCGGACTCTTCAAAGGAGGTTTCCCTCACAATTTCTCCCGTCAAGAACATTCCATCCTCCAGTTCGTAGAATTCCCTCTTCAAGTCAAACCGCGCCCCGGAGAACTTGAGATAATCTCGACGATAGGGGATTCCGACGAATCTCCTCTTTTCACCGTCATTTTCTTTGGTTACCGCGATCCGTTCCGCAAAGATCTGGGGATGTGCCAATACCTCAACCTCTCCCCTCAGCCTTGATACCTCCGGTAGGTCTCCGGTATGGTCCGAGTGCCCATGGCTCAAGGAGATTTTTTTGATGGTCGTGAGGTCTTTCTTCAGAACAAAAGGATTCCGAATAATGGAGAACCCGTAAACGGTATCGAAGAGATAGTTCCCGTCCTCCGTTTCTATGAAAGCTGAAAACCCGTGGTCTCCAGTTCCGATCAAAGAACCCACGGTGTTCTCACACAAAACGGTAATTCTCGCCTCCATGATCACTCCTTACCCTTAGCCATCATGAGCGCGCATCCTCTTCCCCCTGAACAAGTGCGCTCGCTGACCCCTCTTTGGGCGCGTGAAGATGATCTTGCATTGATCCTCGAAGCCCTTAAAACAGACCCTACATTCCTCGGATTCTTTATCCCCCGAATCGCTATCAACGAGGGGCAACGGTTCCAGGTGAACCTCATAGCCCATGGATTGGTAGAGCTCCACCGCCTCGCTCAAACGAGGTTCATTGGCAACAAACCGCCTCGTCCACCCTTCCCTGCTCAAGGCATCCTCTCTTTTGGTCCCTCCTTCCACCCGGCACCTTTGATCTTTGTTCCAACATGGAACGATTAAATACAAACCCGACATAAAGATTATAAATCCATCTAAGGAATCAACGCAATGGAAGAAGAGTGGAAATAGCGCCTGGAGAGAGATTGGAGAACGGCGAATGAAAGTCACCAGTGAAAAGCTGGCGAATCCGTGAATTTACAAAAGACGCGAGATGCAACCTCTTCCCTGGCAGAAACCGTCTACCAACCGAATGAGTACAGAATCATACCAATACCGAGGCCAAAAAAAACATTGAGAATCTTGATCAGGATGGAATCCTTGACCGTGAAAGCCAAAAGGGGCAACATACCATGGCCGTCCTGGACAAAGGAAGAGGTGAAGAGAACTGAGAAGGGTATAAGCCCTTCTGCGAATAACAGCACAAAAACGAGGTGAGGACCGGATTCGGGAATGATGGCCACCAGTGCCCCAAGCAGAAACATCCAGGGGATATTGTTTGAAATAAGGCTCTTAAAGTTCAAATAGTTGAGCCCTATATCGACCACGACCAGGGCGAGCAATGTCCAGAGGAAAACCCTCCATAAATGGGCCTTGATGATATGGGACCAGATATGCTCCTTCAGGTAGTGGTCAGAGACCGAAACGAGGATAAACAGGGCCACTGATAGCAGGATGATGAGGCTCAGCCTTTCCCAATTCCAACTCTGGGGGCCTGCGATTCCGGTCAGGATCGCTAAGGAAAAAGAGCTCAAAATGAGCAGCAGCAGGAAACGGGCCGATGACATCCTCCTCAGATTCTCTGCCAGGACTCTCCTGCTGAATTGGTAAATCTCCATCTCGGGATGATATTCCTGGAGAATACAGGATTCACAAGGAGTATGGCCGATCACCTTGACTATTTTGTCAGCTACCCAGGCCATGGGAATGGCCAGGACGAACAACATGCCAAAGAGCAGCATGGCCGTGCCTGGGAACTTGGCGAGCATTACAAAGGCCTCATCTCCAGAGGTGGCAATCATCGCTCCTGTGAGAGCGCCAAAGGAGAGCAGGCCGTGAACATAGAGGGAGACGCTCATGAATGCCCCCAAACAGCCAGGGGTTGCTCCCAAAAAGGAGGCAGCAGCATATTGCCTCCATGTCCCCGCGGTAATCATCGCGGTTAACCCCTTTTTGGAGAATATGTCGAGAAAGTCCACAATCAGCATCATAGCAAAGACGAAGGCCGTGATCATAAGCGCGTGTTTTGAAATCCCGTAGACACCCATTCCTTGGCCTCCTGAAGGAACGTTTGCTCAGAGGTGGGACATCCTCTGAGCAAAACCCTCAGCCCCAGAAAAACCCCCAGAGGGTTTTTCCCAAAAGATAATCCCCCCTCCAATCACTCCAGGAGAACCAGCCCGTTCCAGACGACTTCATTCTCAATACCGTAGGAAAATTCGAGCCCTGTCTTTTGGGCCGTAAGATGGACATCGATCCCAACGGCCTCCATGGAAGGCCTGGCCTTAAAGGGATGTTTGCAGGGTCTGCCGGATTTGACTCCAACACAAGGCGTACAAAGCTTGCAGGCGCCACCGATAAAACCCGCTGCAAAGGTAAAATGTAATTCCTGGGCCAATCTTTCCACACTGTTGACGATCTCATGGAGTTCATTGGCCCGTGCGTAAATCGCCTTTTTCAGGCCCTGTTCGGATTGCGAGCTCAATCGATCCCTCGGGGTTCGGAGTTGTATCAAAAGGGCGTTGGAGTATTTTTTGAGCGCCTCCCGAAATTGTACAAGGGACGGACTGTTGGGAGGACAGAGCAGGTGGTTCCCATACTCGTTGCAAAGGGGAACCAGGCACTTCAAGCGCACCCGTTCATCCAAGACAATTTCATGCACGGGAATAATCTTAGCCTCCGTGGCACCCCGTTTTATGGCTATCCCTACTAACTCCTGGAAGCGGTCCATCGGCTACTCCTGTATTAAATTCCTCCCCCTGGAGTCAATCCATTTCAACTGAGATGCTGGGCGTTCAGTATCCACGTAAAGACCAGTGGGACTCATGAGGTCATGCTCTTTTCCTTTCAATGTAACCCGTGACATCGAATTTGGATTTGCAGCTGCCATAACTCATGGAGCGGATTTTACCGAAAATCGGCCGCTCCTGCCAGGCCCTATCGTGGATACTTCCTCTACACCAGGCGATACCGGTATACCCTTTTTTTGTCTCTACCATCGAACTCATAGCGATCGTTGGAATAGATAGCAATCCGCAATGCCTCATCCGGGAATTCCGTCCACTCCATGATCTTCTTCACCCAGTACATTCTCATATACCCGTGCATTTTTCCGTTTCGAGTCTTCTCCCCCTGAGCGGCATTCCATAGCTCGTCATGGGTGTTGGCAAGCTCAAAGTCCTCCAGGGGATAGATGTATGTCCTGCGGCCTTTCCCGTGATCATTCAATGTCTTTTTCGCCCACTGCGGAAGCTCTCAAAACTATCATAGGAGAGCATTATAGAAACAGAAGTTATCCGAGAGCTCGCGCCTCACGATGAGCTCCTCCAAGAATGCCTCTCGCAATTCCTTATCGGCATCATGTTTCATTACTTCGAGGGCGATCCCCCGTGCGGAAATGTGGCCGAAATGGAGGTAGGGCGAGAGGTTTAACGAGGCATCTTCCGTGGGGTCATTCCTCCCCTCCTGATATGAAGCGAGTTTTTTGGCCATCAATTCCCGCAGGACCTTTTGTGCCGCGTGCTCCCCTGGTATAATCCAGTCCACCTCTGAAACTATCCGATCCACCCGGAGCGTTTTCCTGACCTCGTTCCAAGAGATTTTTCCCGGCTTTTCCTTCCATGAAATGGGGTGTTTCTCGACCCTTGGGAAATCATCCAGGAACTCCGGCAAGGCTCTCGTCATTTTCGGCCGAAGGGTGTATGCACCGTACTCCTGCTTTGGGGAGGCAATCCGGCAAGGGACGACATTCCGTGCGTCCACCTCGGAGAGCGGACCGTCAATAGCCTTTGCCACGGCCTCTTTCCACTCCCTCTTGATCCGCAGGGGATCGAAATCGGCCACCAGTGCCCTAGCCGAATACTTCCTGACAAATCTGGGTATTTCCGATGCTGGCGAGCCCCGGAGCGGGAAGAACAGAGTATTCTTCTCTGCCAGGCTTCTCGCAACGTCCTGCAGTCCCTTGAGCATGAAGCCACACTGCCTCATGGTCGCATCGAGGCTCTTTGGCGCCAGGCAAAAGACGACAGCCATCGGTATCTTAGCCTGAGACCCAGCTCTTGAGCAAACAATAGTGCCCAGTTATCCCGGACCCGTTGATCCCGACTCATCCAGTAGATCACCGGGCCAGCTTCCTCTTCCGCCTTTTTGAGAATCCTCACCCTTTTTCGATTCACCATTTGTGTCATCCGTCGGAGTCACCTGTATCGGGGTTGGAACTGTACTGGCCACGGTGCTCGATCCCGTCCTAGGTTACTATAGCATAATTCATCATACGAGATCAGCTAGAGGAAAGAATGATCCCAAACCTTGATTTACATCTCTCTCTTTGGATAGGCTTTCCTGTATGAGGAACTGCGTGAAATATACTCAAAAGGGGAGAACGGAGAAACATACAATCTCTGATTGCGGAGGTGAAGAAAATGGCAAAACTTAAGCCAGGGGATACCGCCCCACAATTCGAACTCGTTGATCAGAACGGAAAGAAGGTGAAGCTCTCGGATTTTGGGGGACGAAAGCTCCTCCTCTATTTCTATCCAAAGGCAAACACGCCAGGGTGCACCACGCAAGCATGCAGCATCAGGGACGCCAAGGATGATCTTGCCGATATGGGAGTAGCCGCTCTTGGTATCAGTCCCGACCTTCCACGGCAACAGATGAAGTTCGATGAGAAATACAGCCTCGGTTTTCCCCTCTTATCCGATGCGCACCACACAGTCGCCGACGCATACGGTGTATGGGGTGAGAAATCCATGTACGGGAAGAAATACGAGGGGGTCATTCGTTCGTCGTTTTTAATTGATGAGGACGGCAAAATTCTCCAGGCCTGGTATAAGGT
>CAYFXL010000125.1:0-8337 GCA_964346945.1 uncultured Syntrophobacterales bacterium
TTCCCGTAGTCTATCCCCCGGAAAAGCGGAGTTAGAGAAGCCATTTCCGAGAAGACCTCTGAAGGGTGACGGTATTCCATGGGATAACCCATCAGGGAAGCTATGGCACAGATGACCTCCCATTCGGCCTTTCCACCCAGAGGGGGAATTGCACGGTGCACCCGTTGAACTCTCCGTTCCATGCTCGTGAAGGTCCCATCCTTTTCCGCAAAGGTGGCACCCGGAAGGACCACATGAGCTCTTTGGGCCGTCTCTGTCAGAAAGGTATCAATAACGACCAGGAACTCCAGCCTCTTGAAGGCCGCCTCGAGCCGTTTCTTATCGGGGAGGGTGATCGCGGGGTTTTCCCCCACCACGATGAGCCCTTTGATGTTCCCACGCTGTATGCCATCAAACATTTCACCAAGGGAAAGTCCCGGTTTCATTGGAAGCTCCCCTCCCCAGGCGTTCCCAAATCTCTCACGAACCTCCGCATCATCGATTCTTTGGTATCCGGGAAGATAGTTGGGGAGAGCGCCCATGTCAAAGGACCCCTGGCAGTTGCTCTGAGAACACAGGGGATAGAGACCCCCTCGTTCCTTCCCTACATTTCCCGTTACCAGGGTCAGATTGGCGAGGGCCTTGACACCATCGGTTCCCCTCAGATGCTGAGTTATCCCCGCTCCGTAAGCAATCACTGCGTTCCTGGCCTTCCCCAAAAGGCGTGCGGCCGTGCGGAGTTCCTCAGCTGGGATACCGGTGAGCCCCTCCACCAATTCAGGGGTATAGGGGGAAACCGATTTTTTCAGTTCCGCAAAACCCTGAGTCCTCTCCTTGATAAAAGGCTCATCCACCAGGTTTTCCTCGATGAGTAACCTTATCAATCCATTGATCCAGGCCACATCACTCCCCGGAAAGGGACGAAGCCAGATATTTGCGTATTGTTCCAGCGAAGTCCTGCAGGGATCGACGAGGATCACTCGTGCGGCACTCCTCTGAATAGCCCGACGAATCTTGTGAGCAAATATCAGGTTGTCCTCATCAGGGTCAGTTCCCACCACCATGATCACATCCGCACCAACAACGCCATCCAACCCATTGGTCATGGCCCCATAGCCGAGGGATTCAGACAATCCCACGAGGGTCGGTGCGCTTCCGAGGCGCGCCCCGCTATCCACGTTGTTCGAACCCAGAACGAGGCGCATCCATTTTTGCAGGAGATAGATCTCCTCATTTGTCCCCCGAGCAGGAGCAATAGCACCAAGGCTCTCCCCCCCGAACCTCTGCTTCAGGCGCCCCAGCTTATTCGACACCAGGGAGAGGGCCTCCTCCCACGTTCCCTCTCTCAACTTCTTCCCTTCCCTGATCAGAGGATGGACCAGCCGGTCAGGGTGATGGATGTAGTCATACCCGAAACGTCCCTTTACGCACAGGCTCCCGTCGTTTACCCCCACCCCATCCCTGCTGGTTACCTTAATCACTCGCTTACCATGGAGGACATTCAGATCAAGCTGACAACCGCAGCCACAAAAGGTGCACGACGTCTGAACCCGTTCTATCTGCCAGAGCCTACCCTTAATAGGATTGAGGTTTTCGGTCAGGGCCCCCACAGGGCAGACATTGAGACATTCACCGCAGGAGATGCAGGCATCGGGATTCACGGCCCCAACATGGGACTCAAAACCCCGATCAACCACGTCCAGGACATGACAGCCTGGAATCTCGATGCAGGATTGAATGCACCGCAAGCACATTACGCATCGATCCATCCACTGCTTGATGAGAGGTGTCCCGTATGGAATGTCTGGCCGCTCAACCCTTTCCGAACTATAGTCTTGCCTGTCGATCCCATACTGGTACGTCAGGTTCTGAAGCTCACATTCCCCCCCGGCATCGCAGACCGGGCAATCCAGGGGGTGCTGGATCAGCAGGAGCTTCAGGGCATCTCTTCGCATATTCTCCACCCGTTCTGTCCTCGTGAAAACGATCATACCCTCGTTCATTGGGGTAGCACACGCGGGCATTGGCTTCTCGATGCCCTCAATGTCAACGAGGCACATGCGGCAGGATTTAAGCCAACTCAGCTTAGCCAGGTAGCAGAGGGTGGGAATGTAAATGCCGTTCTCCCTGGCCGCCTCCAGAATAGTTGCCCCGTCACGTGCAGTGATCTGCTTCCCATCAATGGTGATGTTCATCATCCTTGACCCATGGTGCAGCCGAGAACGTCCGGATTGTACCCGATTGCAATACTCCTTTACGCGAGGTGGATCTTACCCTTTGGGACCCAGCGCCACCAGACCAATCCGGTAACACCTGAGACACCGTTCCGCCTCCTCCCGTGCCACCGGGATTGGAAACCCCATTTCCACCTCGTCAAAGGTGTGCCGTCTCTCCTCGGGATCCAGCATATCCAGGTGTTTTCTCTCCTGTCCCCCGACCATGCCCACATCCTCGTCCTCCTCGTAGACCCCGACTGTGGCCATGAGGTCTTCCAACCTGTCCTCGTCGGGGGGCAAAACACGCTCCCCCCGCAGGTATTTGTCAATCTTATCTGCTGCACTTTTTCCATTTCCGGCTGCCCTGACAAGCACATCAGGTCCCGTCACACAATCCCCCGCGGAAAAGATCCCGGGGGCGGAAGTTTCGAAAGACTCCTCATTGATCACCAAGGTCTGCCACTTTGTCGTCTCGATTTCCGTCATCCCTTCTAGAAAACGAAGATCGATGCCCTGTCCAATGGCCGGAATGACAATATCACAATCGATGAAGAATTCAGACCCAGGAACAGGGATCGGTCGCCTTCTCCCGCTCTCATCAGGTTCCCCCAACTCCATGCGGATGCACTCAACGCCGACCACCTTGCCATCCTTGGCCACCACCTTTACCGGGTTGCACAGGAAATGGAACTTCACCTGCTCCTCTTCTGCATCCCTGATCTCCACGTCATCGGCCGGCATCTCCTTACGGGATCGCCGGTAAACCAGATTCACATCGGACTTGCCGATGCGAAAGGATGATCGTACGCAGTCGATGGCCACGTTTCCACCACCGACCACCACGACCTTCTTGCCCTCGGGATAGGGATCCTTCCCCTGGTTGATCTCGAGAAGATATCTGACACCTGGGATGAACCCCTTATAACCAGCGTCCTCTCCTTCCACTCTCATGGGCGTGTTGGTCTGAGCTCCCACACCGATGAATATGGACTTATACTCCTGAGCGATTTCCTTCAGGGTGATATCTTTGCCCACCTCCGTATTGTAGCGAATCTCAACCCCCATCCCCTGAATAATCTCTACCTCCCGGTTGAGAACGTCCCGCGGCAAGCGATAATCAGGAATCCCCCAGGCCGCCATGCCCCCTGGGGCTCCAAACCGTTCGAACACCGTAACGCGATACCCCATCTTGGCTAGATAGTAAGCGCAGGAAAGACCGGCCGGTCCCGCTCCCACGATGGCAACGGCATCCTCCCTTTTTCCCTCGGGGATTTCAAGAGGGGGGACGTGGCGCCGTTCCAACTCCCAGTCAGCCACAAAACGTTTCAGGTATTTGATGGAGATCGATTCATCCAGATTGGCCCTTCGGCAGTTCGATTCGCAAGGCCTAATGCAGACACGACCCAGGGTCCCGGGAAGGCACGTCATGTTCCGTATCACACCGAGGGATTCGTCGAACTTCTGTTCCTTGACATATTCCACATAGGTCGGAACGTCGAGGTGGGAAGGACAGGCATTGGAGCACGGGGCCACGGTCTTTGCCTTGTACGTTCCAGGGGAAACTTTCCTTTTGCTCCTGATGATCGCAAGAAATTCGTCTTTGAAGTACTGGAGGCAATGCGAAAGCGCCACGGTACCCGTCTGACCAACCTGGCATTTGGAGCTGTCCCGGACCATGCGCCCGATCGATTCCATCGTATCCAGGTCGGCCCGGGTTCCGCGGCCATCTGTGATCCTCTTGAGAATTGTCAGGATCACTCGGGTCCCAACCCTGCAGGGAATGCATTTCCCGCAAGACTCCTTCTGAACGGCTTCGATGTATGCTCGGCACATATCCACGATATTGACATCAACATCCCTCATGGCCACCCCATCCCAACCCATGAAGGCCTTGACCCACCTTTCCCCGTCATAGTCGAAAGGGAGATTCAATCCCGGAACCTCTTCAAATTCCCCCTGAGACTTTCCGCGATTGTCAATAATCCTTCCTTGCCAACTGGAAAAAACAATATCGGTCATTATGTGCCTTCTATGCCTTTTTCGGGCTCATTTCAAATCGATTTTTCCCTTCCCCTAACAATAATGGTTGCGCAAAAAATCATGAATCAGACGGCACAGGAAAAAGCTCCAGATGCCTGGCGCGCGAATCTTTAGGAATGAGGCGTACTTACCAGTACGCCGCAGTGACTAAAAATGCAGCGCAACGCCGCCCTTCGGCTTTGCTCAGGGCCGTGAGCATGTCGAACGGTAAATGGATTTTTGCGAAGCCGTCAACGATCGATCTCTCCAAGAACGATATCAATAGAGCCGATGGTGGCAATCACATCTGCTATCATCGCGCCCTCGACCATTGTGGGTAGCACGCTCAGGTTGGCAAAGCTCGGTGCCCTCACCCTCAACCGAAACGGCTTGTTACCACCATCACTGACGATGTAGTAACTCAACTCCCCCTTTGAGGCCTCAACACTCTGGAAAACCTCCCCCTCGGGTGTCTTAAACCCTTCAGCCCCGATCTTGAATTGACGAATGAGCGCGTCCATCCTGGTCTCCACATCCTCTTTGTCCGGCAAGACAATACCTGGAGCATCCGCCTTTATGGGACCTTCAGGGAGGTTCTCGATCACCTGCTCAACGATTCTTCTGGACTGGCGCATCTCCTCCATGCGGACAAGGTACCGGTCAAAGACATCCCCGTTCTCACCAACGGGAACCTCAAAATCGAAGTCATCGTAATGGCTGTATGGAATCGCCTTTCTCACATCATACGAAACCCCCGAACCCCGAAGGATGGGGCCTGTTACGCAAAAATCGATGGCATCTTCAGCGGATAATATACCAATACCCTTGGTGCGACGTTGAAAAATGACGTTGTTTGTCAAAAGTGTCTCATATTCATCGACCCTCTTGGGAAAATCCTCGATAAACGTTCTTACGTGGGCGATGGTTTCGTCGGGGAGATCCCTTGGAAGCCCACCTATTCGGAAGTAGGAGGGAGTGAGTCGACCGCCGGCCACCTCCTCAAAGATCCTCATGATGGACTCCCTCTCCCTGAAGCAATACATGATTGGCGTTGTGGCCCCCAAGTCGAGAACATGGGTTCCCAGCCAGATGAGATGAGAGGCAATCCGCTGAAGTTCCGTCAACATCACCCGAATGTATTGAGCCCGCTTGGGAATCTCAATGCCCAGGAGCTTCTCGACGGCAAGGACGTAGCCCAGGTTATGCCCCATGGCATTGACGTAATCCATCCTGTCCGTCAGGGGGATACATTGGTGGTAGGTTTTGACCTCGGCCAATTTCTCGATTCCCCGATGAAGATGACCGAGCACAGGGGTGACCTTCCGAACGATCTCCCCCTCCAGCTCCAGAATGAGACGCAAAACGCCATGGGTCGCCGGGTGCTGGGGACCCATGTTGAGGGTCATACCCATATCGAGGGCCATTGTTCTCTCTTCAAGCATTCTCACTACTCCTGTGTGGACCCGTTATGGATATTTCCTTCCCGACCCCTGTGCACATCCCCCTCGCCTCATCCGCGTCCACCTCACAAAAGAAGTGGCAAAGGACCCTTAACCTTCGGGAATCGTCGGTTCTTCAAAATCCCTTCCCTCGGTAGGAAAGTCTTTCCTCAGGGGGTGCCCATCAAATTCGTCCCAAAGGAGAATCCTCTTCAGATTGGAATGGCTCTCAAAGACAATACCAAAGAGGTCAAAGGCCTCCCGCTCGTACCAGTTCGCCCCTTTCCAGATTGATTCAACGCTCGAAATCGTCTCCCCCTCCTCCAGGGAAGCCTTAACCCTCACCCGCTGGTTACGCTCCAATGAGTAGATATGATAAACCACTTCGAATCGTGGATGGTTCGGATAATGATCCACCCCGCAAAGATCCTTAAGCATATCGAAGGCGAGCTCATCATGGAGAAATCGGATTACCTCGACAACGGCATCCTTTCCGACGACGAGGGTGACCTCTTCCTGAAACTCCCGGGTATCGAGTACCTCAGATGGAAACCTCTCCTTCACCTTCTCAATCAATGCTCTTTCCATCATGGATCCACCAATCAGGGAGCCTGAGCCTCTAGGTTTGCCCTCCCGGAAATAAATAATCTCCCGTTGCAAGAGGTTTGTTGGATCCGATCCTGCCGGGAAAATCCAACCCCGTACGTTCCCCTGAGGGGATTAGGATTAGAATGATGGGGAATCCAAAAAACTCTTCACGTCTTTCCGATCGAGCAAGGATTCCGTTTTGATTTTCTCCTGAATCTCCATCAGAGCCCGCTGGAGTGCCTCTGGTCTCGGAGGGCACCCGGGAACGTAGACATCCACCGGCAGTATCTCATCAACCCCCTGGACTACGCTATAGGTCTTGAATATTCCCCCTGAACAGGCGCAGGCACCGTATGCGATCACCCACTTCGGTTCAGGCATCTGCTCCCAGATTCTCTTTACCATGGGAGCCATCCTCTTGGTCAGTGTACCCGCAACGATCATGAGATCCGCCTGGCGGGGTGAAGGTCGGAAAATCTCCGAACCGAACCTGGCAATATCCCACGAGGCTGCAGAAACCATCATCTCAATGGCGCAGCAGGCAAGCCCCATGGTAACCGGCCACAGGGAGGACCTCCGTCCCCAGTTGACCAGAGCATCGAGCCCCCTCATCAAAACGGTATTACCCAAATAGACCTCTATTCCCATTCCAGTGCTCCCCTTTTCCATAGGTAGACGTATGCCACGATTAGAATCCCAACGAAAACGAGCATTTCCAGGAAGATGAGTATACCCAATGCACCCTTCAAGTCCCGAAAGACGACGGCCCAGGGATAGAGAAACACAATCTCGATATCAAACAAGAGAAAAAGCATGGCCACAAGATAGTAGCGAATGGGGATTCGCCGCCTTGAGGAACCAACGGTCGTTACTCCGCACTCGTAGGGGGCCATCTTGGTGGGAGTCGGTTTGTGTTGACCAACGAGGTATGAGGCGATCACGACAAAAACGCCAAAGGCACCGGCAATTCCGACAAAGATGAGGAGCGGCAAGTATTCGATCAGCATCGATCCCCCCTCGAACGAAAGCGGCCATAATTTTGTGAAAAGTTTCTTTTTTTCGGTCAAACATACAAAGTTGGCCCCCGTTTGTCAAGGGAAAAATACCCCCAGGGAACAGCAGAAACCTCAGGTCATGATTCGAATTTCCCCGCAGCCTAATGGTGAGCAGTTCTTAACCGATTTTTTCGATCCGTACAGCGCATACCTTGTATTCCGGTATCTTGGCGATGGGGTCCAAAGCTGGATTGGTTAGCACATTGGCAGCGCTCTCGGCAAAATGGAAGGGAATGAAAATGGTGTTGTGCTCCACCCGGTCGCTGAGGTCCACCTTAACCTCGATCTCCCCTCTTCTGGAGAGAATCTTAATTCTCTCCCCCTGGGTAACCCCCAATTTCTCCGCCTCGCGGGAGTTGACCTCCACATATCCTTCTTGCACCTCTTTATGTAAGGAGGGAGATCGGCGGCTCATAGTTCCGGTATGATAGTGGACATAAATCCTCCCCGTGGTCAACATATAGGGATAATCCTTATCCGGCAGCTCCTCCGGGGGTAGGTACTCGATGGCATGGAACAAACCGAGGCCTCGAGAAAACCGGTCCCTATGTAAATAGGGCGTCCCCGGATGGTCCCGGTTTGGACAAGGCCAGTGTAACCCGTCTTTCTCGATCCGATCATAGTGTATGCCGCCGTAGCTTGGGGTGACCCGTGCGATCTCCTCCTGAATTTGGGAGGGATCATCGTAGCTCATCTCGTAGCCCATCCGGGTTGATAGGTCGCATATAATCTCCCAATCCTGCCGAGAATCCCCTATTGGCTCAATGGCCCTTCGGACCCGCTTGACCTTCCTTTCGGTATTGGTGAAGGTCCCGTCTTTTTCTGCAAACGACGCCCCTGGAAGAACCACGTCCGCCAATATGGCAGTCTCCGACATGAAGATATCCTGAACAGCCAAGAAATCTAGGGACTTAAGGCATTCCTCCACATGTCTTATATCGGGATCGCTCAGCATGGGGTTTTCTCCCAGGATGAACATGGCCTTAACCTCTCCCGTTCCAACCGCCTTCAACATCTCCGTCACCGTCAGTCCGATTTTGG
>CAYFXL010000126.1:0-8298 GCA_964346945.1 uncultured Syntrophobacterales bacterium
GAGGTTCATACCGGTGGTATGAAAGCGAGATAGATGAGAATTATGGAGCAATTTTACATAAGTCATGCAAAAATACTCTTGACAGAGTACCCTTAAATCCCCTATATATTGTAATTGTGGTCTTGACCCGAACTACATGTGGGGGAAAAAGAAAAGGAGGGAAAGATGGGCCTACAGCCGACCTTGACCGAGAACGCGATGGTTGTGCTCCAAAAGCGATATCTCAAGAAGGAGACAGGAGGAAATGTAGCCGAGGCGCCCGAGGATCTGTTCCGTCGGGTAGCCAATAATATCGCCCAGGGAGATCTCATATACGATCCCCAGGCCGAGCCGGGTCAAACTGAGGAAAAATTTTATTCCCTTCTATCATCCCTCGATTTTCTCCCCACCTCCCCTACCCTGATGAACGCTGGGCGAGAACTCCAGCAGTTATCCGCCTGCTTCGTCTTGCCAGTGGGAGATTCCCTGGACGAGATCTTCGAGGCGGTCAAACAGGCGGCCCTCATCCATAAGAGCGGGGGAGGGACGGGTTTTTCCTTCTCCAGGATTCGGCCCAAGAACGATCCGGTGAAATCGACCGAGGGCATCTCCAGCGGTCCCCTCTCCTTTATGGCGGTTTTCGATACGGCTACGGAGACGGTAAAACAGGGCGGGATGCGGCGTGGGGCCAATATGGGCATTCTGAGGGTTGATCATCCGGATATACTGAACTTCATAGGCTGCAAGGAAAGGGATCATGCGTTCAATAATTTTAACTTATCGGTGGCGGTCACCGAGGTTTTTATGAGGGCCGTGGAGGATAACAAGACGTATTCCCTGATCAATCCGCGAACGGGGCAAAAGGTCCGAAGTCTCGAGGCTCGAAAGGTTTTTGACAGAATTGTGGCCAGTGCTTGGAAGAATGGTGAACCGGGGGTTCTCTTCCTCGATCGCATCAATCGGGATAATCCCACCCCTGCATTGGGGGAGATTGAGAGCACCAATCCCTGCGGTGAACAGCCCCTTCTGCCCTTTGAATCCTGCAATCTGGGTTCCGTTAACCTCTCTAACATGGTCCGAGATGGAGCAGTGGATTGGGAGAGATTGGAGGGTACCGTTCAAGCCGGTATCCATTTCCTGGACAACGTGATTGACATGAACTGTTACCCCCTTCCCCAGATCGAATCCATGACAAAGGGAAACCGTAAAATCGGTCTGGGCGTGATGGGGTTTGCCGACATGCTCATCAAATTGGGAATCCCCTATGATTCTCCCCAGGCCATCGAGATGGCGGAAACGGTTATGGAATTTATCCAGAGCAAGGCACGGCAGGCCTCCCGGGATTTGGCCCTCCAACGAGGTCCCTTTCCACATTTTGAAGGGAGCTTACTTGAAGGGCAATGGGACAGCATGAGGAATGCCACCGTTACCACCATCGCCCCCACGGGGAGCCTCTCCATCATCTCTGGTGTTTCCTCAGGCATTGAGCCCATCTTTGCCCTGGCTTTCTCCCGGAACGTACTGGATGGGACGGAACTCACCGAAGTGAATCCCCTCTTCTCGGAGATCGCCAAGAGAGAGGGGTTTTACTCGGAAGAGCTCATCCAGGAGGTCGCACAAAACGGGGGGCTGGAAAATATAGATGGTGTTCCCGAGGAAATGAAACGGCTTTTCGTCACGGCCCATCAGATCTCCCCCGAATATCACATACGGATGCAGGCGGCCTTTCAGAGATATACTGACAATGCGGTGTCCAAGACCGTTAACCTTCCCCATGAAGCCACCACGGATGACGTTCAAGAGGTTTATCGATTGGCTTTTCAACTGGGATGCAAAGGGGTGACCATCTACCGGGATAGAAGCCGCAGCTCCCAGGTCCTGACAAAAGAGCACGGAACTGAAGGGGAGGAAGTCGGGACTCAGGAGAGGGAGCCACGCCCAAGGGGTGAGGTGACGTTCGGAATGACCCGAAAGATGAAGACGGGATGTGGGACCCTGTACGTGACCATCAATGAGGATGAAGAGGGGCGCCTTTTCGAGATCTTTAACCAGATGGGAAAAGCGGGGGGATGCGGGGCATCACAATCGGAGGCTATCGGTCGCCTCGTGTCTCTGGCCCTGCGTTCAGGGATCAAGCCTTCATCCGTAATTCGCCAACTCAAGGGCATAAGCTGCCATCTTCCGGTATGGCATCAGGGGGGCAAAACTCTCTCGTGTTCGGATGCTATCGCCAAGGCCATCGAATCCTATACCTTCCATCGACCAAGCGTTGTGAACAGCGGGCCAAAACAGGCGATACCATTCTTCAATAGTGCCGGGGAAATCCAGCTCCGGGGGGCCTGTCCCGACTGCGGTGGCCAGCTTCGGTACGAGGAAGGATGCGTCAAATGTTCTTGCGGTTATTCGGATTGTAACTGACGCACGGGCCTACCGAGATCCCCAGGAACGGAGCAACGACCTCGGGATTCCTTCTCGGTAAGCCGCGATCACACTGTTACAACGCTCTTCACCTGGGGAACGATTTGCTTGAGGGTTTTCTCCACGCCCATCTTTAAGGTCATCTGCGACATGGGACATCCACCGCAGGCCCCCGTGAGCCTTACCTCGACGATTCCATCTTCCCCCACATTGACAAGCTCGATATCGCCTCCATCGGCTTGGAGCGCTGGCCTGATACTCTCCAGAGCTTTCTCCACTTCTTCTCTCATGACTCTTTCCTCCTTGCTCATGTTTCCCTGTACCGAAGGGTTTTTATGAAAACCCATGAGCCTTTTGTGCCCTTGGATTAAAAGGGCAGGTTCTGTTCAAAAAATGCGGCCGGTCTTAATGGCCACCATGGATGAGGATGGGGAGGCATCTGACGCAGACCCATTTGAGCTCACCTTTATCCTCGCATTGGAGGAGGACAGCGCGATCACTCGTAGATCCACAGTGAAGGCATGCGTTGTTTGACTTTCGCTCTTCCATCTCACTCCACCCTTTCGCCATAATCTCTCATTCAAGATTTGCCCCTCTTGAGAACCATGGTCACCAGCACTGCAAATTGACCGTCACCCGGGTTCCGAGGGCTAATGGGCACCTCGCCCTTGCAGAAGGCGATGGAGCCTTCGTTGAATTCCCTCTCCTCATCACCCATGACGAGTTTTCCCCGTCCCTTCAGGCCGTAAATAACCATTTCCACTGCCCCCGGATGTGGGTGAACGGGCATCTCCTGCTTGGCATCGAAACAGAGGAGCATCACCACCGATTTCTCTCCCACATGAACCTGTTTGGGCACGAAGTTTTCCTTCGAGAACTCCATCAACTCGGCGATATTCTTCACCTCCATGGTTTTCCTCCATCATTTTTGACAAAGACCACCCTTTGAGCACAGGTATTGAAGAGATGGTAGCCCGATCCCCCTTCCCCCAGTATCCGCAGCATCGAGTCGGAATCGGTTATCCTCATTCCTGCCATGATGTCCACACCCCCTTTGAAAAACACGTCGGGAAGCATGCTGGCAGTCGGGTCGATGATACCTACCCGGGAGTCCGGGTTGTCTGATTCAAGACTCCATCGATGGTATGGTTTACAATAGCTGAGCCCGTGATGATAACCACGTCGGACTCCGAAAGAGCATGGGGGGCTTGGCTCGGTGGTCTGTAATATTCCATCTCCTCTGGCCTCAGGGGTTCGGGGGTCTTCTCGATGATGAAAAATCGGTTTCCCGATGTTTTGAACCTTCGAATATATGGGGTGAAAGCTCCCACGAGACTGACCGTCTCCAGGGGGTTTATTTCCATGGAGGCGAGGCCGTCGCGATCATACTGTAATTCGTAGTTCTTCCCGAGACCCTTTTCCAGCAGGTAGTGAGACAGAGCATTGAGGGCAGCAACCCCGATGGCGCTCTTGATGGGATTGGGGCTCAATGCGTAAGCGAGAAACTCCTCCATCCCCTTCCGGGTCAGATTCCCCGCATCGGGCATTCGTGCCGCCGAACTCGGACAGCACACGGCCTCCGGGATCTCCCTGACAGGGGTGAAGGCAACACCTGAATGGCCGCTTTCCAACCTCACCCCCGTGAAGAACACTCCCACCTGGCACTCATCTACCGCGAGAGAAGCCAGTTTTCCGCCCATCCGCCTCCGGATGAGCTGAACGGTCTCCTCCAAGATCCCCCTATTCGTCATGGCGTGAAATTACTCCAATTCATTGAGCTCTTTGACAATGGTATCCGGATCGATATTATGCATCATGGCGCCGAAGGAGATGGACTCCATGTTCATCCCCGGGCAGGTGAAACATCCCTGCCCGAAGTACTTTTCGATGACCTTCGTGGCTTTCGGGTTATCCTTGATAACGTCGCCGATGATGGTATCCTTGGTGTATTTATCATTGCCGCCCATTTTCCTTAACCTCCTCCTTGAATAGAAGACAGGACTTGATTTATTCTCCCTGGGGTAAGGGAATGAGGCTTCTCCACATGTTGTAGATAAAGATCATCATGGAAATCCCCAGAATAGTGGAGAAGAGTGCCACCAAAAACTCAAAGGTATATCGCTCATAGCCCGCATCGAAAATCCAGAAGATGCACGTCCCGATGAGCCCGATGTTGGCCAACCAGAGATGGAGCTCCGCCAGCTTGGCGCTGTACAGCGGCCTTCCCGTGAAGCGGGGAAGGATGTGGTAGCCGACACCGAATATCATGAAGGAGACAAATCCCACCAGGTTGAGGTGGGTATGGACCCTACCCAAGAGAGTGATCCACTCCCCATGGGCAACCATCATAACACCGAGTATTACCCCGATGCCGAGATAGATAAGGCTTCCCCTAACGAAACACCTGGCATATCTATCCATCTCTTCTCATCCTCCTTTATGAGATAAAAATATCCCTTTCCCCCTCTTGTTGGTTTGATTTAGGTCAATTTTAGGTGTTTTTTTATCCTCTGCAATTACGAGGATAAAGCAACTCGTCCGATACACGCGCAAGGGGGAATGGCATGGGAATGGCGGGGAAACAGGGATTATACTATTTTCCTGGGGGGGAATACTCTCATCTTCTTCCCGCCTGACCCGAATGGGAATGGAACATCGGTGATGTTCATCGTTCAAGCAGGCATCGCAGGGCAACCTAAAAGGAGATGAAGCACTACTTCCGGCAGATCGCTCCAGAAATAAACTTCGACGAAGCCAGAAAAGCCCTGCGGAGAAATGTAGATGTCTTCGGGAAGGAGGGGAGTCGGAAAAAGAAGAGGGGCATAGAACGGTCAATCCTCAGGGAGGGAAAAGATGTCTGAAAATTGCTGAAAAAAGATCCCTTTCTCCATGGCTTAAGCTTACCAACCTAATCTCCAAGTTTCACCTCTAATTTCCTGTTCCTTTCCTCAATCTTTCCATAGATATTCCTTCCCTTGCTGAAGGACAGAATACACATGATCCCTGTTTACCAGTCGGGAATGGAAGCGACGAGAGGAATGAAAACTCACGAGGCGGGAAAGTCACGAGGGGATACCCGAGGAGATTTCCTCAAGGATCTCCTTTTGGAGGATAGTAATCTTCTTTCCCTCGACCTTGATAATCCTCCTGTCCCGCAGTTTTCTCAGTGCACGGGAAAGGGTTTCGCTGATGGTCCCCAGTTGAGAGGCCAATTGGCCTTTGTTGATATCGAGTTCAAATTCGATTCCGCTTTCTGAGCATCGGCCCGAATGCGAGGAAAGATCTAGTAGGTATTTGGAGAGCCTAGCGGAGACGTCCTTGAGGGATAGTTCCTCAACCAAGCTAACAAATTTCCTCAACCACTGGGAGAGGCTGGCAATCATGTTCAAGCTGATCTGAGGATTTTCTCGGATGAAGTTGAGGAAGCTTTCCTTGGAGAAATACAGAACCCGGGTTTGGGCGAGGGATTCGGCAAATGCGGGGTACGTGGAGCCCGCAAAGAGCGATGCCTCGGCGAAGGTCTCCCCAGGCGCAATGATGTGAAGGATCTGCTCCTTTCCCTCGGGTGAGAGCTTATAGACCTTCACCCTGCCCGAAAGGACGACGAAAAACCCCTTCGCTTCCTCATCATCTGAGAAGATGAGAGTCCCCTTGGGATATGTCTTTGATGCCGAAATACTCTCGAGTTCGCTCAAATCCCCGTCGTCTAAACCCGAAAAGAGGGGACACCTCTTCAGTGCGGATTCCATATCACCGGCCTTCATACGATTTCATGGCTTCTGTTTCCGTTATCATATGACAATTGCCTCAAAAAGGAAAGGAAAATGTTCCGGAAGCCAACGAAACGTCTGGGGAAACTCCGAAGGATTGGAACGGATACTCCGCTTTTAGCGCTATGGAAGCAATTCCACATTGAAATTCAGTCGTCATTGCCGCTATACTGCTGTCCAAAGAAGGCGTATTATTATCCCCTTCCAAAGGAGCCCTTGGATCCCCGGACCATCGAAGGGCCTGCTTCGGCAACTGACGGGGGACCCAGGGCAAAATACAAGACCGATGAGGGATTCAGCAAGTGGGGCTACGTCAGAGATACCTTTGAGCAATGAGCAAAGAGGACACGGCAATGGTTGGACATGGTCCACAGCATTTCAGTAAAAGGGTAGGGGAAATCGAAACCGTTTCGAAACTCATCGTGTGCTCGAACAGGATCGTGGTCTTCACGGGGGCGGGTGCAAGCACCGAGTCGGGGATTGCGGATTTTAGAAGTCCTGGGGGAATTTGGGACAAGTACGACCCTGAGGATTTTTACTTCCAAAGATTCTTGACGAGCGAGGAAGCCCGGGAGAAGTACTGGGTCATGAGTACCGAAGTCTATGGGTGCCTCAAGAAAGCCAGACCAAACCGGGTTCATCTCGCCATCGCGGAATTGGAAAAGCTCGACAAACTGGAATGCATCATCACGCAGAATATCGATGGGCTTCACCATAAGGCTGGAAACTCGCCGGCGAAGATCATTGAGCTCCATGGAACAGCCCTTTCGGTCTCATGCCTGAACTGCGGGAAGAACTATGATCGCGATGAGGTTCAGGAGAGAGTGCGTAAAGGCTTAAGAGTCCCCCGTTGCGACGATTGTGGAGGTTTGCTCAAGCCGGATACCATCTCCTTTGGACAGGCCATGCCCGAGAGGGAGACTGCTCTGGCCTATGAGCGGTCCTTCGGTTCCGACCTGTTCATCGTCGTAGGGTCCTCGCTGGTCGTTCAACCGGCGGCCTCCATGCCCCTCAGAGCGAAAGAGGGAGGGGCCCAATTAGTCATTATCAATCGAGATCCCACCCCGTGCGATGGGTATGCCGATGCGGTCATTAATGGGTCCGCAGGCGATGTCATGGAGCGGATTCTGGGAGAGGTGAGGCGGGAAATCGGAAATTGACGCGTTCCGTGGCCGCCTTTCTCATTGTGAAAGGCCTTGATTCGCGTCCACGGGATGATGACGAGAAGGCCTTCATCTGCCCGAACGGGACTATGCGCTGGTACTCCTCAGGCGATGGAGTTCAGGGCCTGGTCGAAATCGTCGATGAGGTCCTGAGCGTCCTCAATGCCTACCGAAAGCCGGAGGAGGTTATCCGTTATACCCGCCCTGATCCTTTCGGACTTGGAAAGTCTCCGGTGGGTTGTCAATGCGTGGGGACCAATGAGCGACTCGATACCACCGAGGCTTACGGCGAGGAAGGATATTCGGAGCTTCCTCAGGAATTGAGCGAGGGCATCATCTCCCCCCTCTATCTCAAAGCTCACCATACCGCCGAACCCCTTCATCTGGCTCTTTGCGAGCTCGTGTTGGGGATGACTCTTCAGGCCTGGGTAGTAGACCCGTCCGACACGGGGATGGTCTTCAAGGAATCGGGCGACTTGCATCCCGTTTTGGTTGTGGGCTTCCATTCGGACCTTCAAGGTCTTGACACCCCGCATCAATAACCATGCGGATTGAGGGTCGGGAATGCCACCGAATACATATCGGGAGGACATGACCTTTCGCATCAGTTCCTCTCCCCCGGCGACGACGCCTCCGATGAGGTCGCTGTGTCCTCCCAGATACTTGGTGGCGCTATGCATAACCAGGTCAATTCCCATTTCTATGGGCTTCTGGTTTAACGGTGTGGCGAAGGTGTTGTCAATGAATGTCGGGATCCCCCGTTCTTTTCCAATCCTGGCCATTTCGCGGATATCCATCAGCTTCAAGAGGGGATTGGTCGGTGATTCGAAGAAGATAACCTTTGTGTTGGGCCTGATCGATTCGGCCAGTCTCCCCGGATCTGTAGTCTCTATCAGATCAACGGTCACACCATATCGGGGCAGCACGTTGGCGAAGAAGTTGAAGGTTCCCCCATAGATATCGAAGGC
>CAYFXL010000127.1:0-8113 GCA_964346945.1 uncultured Syntrophobacterales bacterium
TCGCCAGCACACCTGCTGGTCCACCATACGCATACTTCGGGGTATGGACAATCCTCCCCAAGGTTTCGAATGCCCTCCTGATGGCCGGGGCTGTCCACGAAATCTCATGGTCTACCCACTTATCGTAGATCTCAGGGCCGGCCTGGTTGAGCAAAATAATCTCGATCCAGTCCGTGAGCGGCCAACCTGTTGCAGCGCCACTTTCCGCACCTATGACAAAGGGCGTCCCACCCTGCGAGACAATCGAATCTGCAAGCGCCATCATTTCCTCCCAGGTTTTCGGCACGGAATAGCCCTTGGCCTTGAAATTTTTGGGACTATACCAGATGGTTCCTTTGCTCGAGGCCTTATAGAAAATCGCATGGAGCTTCCCCCCATAACTCCCTAGGTCAAGCCAGGCACGTGTGTAATCCATCCTAATCCGGTTCATGTCCAGGATCGTGTCCAATGCGACCAGTTTGCCATCCTTCGCAAGTTCATGCATGAAGCCCGGATTAGGCAGAATAGCTACCTCGGGAGGATCACCTGCCTTGAGGCGGGTGGTGAGAACGGCATTCAGATCGCGGGTGGAAACAAAGGCCATGGTATGGCCGGTCCTTTGCTCCCATGGGGACACGACGTCCTGGAAATCCCTGAGTTCACCGCCGCTCCATAGGCCAAGGACGTCGACCACATCAGCCTGGGCTAAGGGCACCGGTATCATTACTACGTGAAAGCTTAACAATGTTACGAACAGCACGGTAAGGTTTGACTTCATGGGGAATCACCTCCTGTTACGATAGATTTGGAGTTTCATGGAAACATCACGAAGGCTCACTGCATTGGAGTTTCATGAGTCTCTAGGGAACACCGCTCTGCATGAGCGAACTTTGCTGGGGAAGGGCCAGATCGATGTCGGCAGCAGCCCCGGTTCCCTGGAGCGAACAGCAAAGAATTGTGGCTGACCATTCTTAGTGAAGCGAACTCCGGAATGGTCCACAATTCTTTTCAGCAGCGAAAGGGAATTTGGGCAGGGAGCTACGAGCAACCGAAGGGACAACGGTGTTCGCTTATGAGAAATACAATCTCCTTCACAATCAATAGGGTAAAAACACCCCGTCCGAAAAGTCGGGAAACTCCAGTCACTGCACCATTCATATTATTGAATTGTTTTCGAGAAGTCAAACGCAAAAACTGGCGTCTTTAAACTTTCCCGCGGGAAAATGTGTCTAATGGGTAACCACACAATGGGGAGGACCCTACGATGAAGAAGATTCGACTCGTATTGGCCACCTTCCTCGGCACCTTGTTCACTCTCCTACCGTTGCTTTTGACCCAAAAGGGTCATTGTGCAAAGGATCTTGAGATGAGGGATCTCTTTGCCGGGGTTTACGATCTTCGCAGGGAGATCAACCTCCTGAACCTCATCAATGGGCTTCACCTTTCCCCTGAACAGATAACTCAGATGTTGAAAATTCTAAGAGAAGTCGAGGGGATAAAGGGAGAGTACCAATCGAAGGCCGTAACTCAGGCCCGCCAGATGGAGGAGATCCTGATTCAATTGAGGGAAGTCTTGGGGCGAAATGAGGAGATCGATCAAGGGCTCATCCGAAAATTCCTTCAAGCGAAGAAGAGGGGAGAGGACTTGAAGGAGGAGTTCCACGGTGCGTTTGTGCCATACGGGGATGAGATGAGAAGGGTCCTCAATGAAAACCAGCTGGCGCTAATCGACGAGTTCAAGCCCTGTGTTGTCCCTCCTCAGGCCACCCGAAATCCGGTTCGTATCGGCCAGGCCTCCGGTGACACCCGAATGGGAGAGAGGTTCCTGACGCGGGTGAGGCAGATGGATGAGGATGTCTACCAAAGGCGAAATCCCCTCCTCATCAGGCGTCTTATCGAAAGGGTCGAACGGCGAGTGGGCCTCTTCTCGGACGAGGAGAGGGTGGAAGAGGAGAGGCGAGTTGCCAATATCTTGAAAAGGGCTCGGGAACTGTCCGACCTGGACTTCGAGGCTCGGAAGGCCGACCTGGCTCGAGAGCTCAAGGAACCGCACGAAAAGGCCCTGGAGAGCCGCCATCGTAAGCGGAGGGGGGATTTGGATAAGTTAGCGAAATTCCTCCTCGACCCGAAGCTCATTCCCATTCTGGAGAAGCGGCTGACCCAGGTAACTCTCAGGTAAGTCTATTCAATGCCTTGCCCCACGGTCGAAAGCAGGCTGGCAACTCCTGCCCCCCCTATTCCTGGACCATTTCTATGGCCTTCTTGGGGCAAACGCCGGCACAGATACCGCACCCCTTGCAGTAATCGTAGTCAATCTCCACCTGCCCCGTCACCTCGTTCCTCGTAATGCATAGATCCGGACAGAGGAGCGTGCAGAGATCGCAACTCTGGCAGGAGAGCGTTCCCAGACATCGGGAAGCCTCGGAAACGGCCTCGCCCTCAGAGAGCCCTTCCTCCACCAGGTCAAAGTCCTTCCTTCTTTTTTGAATGGGAAGGGAAGGGCTTCTGACCTTCCTTTTCCTCTTGAGCTCGCAGGCCTTGGAAATCATCACTCCGATCCCCTGCTCGTGAGGTATCGATGAACCGACTGGGCGGCCTTTTTCCCGGAAGCCATGGCGTCCACGACCGAGGAGGGCCCGGTGACCAAATCCCCAGCAGCGAAGACTCCCTCTCGGGTCGTCGCCAATTCCTCGTTTACGCTCAGGGTATTTCGTCTTGCCATTCCCAAAGGGTAATCACCAGGCAGCCACGATAGGTCAGGTTCTTGACCTACAGCAGCGATAATGGAATCGGCCTCCACCTCGAACTCGGTTCCCTCGATGACCACGAAGGGCCTCCTTCCACCTTTTTTGCGTCCTCCCATTTTGGTGTGCACGCACCTCACCCCATTCACCCTTCCTCGGCGGTTCAAGACCGCGGTGGGCAGCGACTGATCTTGGACCTCAACCCCCTCCTCGAGGGCCTCTTCCACTTCCCTCTGACCCGCGGGCATATCCTCCAAAGCCCTCCTATAGAGAATGGTCACCTTTTGGGATCCCGTTCTCAGGGCCGTGCGGGCAACATCCAGGGCGGCATATCCTCCCCCCACAACGATTACCCTCTTTCCCAAATCGAAGGAGCGACCCAAACTGAATTCCCTCAAGAGGGAGAGACAGTCAAAATACCCCTCCAATCCATCCTCCCCCTCGACCCCCATTTTGAGGGAATGCTGTGCACCAGCGGCCAGGATAACGGCCTCGGAATTATCGAGAATGCCCTTCCAGGAATCGCTACCTCCAACACGGCAATTGGTTTTGATCTCTACCCCCATGGCTTCGATATAACCGATATCCCTCTCGACGGCCTCCCTGGGGAGGCGAAAGGGCGGGATACCCATGGCTAACATCCCCCCGGCCCGTGGATGATCCTCGAAGATCCTGACCCCATATCCCATGCGGGCCAACTCATGGGCTGCCGTCAAACCGGCCGGCCCCGACCCGATGATGGAAATGTCCCTCCCCATCCTTCGCGGAGAGGACAGCGGCGCTGGCCCTTTCACCGAGGGGTGCTCCACGAGGTATCGTTTCAGGGCCCTGATGGAAAGGGGATCATCGACCCATGCCCTTAAACATGCCTCTTCGCAGGGACGGGAGCAGATGAATCCACATACAGAGGGGAGGGGGTTTGATTCCCGCACGATAGCCAAGGCTTCCTCGAGCTTTCCGGCAGCAATCCCATCAATATATCCCCTGACATCCTGGCCAAGGGGACAGGCATGTTGGCATGGAGGGGGCGGGAGGCATTCTCCCTCGGCACGAACTGAACCTGGCTCCCTATTCCGGTAAATCTCTCCCCGAAGGCTCCCCTCTTCCATGCTGTATTCCCGCAAGACTTCACCAGGGCACCCCCGCTGGCACACTGAGCATATCCCACATCGAAGAGGGTCGATGACGGGCCGATGAGTCCTTCCCGCAACCATGGGGGGAAGTTCCTTGACTTTACCCTTCATTACCGCTCCCTTTCCACTGGAAGCCCAGTTCAGCAGCCTTCTTATTGAGGTCGAGAAGACTGCCCTTGACGCTTGCCTCAATTGCCCGGAGAAGGGCCCCTTGTGAAACGATCCCGGTCTTAGCCACCACGGCGGCGACCATGATTACATTAGCTACCCGTTTGTCCCCGATATCCTGGAGGGCCATTCCGGTTGCCGGCACATCGACCGCAATTCTCCGCCGGTGGGGAACAATAAACTGGGAATCGTAGAAGATCAAGCCGTCTTTGGCGACATCGCGACAAAAAAGGTCATAGGCCCGTTGGGACATCACTGCCACGACATCTGGAATCCTGACCTGAGGAAAGTCGATGGGGTCCTCCGAAATGACCACCTCCGATCGACACGCAGCACCTCTGGCCGCTACACCATAGGAGTTTGATCCGGCCACAAATCTGCCGTCCATACTGGCCGCCCGGCCCAGCAGCAATCCCGCCAAAACGATCCCCTGGCCCCCATACCCCGCGAACCTAACCTGTACGAACCGCGACATCGCCCCACTCCCCAGTGATGATCTTCCCCTCCAACTCTGCGCGAGACAGTCCCTCTGCCTCCTCCCGCGGGACGCAGGTCTGCATCAACCATTCCATCATCTTCGGTGCCGATTCGAGGAGGTTTTTCGAACCGAATTGGATTGGGCAGGGAGATAATACCTCTATGAAGCTAAATCCCATAAAGGAGAGGGATTTCTTGATGGATTCCATGAGGGCCAGCGGCTGCGTGACGGAATATCGGGCTACGTACCTGCCTCCGGCCGCCTCGACGAGTCTGCAGAGGTCGAAGGGCCTTTCGGTACTACCAAGAGGGGTTGTTGAAGTGGTTGATCCCACGGGTGTAGTGGCCGCCACCTGACCCCCCGTCATCCCATAAATCATGTTGTTCGCACAGACCACCTTGAGGTCAATGTCCCGGCGTGCGGCATGGATGAGGTGATTTCCCCCGATGGAGGAGAGATCTCCGTCGCCGCTGATTACCATTACCCTGAGCCGAGGATTATAGAGCTTTGCACCGGTGGCAAAGGCTATGGCCCTGCCATGGGTGGTATGGAGGGTATCCGCCTTGAAATGTGGGCTGGGTATCCATGCAGCACAGCCGATCCCCGAGACGAAGAGCATCTCCCGAATGTCGATACCCAACGCCTGGATGGACCGCAAGATGAGGCCAAGGAGGATACCATGGCCACACCCGGGGCAAAAGGGAGTTGTAGGAATCCCCGGTCTCAGGTACTGTTCCATCGCCCTCGCCATTAGAGTAACCTCATCAGCTCCTTTCGGATCACTTCCGGCCTGATTATCTCCCCGTTCGTTTGGCAGAAGGATACGACCTCGCACTGGCTGGATTTCACGGCCTCCCCGGCCACCTGGCCCCGGTTCATCTCGGGGACGAAGATCTTCTTCATCCCTTGACTTAGTTGGCCCAACGCTTTGTGCGCGAATGGCCACAGGGTTCTTAACCTTATGAATCCCACCTTATGGCCTTCTCCCCTCAGCTCCTTCACAGCGGTCAAAGTGCTCCTGGCGGTAAATCCATAACAGAGCGCCGCCACCGTGGCATCATCTAAGAAGAATTCCTCGGTGTCAATAATATCCTCTTGGTTCAGGAGGATTTTATCGTTGAGCCTTTTCACTAACCTTGCGTGGACCTTGGGGTCATCGGTCCTCCGGATTCCAACCCCATCATGAGTGGACCCCGTTACCAAGAGGCTTTCTCCCTCCCCGAAGGCAGGCATGGGGGGGATCTGACGGGAACTTTTGGTCACAAAGGGGGGTTTCCCCTTGGACTTCTTTCGATCGAAAGCCCTAATCCACGGCTTGATCTCGAGAGTTTCCCTCAGGTGCCCTACTGCCTCATCACCGAGGAGAAACGTGGGAACCCGGTAGCGCTCTGCGAAATTGAAGGCTTGGATGGTCCCATCGTACATCTCTTGGACGCTCCACGGGGAGATGGCAATGATTTGATAATCCCCATGGGATCCCCATTTGGCCTGCATGATATCGCCGCTTCCAACCCGGGTTGCCTGCCCGGTCGCCGGCCCTGCCCGCTGAATATCGACGATAACACACGGCGTCTCCGTGAAGGCAGCATAACCGATATTTTCCATCATGAGACTGAAACCAGGCCCTGATGTGGCGGTCATAGCCTTGGCCCCGGCCCAGGAGGCCCCGATAACCGCCGCAATTGAGGAAAGCTCATCCTCCATCTGGACGAAGACGCCCCCGGTCTCGCCGAGACGATGGGCCATCCTCTCCATAATCTCCGAGGACGGTGTTATGGGATACCCCGCGTAAAAACGACACCCGACCGTGATGGCCCCTTCGGCCACAGCCTCGTTCCCCGAAAAATAGTACCTCCCCGGGGCAAGCATCGCCTTTATTCGTTTCCAGCCCATTTCCTCAGATCCTCCCCGAAGCGCGGCCTGGGATGAAGGAGAGCGCTTTCGGTGATATATGTATCATTTTAATAAATTTCAGCGGAATCTTCCATTGTGAAATCTCGTGCAGGTTCCTTATTCTGTGGGGGACTCCGTTGTTCCTGAGCGTAATCTGCTTCATCCTCGTCATCCCCTTTCCTGAATTCCCCTTGATCTCTTTCCAGTTCGAGATCCATATCCATCGAATCCCCCCTCTACCCAAAGATCTTCCGATATTGCTCTGATTTTTCCATGACCTCCGCCAACTGATCCTTTTTCGCTGCCATCTCGCTTTCGTTCAGGGGCCTCACTACTTTGGCTGGAATTCCCATAGCCAATGATCCCTCCGGTATCCGAGTTCCCGGTGGAACTACACTCCCGCTGGCAATGATGGAATCCCGTCCCACCTCGGCTCCATCCAGGACGATAGCCCCTATCCCGATGAGGGCTCCCCTTCGGATAGTGCACCCGTGGAGTATAGCCCCGTGACTGATGATCACATCCCCCTCGACGAGGACCCTGTGGCCCATGGGAGCCTCAACCAAGGCCTTATCCAAAATGACTGAATTGGCCTCGATGATGATGGCCTCGCTATCCGCCCGCAGAATAGCCAAAGGCCAAACACTGGCCCCGGATCTGAGAGTCACATCTCCCATGATCCTGCTGGTAGGATCGACGAATGCCCCCTCTTCCACGATCGGGGACTTCCCCCTGAAAGAGATGAGGTTAGACTTCCTACTCCTTTTTCCCATCACATTCCTCCCCTCTGTTAGGAACTGGGCTAGACGTGAGTTATTGAAGCCACGATGAAATAAAAAAGGATTGGTGCTAAGGGGAAAGTGGAGAGGAGATTGTTGGAGTCCAAACGTGCATCCATGCCGGATTATCGCTTCCTGCTCAGCCGGTCGTCCTCAAGTACTGGAGCGCCGTCATCAATGAGAAATCATCATTCCCTCCTCTCCAAGAAAAGGGCTCATCTGTCCCTTTCCAAAACCCATCCCAGCACCCCATTGGGCAATGTACCCTTTACGTGACGGTCCACTCTTTCCACCAAGTTAAGGATTGCCTCTTCGATGATGATCATGCTCGCTTAGCCCGCATCCCTGGTTGTGCAAAGGCCTCTTCCCTCTTTCAAGGATCCATACGCAGAGGATCACGACATATGCGGATGAGATCAAGAGCGCGAGGAAGAGGTTATACCAGCCGACGTGAAGATGGATGGCCTCCAAGAGCACAAGCATGAGAACGATACACCCCAAAAGGACCCACTGAATGGAAGATTTTCCGCTCATCTGAACTCCTCTAAGCCTTTTTGGACCTCGTTTTCTCATAGATGATAAAACCCGCCAGTATAGCGATGCCCGCTATGTTGTAGCGCAACTGCGGCATGAAGAGCATGAAGGAGACGGGAATCATGATAATTCGCCAAATAAGGTTCACCCTCTGATAGAGCCACCCTTCCGTGGCGATGGTGAGGGAGAAAATCCCGATAAACGCCATGAGGATATATCGGAGAATATCTATAGGTGCCCCCACGAGCACCATCCCGGGCACATAGACGAAGACAATGGGTATGATGTACTTGGCGAAGCCGAGCCGAAATGAGGAGAAACCCGTTTGCATGGGGTTTGAACCGGCAATCCCCGCCCCGGCGAAGGCGGCCAGGGCCACGGGAGGGGTGATGGCGGAAACCAGCC
>CAYFXL010000128.1:0-8026 GCA_964346945.1 uncultured Syntrophobacterales bacterium
TCTGGGTAAAAAAGGGACCCCATCTTTCGAGCATTCTCTCAATACGGCGTATTGAGACGATATCTATCCCGATTCCGTAGATCATTGAATATCCCTCAGGGCCTATCTGTCAGTTCGATGATATCTCAAACAGCCCTGTCCAATCCAACTAAGACCGCCCAGGGAACCATGCTGTGCTCTATTGGGGTCGCTTCAATCTGGTTGATCTTGGCAAGGCGCCTGAGGTTGAAATGGCTGAGAAAAAGGCCCGCATTAATGCCGAGACCCAGATGGTAAAGTCTACAGCATCCAAGAGGTTCTTGTGATTCCTTGTCTGTCAGATGATCGATATTGACTCCTCCTCTGGTTACCCCCTGAACCGCTCATCCTTGCGAATTTGTGTTTCCTCGCATCCTCTCCATCACCTGCGCAATGGCGTCCGTTAGTTCCCTGCCCATATGGGTGATCTTATCCTCATCTCTACCTTCCAGCATGATTCTCAAAACAGGTTCCGTGCCCGAATAACGGGTAAGGATCCTTCCCGATATCCCCAGTTCCCTCTCGATGGCTTTAATCTTTCGGCGAATTTTGGGTATTCTCAGGACATCGATTTCCCTATCGATTTTGGTATTAAACTGTATTTGAGGGAGAGGGATCATTGATTTTGCAAGTTCATCCAATTGTCGCTGTTTGCTCACCATAATCGATAACACTTGAAGGGCGGTGAGGATACCGTCTCCCGTCGTATTATGATCGAGAAAGATGGTATGGCCGGATTGTTCGCCCCCCAGATTATATCCCCCGCTCACCATCCCCTCGACTACATAACGATCCCCCACGGCAGTCCGGACAACTCGGATTCCCCGCTTGCCGAGGGAAAGATCAAGCCCCATATTGCTCATGACCGTGGTAACGAGGGTCTTATTCTTGAGCCTTCCCCTATCGGCCATGTCGATGGCACAGATGGTCATGATATGGTCCCCATCAACGATCTTCCCATTATGATCCACGAAGACTACCCGGTCACCATCCCCGTCCAAGGCCATCCCCAGATGGGCTTTTTCCCGGACAACCAGTTCGCTGACCCTTTCCGGGAAGAGCGAGCCGCAATCGAGGTTGATATTTTCCCCGTCGGGCTCAATCCCAATGGGGATAACTTCTCCCCCCAATTCCTCAAATACGGCGGGCGCCACTTTGTAGGCCGCTCCATTGGCACAATCCAAGACGATCTTCAGACCATCGAGGGTTAAATCATTGGGGAAGGTATTTTTGAGGAAGACCACGTATCTCCCAACGGCGTCCTCTATTCGGTAAGCCTTTCCAACCTCCCTGGCTGTCGGCCGCAAGGAATCGATGCTGTTGGAGAAGATGAGTTCCTCGATCTTGGCCTCAAGGGCATCGGGAAGTTTAAAACCATCCCTTGAGAAGATTTTAATGCCGTTGTCGTAAAAGGGATTGTGAGAGGCGGATATCACAACTCCAGCGTCTGCCCGCATGCTGGCGGTAATGAAGGCTATGCCAGGTGTGGGGAGCGGGCCGACCAGTAAAACATCGACTCCCATGGAGCAGATACCCGATGCCAGTGCTGTTTCCAACATATATCCCGAAAGTCGGGTATCCTTTCCAATGACGATTCTGTGTCTTCCCTCGCGGTTTTTGAAGATATGGGCCGTTGCCCTGCCGAGCTGCATTGCCATTTCGCCCGACATGGGGTCAACGTTGGCTACACCCCTGATGCCATCGGTCCCAAACAGTTTACGCATTTCCTCCTCCGCACTGGCGCCTATTGATCGGGAACTTTAGCACATTTCAAGTTCACCTTTACCTCTTCCCTGCTGACGGATTTGATGTGTAACTCCCCTAACCTCAAAGCTGCCTTTTTTATTGAGTCTTTTTTCAGTCCGGAGATATCGATCTCTTCGGTAAAGATCTTTTTTAACCCCGTCAACTCATTTTGGGCACCGACTATTTCAATGGCAGGGGGATCAACCCATACTTCGGTAATTTTGAGCCCCTCAAAGGGTTTGCCAACCAATATGGCTTCTACCGGGAGGGTTTTCCTTATGAGCCTTTCGAATCTCAGCATGACTGATGCCGGGCTCACCATGGTTACCCTGACACCCCTCGGAACTGTGATTTGTTCGCGATTGATCACGAATTCGGCAATCCCGAGCTTCGCATTGGAGAGGTCGATAATGGCTCTTATCCCCCGTGGGGATAATCCTCTCAATAAGGTGATCGGCCCCCTTATTCGGATACTAATGGATTCCACCGGGTTCTTGATGATGATCAGGGAGGGGGGAATGTTGCGAAAATCTACGGGGATGGAGAGGGCGGTTTCTCCACCCTTTTCGCTGACTACGAAATACCACAATATGACTGCCAAAAAAATGGAGATGAGCTTCAAAGGCAGGTTTTTGGTGAAAAAGCCCTTCAAGGAATCCCTCCCCCTCATTGTTGAAACCCTCTGGACGCTTTGCGCTGTAATAACCTCTCGAGGATTCTTCTCAGGGCGGTCGTATCCAAATTTCGGGTGATTTTGCCGTCGAGGGCCAGCGAGATAGTTCCCGTCTCCTCGGAAATAACAATGGCAACGGCGTCGGTTTCCCGCGTCAAACCAATAGCGGCACGATGCCTTGTTCCCATATCAGTTTTGGTCTGGGAATCCATACTGATGGGGAGGAGACAACCTGCCGCGGCGATTTTCCCGCCACGGATGATCATGGCTCCATCATGCAGGGGAGACGGAGGATTGAAGATACTTCCAATGAGCTCTTTGGATATCCTCGCCTCCAGGTCTATCCCTCCTTCAATATATTCCCCGAGACCGGTCTTTCTTTCCAGGACAATGAGGGCCCCGATTTTCTTGCTCCCCAAGGAGGCCGAGGCCATTATCAATTCCTCGAAGACTTGGGATTCCTCTGCACGGTCGACGCCGGTGAAGAATGGATTCTTCCCAAAGGTGGTTAGTGCCCTTCGAATGTCATGCTGGAAGATAACGATTATGACGAGGATGATGGAGCTCAAAAAGGTATTCAAGATCCAATGCAGTGTGAGCAGTTCCCCCTTTCGGGAGATAATGAAGGCGACGATGATCAAGGCGAGGCCGAAGATCATCTGAACCGCCCTCGTCCCCTTGATGAGAATGATGATCCAATAGATCAGCACGGAGACGATGGCGATATCTAGGATGTCCTGCCATCGAACACTGGCCAAAATCTCCACGATACTCATGGCGTGGCTACTCTCTTAGGATGGCATCCACTATTTGTGCCGCCTTTTTTGCGGGACCTACATCGTGGACCCTGAGGATATGAGCCCCGTTCATGACGGCTGCAGAAATGGAGGCCAGGGTTCCCTCCATCCTTTGACCTACCTCGACATCCAAAATCTTGCCAATGAAGGATTTCCTCGAGACACCTAGCATGATCGGTTTGCCCAGGCTCTTGAACTCGGCTAGGTGGCGAATAATCCTCAGATTGTGTTGCACCGTTTTCCCGAAGCCAATTCCCGGATCGACGATAATCTGTCTTGCGTCTATCCCCGCTTCGTCAGCAATCTCAATACTCTCCTCCAAGTACTCCATAATCTCCGTGAGCAGACAGTTATAGTGAACGTCCGATTGCATAACTTCGGGGGTCCCCTTGATATGCATTAGTACAATGGGAACGTCGTATTTGGCTGCAATATCCCCCATTTTAGGATCGAAATTCAATCCGCTTATGTCATTAATCATCTGCGCGCCGGACTCGATGGCCTTCTCAGCGATGGAGGATTTATATGTGTCGATGGATATGGGGATGTCGACCTTTGCCGAAAGGCTCTCGATAACCGGAATGACCCTCCGCAACTCTTCATCCTGTGGCAGTGGTTTGGCTCCAGGTCTTGTCGATTCTCCTCCAATATCGATGATATCAGCTCCTTGAGAGGCCAATTCGATCCCATGAGAGATCGCTTTATCGGGGGTGAGGAACATTCCCCCGTCGGAGAAAGAGTCCGGCGTAACGTTCAGTATCCCCATGAGATGAGTCCTCTCATCGAGGTTTAGGACAGTCTTCTTAAACCGAATCCTATGAGGTGGGCCTTGCAGGTTTTCCAGACATTCTCGAATCCGGAGCGCTACCCCCTGGAGGCCGTTGAAGCGATTTTCAAGTCTGTCGGTGAGGGCTTTTATCTGATTTTGGGTACCCATGAGGATGAGGTCAGTGGCGGCCACGCTACAATCGATGATCCTCTCATCCATGGCGACATCACCACCCAGTATGACCATCTCTTGTTTCAGCACGTTGGCCAGGCGGCAGTCGATTCCCTCGATCTTCAGATTGAGATGGAATATCTTTTCCCGCATCGACTCAATGCCGATGGGGTCGACACCAATGCGCTGCATTTCATGGATGACCTCATCCGGTTTGCCGAAGTGAAGAAGTCGAACCCTTTTCATCCTTGGGGGCCCACTCTATCCATGGATGACGAGGAAAGGTTGGTCTGTTCGGGTAGATGATTAAATCCGTTCGCCTTTTATAATCTTGTCTATTTGATCCCCATCAAGGGCTTCCCTTTCCAATAAGGAATTGGCGAGGCTATGGAGAATATCGATATTTTCTCCAAGGATTTTTCTGGCGAGGCTGTAGCTATTATCAACAATCTGCTTGATTTCTTGATCGATATCTTGCGCCGTGTTTTCGCTATAATCCTTGTGTCTGGCGAATTCACGACCGAGGAAGATCTGTTCCTCCTTCTGTCCAAAGGCGAGTGGACCCATTTTTTCGCTCATCCCCCATTCGCACACCATTTTTCTGGCCAGTTCCGTGGATTGCGTGATATCTTCGCGAGCCCCTGTGGTTTGGATGTGGAGAACGATCTCCTCCGCTGCCCTTCCACCCATTAAGACAGCGATATTATTGAGCAGATAATCCTTGGGGTATATATGTTTTTCGTCGATGGGTAACCTTTGGGTTAACCCGAGGGCACGTCCCCGGGGGATGATGGTGACCTTATGGATGGGATCAGTCCCAGGGATCATCTTAGCCACCAGGGCATGACCAGACTCGTGGTATGCAATATTTCTCCTCTCCTCATAAGGAATGATCATGCTCTTCCTCTCGGTCCCCATCAAGACTTTATCCTTTGCTTGTTCGAGATCTGCCATCTCGATCTGACTCTTTCCCTGTCTTGCGGCCAGCAAGGCCCCTTCATTTACCATATTTTCCAGATCCGCTCCCGTAAAGCCGGGTGTACCACGGGCTAGGACTTGGAGGTCGACATTTCCGGACAGGGGGTTTTTTTTCGTGTGGACCCTGAGGATGGCCTCCCTTCCCTTGATATCCGGAATAGGCACCACTATCTGTCTGTCGAACCTTCCCGGTCTCATAAGGGCAGGGTCTAAGACGTCCGGCCTGTTGGTGGCGGAAATAAGGATGACGCCGTCATTGGATTCGAAACCGTCCATCTCCACCAAGAGCTGATTGAGGGTTTGTTCCCTTTCATCATGTCCTCCTCCCAGGCCGGCACCTCGATGCCTCCCTACGGCATCGATTTCATCGATGAATATGATGCAGGGCGCATTCCTTTTTCCCTGGATGAAGAGATCCCTTACCCTTGAAGCTCCAACGCCGACGAACATTTCCACGAAATCGCTTCCGCTTATGCTAAAAAATGGAACATCGGCCTCCCCCGCTATGGCTCGGGCCAAAAGGGTCTTTCCCGTGCCAGGTGCCCCTACGATGAGAACCCCCTTTGGGATTCGTCCGCCCAGCTTGGTGAATTTCTTCGGGTCTTTCAGGAAGTGGATGATCTCCTCTAATTCCTCCTTTGCCTCGTCGACACCCGCCACATCCTCGAAGGTTACCTTATGCTGGTCCTTGGAGAGAATCTTGGCGCGACTTTTCCCGAAGGCTAAAGCCTTTCCGCCCCCAACCTGTACCTGTCTCATGAAGAAAATCCATACCGCTATGAGCAGGAGCATCGGGAACCAGGAAATTAAGACGGATTTCCAGAATGATGATTCCCCAGGGGGCTTCGCCGATATTTCGACCCCCCTTTCCCTCAAATTTTTGACCAAGTCAGGGTATTCCGGAATGAATAGCCTAAACTCCCTTCCATTCAAATATTTGCCCGCGACTTTACTTCCCTCAATGGTCACGCTGGCAATTTCCCCTTGCTCCAGCGCGGCAATGAATTGGGTGAAATTGATGGTTTCGGGCCTCACCTGGGGTCGATTGAAGATATTAAACAGCAAGACCATCAACAGACTGATGACCAGCCAAAAGGCAATATTTCGATAGAATGGACTCAAAAATGTTCCTTTAGGCATAGATATTGCGGGTTAACAAGGTAAACCATTAAATTATTACATAGGCCACCTATATTTTCAACTCCTATCTGGGTGATAGCCAAACCAGGACACCGGGGGCCTATTTGAAGAACCGTTCGAAGAGTATGCCGTATCTGAGACCATGACAACTGACCCATGTTCGGTTTGAGCCGAGCCGTAACAGGGAATGGAGGAGGATCGTGGCACCGGCAATGATAACATCGGCCCTTTCAGGTGGAAGTCCGGCAATGGCTTTCCTTTCCTTCAAGGGAAGCGGTTTAAATAATTCGATCTGTCCCTCAATATCCCTCAGCTTCAATAGCCCATGGTGGATTCGCGAAGGGTTAAATTCCCTCAGGCCTTGTTTGACGGAGAAAAGGGCGGTTATAGTTCCTCCGATACCGACAAGGGGAGGATTTCCCTTCAATGGGGGAATGCTGATCAGTAATTTTCTCACATGGGAGGTCATGGCTTGATATTCCCGCTCCTCTATGGGGTCTGAGGTGAGGAACTGTTCCGTTAATGTTACCGAGCCGAGGTTCAGACTAAAGACCCGCAAACCACCAAAGGCATCTCCGTAAATCCACTCCGTACTTCCCCCTCCTATATCGATGACTACCAAAGGTCCCGAGGACCATTTTTTATCCCTCGTTACGGCCAGGTAAGAAAGTCGCGCCTCTTCCCGACCCGAAATGATCTCTATTTCCAAGCCACATCGCCTTTTCACCCCTCGCAAGAATTCCGACCGATTTCTTGCCTCCCTGAGACTGCTCGTTCCAACTGCCACTACTTTTGTAACACCCATATCACTGCACAATGAGACATAGCTATCGATGACGTCGATACTCTTTTGCATGGCGTGAGCGTTGATCTCACAAGTTCCCATAAGACCTTCACCCAGCCGCGTTGTGGTTTCCAGGTCCACAAGGGTTTGAAGCGAACCTTCAGGTGTCTGGTCGGCGATTAAGAGGAGGATGGTATTCGTTCCAACATCAATGGCGGCATAGCGCTTCATATGTGCTCAGTAGCCCTGGATTCATTTTCCTTGGTCGGAAAGAAACCGGAGGTTTCGAGGCCTTGGTCATCTCGGTGAAGTAGGTCCCCTCGGTGGGGGTGAACAAAAACAGTAGTAAGACAGCAATTAAGAAGAGTTTTGTTGAACTGAGATTCCCTTGGCATTTTGCTACCGATATTGAGCCATAAAACGGGAGATGGATCGATCGAATGTCCTTTCCACTTCCGGCGAAAACAGGCATCCGGGGAGCTGTCCAAGCGACTTGTGGTAAGCGATACACTCACAACATTTACCCTTCCTATCGCACGGTTCATAGGTACAGGTACAATTCCCCTGATTGAGCTCGAGATTGCATTCCACCATGGTTTCCTCCTCTCTTCAATTTCACAACATGGGGTAATTCCATGCTGATAGAAAGTTCTTTCTCCCTTTATCCCCTCTGATTCGATCTGCCAATGGTCCAGCAGCTGAAGGGTCTTTGCCTTCGGGAGCTCATTGAGCCACGGTTAACGTCACGTTTGGCCTTTTCATTTTGCTCGCCATTGGGAGATTGATGGGGATTGATGGAGGTGCCCCCTCGGCCGCATCTCCTCCCAAGGCTGGGCACACCTTGGATGTGCGCAGCCAAACCCTCAATCGATCTTTTCCATTACTGCCGCGGCTAAAAGGGGAAACATGATCTCGTGATGTCCGATCAACGAATATCCCTTACCCCCTTT
>CAYFXL010000129.1:0-7998 GCA_964346945.1 uncultured Syntrophobacterales bacterium
GAATTCATGCGCATGGCCTTTCGCATAGCACAGAGCGGACGGAAAGGGCCTGTTTATCTCGGCATACCGCGAAACATTCAAAAAGAGAAGATTCCTGGAGATGTGTGGCCGAGAGAGCGCTACCGTTCCGAATCCGTCGTGAGGGGAGACCCACAGTCTGTTGATCGGGCCTGTGAGCTTCTCCTGCAAGCTAAGTCGCCTGTTATACTCGCAGGGGGTGGGGTTCGTTGGGCGCGGGCCGAACGAAAGGTCTTGGAACTGGCTGAATTGATGGGAATTCCCATTGCCGTAAGCCATAAAGGTCTTGTTACCGAAGACCACCCATGGTCCGTGGGCCCCATCGGTATGGTCGGTTATCCGGTGGCCATGGACCGTGTCTCACATGCTGATCTCATTCTGGCCCTGGGGTGCACCTTTAATCAGGTGACCACGGCCAGTTATACCGACCGGATCATTCCCAGCAAGGTCAAGATCATCCAGGTTGACCTCGACCCCACTGAGTTCGGAAAGAATTTTCCCATGGAACTTGGAATTATCGGAGATGTCAAAGCAGTTCTCCAAGACGTGATCGAAAAACTCAAGTCAGCGGGTCCGAAACGCCAAAATGATGAGCGTTTGCAGGACCTCTTGCAGGCAAAGGCGCAGTGGGAACAACGACTCCTATCCGAAGGTGCGGAATCAGACGCCGTCCCCATTAATCGGCTGCGACTCATGAGAGATCTCAATAGAGTCCTCGATACGGATGCGATACTCGCGGCGGAATCAGGAGCCACACACGGTTGGTTCTACTACGGCTTTAAGGCCTATTCGCCGATTTTGGAACCGGGAGATCTGAGCTGCATGGGGAGTGGGTGGTGTATGGCGATGGCAGCAAAATTGGCCTACCCCGACCGGGCGGTAGTCTCCGTGACCGGTGATGGGGCCTTTATGATGACCCTGAATGAGCTGGCTACAGCTGTGGACAATAAGATCCCACTCGTCGTTGTAGTCCCACACAATGCGGTTTATGGAAACGTCCGGCGGAAGCAAATCGAGCATTTTGAGGGGCGATTTGCCGGCAGCGAACTCTATATTCCCAATTTGGCCAAGGTCGCCGAGTCTTTCGGAGCCTACGGTGAACGTGTTGAAAAACCCGCCGAGATCATCCCGGCACTAGAACGTGCCTTAGCCTCGGGAAAACCTGCTGTCCTGGATGTCATCATTGATGGATCCCGAGAGCATCTCGAACCACCCGTGAAGCTCCGGGTCAAGGATCGATATTAATGGCAATGTCCTCGTCGAGTCCCTCTTTGATTTCTCGAGAGAAGAAATGCTAAAGTTATGAAAGGGAAAGGTGGTCACCACGGCTCTCTCGGAAACAGAACCCAGGCCAAGGCGAACCAACGGTCACCAGTATTTACGCCAATGCGGTAAAGCAATACAGAGAGAGCTTGGAATAGAGGGCAGCGAATTAACCCCTGCCAAGCGATTGATTATTATCGAGAAAACGGCGAAATGCTGGATTTCAACCAAGAGAGGCATCGACATTTTAAGGGGGCAGTCTCTATGAACAGTGAGCAAAAGCGGCAATCTTCTCGTTCGACAAGAGCATCATCTTCTCAGGAAAAAGAGGGATGGGGGGTAGAGAATCTGCCTTATCCAGAGGGGGTCGCCTACATTACCACGCGTTGGGATCTCTGTATCGGCTGCGGGGCATGTGAAGTTGCATGCTCCATGGCCCACTACGGGGAAATCAATCGAGAACTCTCTCGGATCAGAATATACCGCTATCTTCTTCCCGTTCCTAAATCAGTCCAGAACGTCTGTTCGCAGTGCCCGGAAAAGGAGCGGGAGTGTCAGAAAGCGTGTCCAATAGATCCCCCTGTTATCCATTACGACGAGACGGTTGACCACATGGTGGTCGATGAGGATCGTTGCCTGGGTTCTGCTTGCGGGCAGTGCCTGGAAGCCTGTCCTGCTGATGTTCCCCGCTTTTATCCCCCGAACCACGATCTCGCTCTGGTCTGCGACCTGTGCGAAAAGGATGGGCAGAGACGGCCCCAGTGTGTGGAGATTTGTCCTACCCAAGCCTTGGAGTTTATGACCCCCCTGTTTCCTCACCACCTGGAGCGAATCCATCCCGATGAAAAGGCGAAATGCCTGATGAAAAGGCTTTACCCTCTACCCGAGGACAGGGTAATCACATTGCCAGAAGAGATTTGGGGAGGAAAATGACATGGACCAGATGAAATTTCAGCTGCTGGAAGTAGATTTGACCAACCAGAAGACTAGGGTTGCGGACATAACGGAAGAAATGCGCACGTTCGTGGGAGGGAGGTCTCTGGGGGCGAAGATTCTCTGGGATCGAGTTCCCCCAAAGGCAGATCCCTTCAGCGAGGAGAATGTGGTTCACGTAGGGGTCGGCCCAATTACCGGCCTTTTGGGCTCGGTTACAAATATCAGCGCCAAATCACCCCTGACGATGCTTAGGGGCCAATCCAATATGAACGGGCATTTTGGCATCGAGCTGATCTATGCCGGATATAATGCTGGGATCCTTATCTCGGGGAGGTCGGACAAACCCGTATATCTGTATATCAAGGACGATCAGGTAGAGATCAGGGATGCCTCCCATCTTTGGGGAATGTCTGGGGTGGAATCTCAGCAAATGCTCAGGAGAGATTTAAGGGAAGAGCTTGATGACCAGAACACCCGTTTTATGTTGATCAGTCCGGCCGCCGAAAACCTGGTGAGAAATGCCGATGTGTGTCACGACTTTTACCACCATGCCGCCCGACTGGGCATGGGGGCTGTAATAGGCTCCAAGAAGCTCAAAGCCATTGCGGTGAAAGGAAGTAAATCCCCCAATTATCGTCATCCCGACAAGGTTTTTGAGTTGATAAAAAGGCTTTTCGACGAGGCCAGACTGTATAAAGCTCAATATCGCCGCTGGGGCCATTCGGTCTCGATGTCCAAGCGCTATCATACTACTACAGAAGGGGTGAAGAACAAGCAGTTGGGTTGGGATCCCATGTGTGAGCTATTCAATCCCGTTCTTCTCGAGCAGCAATATAAACTCTGGAGCGATTCATGCCACGGCTGTTTTGTGGGATGTAAGGTGCCTTACTTCAGGAGGGAACCACCGCTGGGTCCCTATGTCGGAGAGTTACGCCACGACAACGCCGGAGGGTGGAGTGCCAATGCCATGATCGCGGGCTATGAACTGCAAACCTACCTGTGCTCCTATGTAGATCATCTCGGGCTGGATAGCGAAGACGTTTCGGGTGTGGTCACCTGGATGATGGAGTGCTATGAAAAGGGGCTGGTAACGAAAGAAGACTTGGACGGAATCGATTTGACCTGGGGTAATTTGGAAGCGATCTGCGCCTTGCTCAAAAAGATAGCCTTTCGGGAAGGCATTGGCAACATCCTCGCTGATGGACTGAAGATTGCTCCTGAGAAGATTGGGAAAGGGACGGGAAAATACGCAATGACGCGTAAGGGGGTGGCCATTTCTTCTTATGAGCCCCGGGGAAGTTTGAGCGATGCCTTGGCATTGGCTGGGACGCCCGTAGGGGAGCTCCACGGGGGCAGGGGCACTCCGGAGCGGATCATGTATGACTCGCTGACCACCTGTTCCTTCTTGAGAAGGACCTTGAGCAAGATTTTTGGGAGCGCCGGCGGTTGGGGCGTACCCATGCTCAATGCCGCCTGCGGATGGGACCTGACACTGGAAGATTGGGATAAACTGACACTGAGAGGAGCCACCATGGAGAGATGCTACTCCATGCGCGAGGGATATGTCCCGGACAGGGATGATACGCTCCCGAAACGCTTTTTCGAAGAACCAGTCTACGGCAAATACGGTGAACCGAGAATACTTAAGCGGGAGGAATTTCTGGAAGAGAGAAAGAGGGTTTACCAGTCGTACGGTCTTCAAGAAGACGGTACCCCATCTCGGGATTTCCTGAAGGAACTTGGATTGGAATTCACTATACCGACGCTGGAGGAAAATTTAAAAGGAGGAAAGTAATAAAAAAGAGGCTCCAGCGAAAGAAATCTGCGGGATAATGAACAAACAGAAAAGGGGTTTTTGGATAACCGCCGTCTTAATCGGAATGTCCTTTTTCGCCACCCCCACACAAAATTTCCACAGAAAATACTCCACTATCCTCTATTTCTCGACCTGACCGGGAGTGAAAAACCGTCAAAGTCAGCAGACTTGGTCCTTATCGCTGGATATGGAGGATTTCAACTGAGCTTTAACCACAGCGGAAAAGATATCCCGTTGCACTGCTCATATCACTCCCCAGGGACGTAATATCCGCGACATGGGCTTCAGTGACCTCGAGATCAGTAGTTGGTCCCAAGATTTCCAAGAGCTCCAAGAGGTAGATTTATCCATTCCGGCGGATACCTCGGCACCCCTTTCCGAACTGATTATTTGAAAAGAGGTACACACGTCATCAAGAAGGAGGGAAAGCTCGCATTGAGCGATAGGGTTACGCAGTTTCGTTAGCCTCTGAAGCCTTCTACCGTTCCTCAAGGAAAACAATCGAGAAAAGGTCCCTAAACCAAGAAATGCGAGCTGGGAAGGCTAGTGTAATGGGATTGTCCGGACATCAGCTCTCTGGATCATCTGGTGGGTCAGTCAACCCGAATCAAACCGAGAAGTCCCATCCCCACGATAAAAGAGGCGGCCATCGTCCCGAGTGCCACATGCATCCCCGCTTGGTCCACCAGTACCCCGGTAAGCATGGTCCAGATGGGGCCAGAAATCGCCCCAAGGGTGAAGTACGAGCTCAGCATTGTATCAATTCGAGCATCTTGAGGCCCGCTCTCGATCAACACGCTTTGCAGCAGCGTGCTGCGAGATTCGATGAAGATCCCTGTCAGGAAAACGAATGCCCCGAGTACGATCCCTGGCGCCGAAGGTGTTAGAATCAGCATAAGGAAGACAGCGGAAAGAACGAGATTGAGGCGGATAGTGAGCCGAGGAGAAGTACGATCTGCGACCCAGCCCATGGCCAAGGGACCTATCACCCCTCCAAAGGTATAGAGGGCAAAAAACATCGCAGCATAAGAGACCGAGATCCCGTAGCGATCTACCAAAAGGACCGCCAGGTAGGTTCGAATCGCACCGGTCCCCCGCCCCCCGGCCCCCACCATCATTACGAGCCCCAGGATTAAGGCGTTACGATCTCGAAACACGGCTTTGTATTCGCGAAGTCCGAGCCCAGCACGGCGTTTGTAATTTACTTCAGGATCAACCTCAGCAGGGGTTTCCTTCAAGTAGAAACACGGAATGCTGGCGAGGAGAAGCGGGAGGCCCAAGATCAACACCACCGATCGCCATCCGAGGAAGTGAAGCAGAGCCCCGACTATTAGGGGAGCCATCAATCCGCCAACATTGCCCAGGGTATGGTGCAGACCGAGGGCCTTTGCTCGATCTCGAGGAAAACTGGCAGCCATGATGGCACCGCCTACCGGGTGATTGGGGCTGGAGCCTATGCCCCGAATGACTCTGCCGGCTACCAAGTGGCCATAGCTCTGGGAGGCTGCCATGACAACAGTTCCAAGAAAGGCTATAGTGGCACCGATCCCCAGGATATGAAGCCGACGTGCCAAACGAGTAAGCACGCCAAAGGTGATCTGCATGGGACCACTAACCATCTGGCTGACCACGGACAGAAAGGCGATCCCCATGTACCCAAAGGCAAATTGCTCCCGGAGTACCGGGTAGATGACTGACATCCCATGCATATTGAGGTGGATCATACTGTGGATGACGTTCACCACCGCCACAATAAAACTCCGTGGGGCGGCGGCTATGCGGTGTCCGTTGGCTGCCATCGTTCCATAATTGCCTGTTGTTTACGAGAATATTCGATGCTTTCTAACACGGGCGATTGAATTTGTCTACGCCAATTTCTTTCTTGAAATTCCTTACGTGGAAGCATAGGATAAAGAGAAATTCTCTTTTGGGAATTTTCCTCGAAAGATAAGGAAAATAGGGAAACAGGGGTTCAAACAGTGGCTGTGATCCCCCAGGAGTTTCTTTGCTTATCAATACCGATGACAACCACTTTTCCTGTAAGAAGATTTTTGTTTATCCTCGCTCGAGGAGCTTTGGAAATCCCCCTTTGATTGAGTTTTCTCCCCAGGGCTCATAAGCCCCTGAGGGACATCCTATTCAATAAACTCAGGAACGATTATGAAAAAGGGATCGGGCTGCTGGGAGATAGAGAAACCAAAGAACCAGCCGCAGATGAGGTAAAAGAACTGGTGAAGCGCTGTTATGAGAAAGGGCTCATCATCCTTTCCTATGGAGTCTACCACAATGTTATCCGAAGCCTAATCCCTTTGGTGATCTCGGATGATCAGCTTGAACGGGGGTTTTCCATTCTTGAGCAAAGCCTGAGAGAGTGCCAAAAAACCTAAATCTTCGAAAGGTATTGGAGGAGAAGTTCACACGGATTGGTCTTCGCAAAGGCTGCGATCTTGTGTGAGTTCAGATCCTTGATGGTGTTTTATCATTTGAGGAGGTAGCAGCATGTCCTACCATATCACAGGTAGCTGGAGAGGAGTAGTGGGCGTGATTAAGCCTACTCATCGACCTGGATCTCTTGAGGAGTTCATTCGCCTTCTCCCCGAGGGAATTGGGGTGATCCCCTTGTTTCTTGGAATCACGGCAGGCACGGAGAAAGAATTTCTTGATGTCCTGAACGCAATGAAGGAGAAGGTAGCAGAACTGGCCAAACTGAAGGTGGACCTCATCCATCCCGAGGGTGCCCCTCCTTTTATGCTAAGGGGATATGAAGGTGAAAAAGAGATCGTCAGAGATCTTGAGGAAAAGCATGGAATTCCCATTGTCACCTCTGGCATGACCCAGGTTGAAGCCTTACGGGCGTTGGGGGTGAAAAGGATGGTTGGAGTAACTTACTTCGAGGACGAGTTCAAACTGCAGAAATACGCCCGCTACTTTGGCGAGGCGGGTTTTGAAGTTTTGGGGATGGAAGGAATTTCGGTTCCCTTTGCCGAGGTGGGAAGACTTTCCTATAAGGAAGTTTATGCCTTTACCAAGAAACTCTATCTCAAGCACCGCAATGCCCAAGGGATCTATATGCTTGGATCCGGATGGCGTGTCCTTGACGTTATTCAGATATTGGAGCAGGATCTCCAGGTTCCCGTGGTACACCCCATACCTGCTCGCGTCTGGGCTGTACAGAAAAGGCTCTCTGTACGACAGCCAGTCAAAGGATATGGATGTCTGCTGGAGGAGCTGCCCTGAGCTGCTTTTGCCTATAAGAACACTATTTTCACCCGTAATATGCGAGAACATTTCCTGAGGGACCCAGATCAATTTGACCTGATTTATCCAAACACGGGGGTTCACTTCATATTGCCCTCTCAGCATCTTAACCTTTTTTGCGAGTAGGAGGATGGAAATGATCAAGAAGGAGATAGCCTATTTTGAGCGAAGCGGGGCGGAGAATACTGAAGACATCATTGAGATTGTATATCGAAGGCTACAGGAAGGGGATATAAAAAGTGTAGTGGTGGCTAGTTCGCGAGGAGCCACTGGCCTCAAATTTGCCCAAAGAATGGGCAAAGATACGAATTTGGTGGTTGTTTCCTCTCATCCTGGAAGGAGCAAACCGGGTGTGTGGGATTTCAATGCAGATATCCTCAGAGAACTGGACATGATGGGTTGCACGGTAATCAAACAAACTCATGTATTGTCTGGGCTGGAAAGGAGCTTTAGCCAGAAATTCTCAGGAGTATCACATTCTGAGCTCTTGGCGGAATGCTTGAGAAGTCTCTTTGGTACAGGGATGAAAGTAGCCATTGAATGCGCCGTCATGGCCGCTGATGGAGGAGCGATTCCTATCGAAAAGACCATTTCCGTGGGAGGAACTTCCGCCCAAGGGAGAGGTGCGGATTACGCCATTGTGTGCCTCCCTGCCCACGCGAGCAATTTCTTCGACTTTAGAGTCCTCGAGATTTTGGCCAAACCCT
>CAYFXL010000130.1:0-7954 GCA_964346945.1 uncultured Syntrophobacterales bacterium
CGGTGACCGTCGAACGAATACCACCCATGTCAAAAAAGTTCATCAAGTTTACCCTGCCCCCCGATCTCCCGGACGGAATAGGGCGTGTCGTAGTTGATCCCAATGATGATATCAAGGAGCGACGAGAGGACAATAACCGGTTCCAATGGCCAATAAGAGCCGAGGAATCGACAGGGGAAACCTATTAACGAAGGAGCACGTAACGATCAAGTTAGTCAAATCGGGCCTTCCCTCGTCGTCCAGCCTCGCGTGCTGTATGCCATTGCTCCTAGCCCCCACCATCCTGGGAACCGCAAGGACGGCGGCCGAGCGTGGAAATGGAGGGGACTCAATCTCCAGGAGGATGGATCCCATTCCAGGACGAGGAAATATATCCCCCTCTTTTCTTAATCACCCTGCACGATACCAAATGACTATCCTTGGCACTCGAGTCCTCGACTTTGCTGTGCCATGGTAAAAGGGACCTTTCTCCTTGGGCCCGATTTAAGGCACGGGAATATTGGGTTACACTCAGCCTCCTCCTGGTTTTAATCCTTGCCATTCTCACGAGGATCAAGGGGTACGGAGAAATTGAGGAACTCCCTCCAAGAAGGCCCCTTCCATATCCACCCTATTGCCCTTGAATTGTATAGAAGGAATCCAACTTCTCTAACTCCGTACGCCCATGGATAAGGGAGTTTCTCAAGAACTCGGGTGAATCTCAAGAGCCGAAACCCCTTGACAAATGGAGTATCGACATATTATATGCCATGTGATGTGCTTACGGCATATCCGCGACCGGGCCGGGCTCTATCGAAAAGGAGTTAATCGATGCGTTATTCCCAGTTCATGCTACCGACCCTGAAAGAGGATCCTGCGGAGGCGGAGGTAGTCAGCCATAAGTTGATGTATCGGGCGGGAATGATCAGAAAATTGGCGGCAGGGATATATTCATACTTGCCCTTGGGCCTGAGGGTGATTCAAAAGGTGGAAAGGATCATCAGGGAGGAGATGAACCGTGCAGGAGCCCAGGAGGTCCTGCTTCCCTGTGTCCAGCCCGCCGAATTATGGATGGAGACCCACCGATGGGAAGAGTATGGAAAGGACCTCCTTCGTTTCAAGGATCGCCATAACCGTGACTGTTGTTTCGGGCCCACTCACGAGGAGGTCATTACCGATATCGCAAGGCGCGAGATCCGATCATATCGCCAGTTGCCACTGAACCTTTATCAAATCCAAACCAAATTTCGGGATGAGATCCGCCCCCGATTTGGGTTAATGAGGGGCAGGGAATTTATCATGAAGGACGCCTATAGCTTCGATACCGACGAGGCCGGTTTGGAGAAAAGCTACCAAAAGATGTACGCGGCCTACGCTAAAATTTTCAAACGGTGTGGTTTGACCTTTGCGGTCGTGGAGGCTGAAACGGGTCTCATCGGAGGAAGCGTCTCCCACGAGTTCATGGTCTTGGCTGAAACGGGTGAGGAGACCATCGTCAGTTGCCAATCCTGTGATTATACGGCCAACGTTCAGAAAGCGGAGGCGGAAAGAACTCGGCGTCGAGCCGGGGACTCGGAAAAAAGCTTGAAGACCCTGAAGAAGGTGAAAACACCCGATATGAAAACGGTGGAGGCGGTGACTCAATTCCTGAAGGTGAGACCTCAGGATTTGGTGAAAACACTCCTCTTCGAGACAGATCAGGGGGTTGTCGCGGCCTTGATAAGGGGGGATCATGAAATAAACGAATCGAAGCTCGAAAAACTGCTGGCATGTAGGGAGGTCAAATTGGCCTCAGATGATGCAGTCCTCGGGGCGACTGGGGCTCCCAAGGGGTTTGCAGGACCAATAGGACTTTCGGTTAAAGTCATCGCCGATTATTCCGTCGAACCTATGATGGATTTCGTCACCGGGGCCAATGAGGAAGACGCCCATTACGTCAATGTCAACCTTGGCCGTGATGTCAAAGTCGATCACTTCGGTGACCTACGGATGATCAAAGAGGGGGATAGCTGTCCCCGCTGCAGAAAACCGTTGAGTTTCTCCAGAGGGATAGAGGTCGGCCACATCTTCAAGTTGGGAACCAAATACAGCAAGGCCTTAAAGGCAACCTATCTGGACGGAAATGGTCGCGAAAGGGAAATCGCCATGGGGTGCTATGGCATCGGCGTCGGAAGAACCGCTGCTGCCGCCATCGAACAGAATCATGACGAAGATGGCATCATCTGGCCAATGCCCATCGCCCCCTTTCAGGTCATCATCGTTCCCGTAGACAATAAAATTGACCTCATCATGGAAACGGCGGAAGCGATATACCGTATCCTCTCGGACAGCGGGGTGGAGGTATTGTTGGACGATCGGGATTCCACCCCAGGGGTAAAATTCAAGGACGCCGACCTTATCGGCGTCCCCTTGAGGGTAACCCTCGGCGAGAAATACCTGAAAAGCGGCCTCGTGGAAATCAGGCACAGAAAGAACGCGGAAACGATCTCCGTGGGAAAGGATAAGGCTACGGAGACCGTTTTGGCCTTGATCAGTGAAGAAATGCAGGCCTCACTGCGGCATTGATTGGCCGTACTTATCCGCCAGTATCCTTCTAAACCGGGGACGATAGATCAGTTCAAAGGTTTCCTCTTTTCCGGGAAAAAGACGGCATGCGTGACCTTTGACCCCTTCAACTACCTTGAGGGCCTCTTCAAAGTGAAGATCGCTCTGGATGATGAAATAGATGGAGAAATCCACCAATAGCCTCAGGAACCTGATTTTCTTATTCTCTTCGGCAATCTCTTCTGAAGTAGCCACTAGGGACACTCACCTGACGATACCGTGGAATTTTCCTCGACCGAGTTCATCGGTAATGAGGCCTTTTTCTTAAAGACCTAAAAAACCTACCACGAGAAGAGGGAGTTGTCAAATTCTTTACGTTTTGTGATCCCACAGAGTGCTGGCGAATCATTTCCGGAAATCTTTGGGCGATGGCAAAAAATGCGAAGAAGAAGGTCACAGATGGGGTTCACGCCGGATTCAACTTTTCCCCTACAAGGAGGACACCTCCGTGCGAATGGACCCAAGGGAATCCCTTTCGTGATCTTCCTCACCTCGTGAAAGACGGAATGGGTGCATGATGGAAGCCCGGAAGAGGCTCATATTTGCCCTCGATGTTGAACATTTCAGCGAAGCCCAGAAGCTCGTCGGCCTTTTGAAGGGTCACGTTGGCCTCTTCAAAGTGGGTAAGCAGCTCTTTACCCATTCTGGGCCAAAAATCATTGATATGATCCGGAGGAAGGGTGAAAGGACCTTCCTGGACCTAAAGTTTCATGACATCCCTCATACGGTGGCAAAGGCTGCCGAGGAGGCGGCTAAGCTCAACACTGCGATGTTTACCATTCATTCCATGGGTGGACATGAGATGATGAAAGGGGCGGTCGAATCTTCCAGGAACCTTGCTAAACAACTCAACATACCAGAGCCCCTCATTTTGGCGGTAACGATCCTTACCAGCATGGACCAAAGCATCCTCGAAGAAGTGGGTATCAAGGCCCCATTAGAGCAACAAGTCGTGCGCCTGGCAACATTAGCCAAAAGGGCGGGAGTTCATGGGGTTGTGGCCTCTCCCCGAGAAATCGGGCTTATACGCGATCACTGCGGGGCACATTTTCTCATCGTAACCCCAGGAGTAAGACCCGCTTTTCTAGCCAAGGACGATCAAAAAAGGACCCTAACCCCTGCCGAAGCCATTAGGGCAGGGGCAGATTACATCGTCGTAGGCCGACCCATTAAGGATGCTCTTGACCCCGTCAAAGCTGCGGACGAGATCGTCGAGGAAATATCGTGACGCAAATCATCTACGGAGCTCACCCTATCCACCAAGCCCTGAAAGCTCACGGAAGCCCAATTAAACGGATCATGATCTCGCACGGAAGAGACCGGCGACCCCTGATGGAAATCCTCCGATTGGCCGAGGAAAGGGGGGTACCCATCCAATGGGCCAACAGGGAACACCTAACCCGTATGGCTAAAACCACTTCTCATCAAGGTATCTTGGCACAAATGGATGATTTCAAATACGTTGAGCCGTCTGACATTATCAATAGGTGGAAGGCAACGGGCAAGAAGGCGCTCCTCCTCATCGTCGATGGCGTCGAGGATCCACAAAATCTCGGGGGATTAATCCGAACGGCAAATGCCTTCGGCGCTCATGGGGTCGTTATCCCCAAGGACAGGGCTACCTCTGTTACCCCAATAGTCATAAAGGCATCCGTTGGAGCGGCATTCCACACCCCCATCGCCCGGGTAACCAATATCGTCTCCTGCCTCGAATTTCTCAAAAAAAGGGGAGTTTGGATCTTGGGGGCTGAGGCGGGAGCTGAACACCCCATCTACGATTGTGATTTAGATCTGGATTTAGCCATCGTCATCGGAAGTGAGGGAAAGGGGATTCGGTCTCTGGTCAAGAAAAAATGCGATTTCCTCGCCTCCATCCCCCTCTATGGAGAAGTCACATCCCTCAATGCCTCCATCGCTGGAGCGCTGGTGATATATGAGGTCTTACGGCAACGACTCCTGGAAAAGGAACCCCATGCTTAAACTGGAAATTCCGGGGAGAGGGGGTTTTGAATTCGAGAACATCGTTTTCGATCTCAACGGTACCCTATCCGTCGACGGCAAAATACACCTCAAGGTCAAGGACAAAATCAACCTCCTGGCTAGAAAGGCGAAAATCTATGTCCTCACGGCTAACACCCGGGGCCGAGCAGACCGAACCTTGGGCAAACTGAATGCTGAGATCGTGCTCCTTTCCAGCGAGAATACATCCCGCCAGAGGGCCGAATTTATCCAGGCGATTGGGCCCAATCGAACGGTCGCCATCGGCAACGGATACAACGATCACCTCATGGTAGAGGAAGCTGCCCTTGGCCTCTGCATCATCGGCAAAGAGGGGGCCTCTGCAGAAACCGTTAAACGCTCCGATGTCGTGCTTCAAGACGTTCTCGATGCGTTGGATTTTCTTCTCAGGCCCTTGAGAAGTGAGGCCACCTTGCGACAGTAATCCGCTTATTCATTTCCGAACAGGACGTCTCCTGATGATCGATTCATGACCGGTAGTGGGCGTTAATCTTGTAGTTTGTTCCATAACCCGAGGGCTGTATTCTGAGTGCTTCCTCCTCGGAACTTGCCCCTTCTTGAGAAGCTCCGATACCTTTTATGCCGGGTTACATTTGATGTAATTTCTTGAAACTGAGTTCAGGTTAGGGTGTGAAAGCCTGGCTAAACTGGTAAGAATCGATCGCGGGGGGCTTCCTCTGATTGCCCGATAGCCTTGTGCAAAGAGGTTGGCAAAAGGTTTCTCCATCGGCCCGATGGCTTTTTTCATACGTTCATCTTGAACAAGCGTCAATGATCCCTTGTCGGCTGTGTTCTCCGGTTAGGACATTTCATTTCCCGCTTTCCGCCCTATCGTGGACGATTTCCTTCCCCGTGCGTCAGTTTCCCAGGAGATGTGAGGAATGAAAATAGATGCTGAGAAGTGCATCGGCTGCGAAATTTGCCCGGACTACTGCAATGTCGGGGTCATCTCCATTGAGGATGGAGGGTAGCGTCGATTGACCAAGATGTCCGTGTGAGAATGAAGGCCTCTACTAGAGGGTGAGGATTGTTTGGCAAACGGCTTCGCCCATCTCTTCTGTCTTCGCGGTGCCGCCCAAATCGGGAGTAACCGTTTCAGGCTCGCTGAGTACCGCGCCCATCCCTTTTTCGATATCCCGAGCAGCCTGTATGGTCAAGGAATCCTCTTTTTTCTCGCCCAGCCATAATAACATCATCTGACAGGATATAATCATGGCATATGGGTTGGCAATGTGTTTCCCTGCAATGTCTGGTGCCGAGCCATGAGTTGCCTGAGCCATTGCATATTTCGGCCCAACGCACAGCCCCGGTCCCATACCTAGCCCTCCCACAATTCCCGCAGCTTCATCACTAAGGATGTCACCAAACATATTGGTGGTTACCACCACATCAAAATCCTGTGGTTTCATCACGAGGTTCATCGCAAATGTGTCGACAACCCTCGTCTCAAACGTAATGTCGGGATACTCCCCAGCAACTTCTCGGCACGTGTCCACAAAAAGGCCACAACCCAATGTAAACACGGTATTCTTATGAATGGCAGTAACCTTTTTTTTATTGTTGCGCTGCCTTGCGAGATCAAAAGCCGTGCGGGCTACAAACTCAGAGTTCCTTCGGGTAATGACCCGTAGGGAAAGTGCCATATCGGGAGTCGGCATAAATTCAGCTTTCCCCATGAACATATTCCTGTCCGGCTGAAACCCTTCGTTGTTTTCCCGGACAATAACGATGTCCACATCCTGATGCAGCGAAGGAACAGAGGGATGCGATTTTGCCGGCCGGATATTGCTGATCATATCAAACTGCCGGCGAATAATCGGGTGGGGATTGACGGCTTTCGGATCATCTTTGGGATATGCCATATGTCCGATGGGACCTAATATCCAGCCATCTAAATCATAGAGGGTATCTAAGGTTTTTTGTGGTAATGTCTCACCAGAATCTAAATAGGAGGGATAGCCAATGGGAAGTTCGATCCAATCAATTGCAACATCAGGATATTTTCTCACTGCAGTTCTTAGTACGTGAACCGCAACCGGTACGATTTCTAAGCCTATGTCATCCCCTTTCAATATTCCAATACGATATTCTGACACGCTTTTCCCTCCTTCTTACACCGAAGGAAACCCTCAAAGCGACCAAGGTCATGATTCATCAGCATGTGCTGCCCTTTCCCGTGCTCCTGCTTGAAGGATTGCTCACAACGATCGGCAGCCTCAACCAGTTCCTCAGATAACACCAAGGTGGTAACTATCCCCATACCACCTGCCATCTCATTACACGACTCTGGTCTGTGCAGCTCATGGGGGTCAGTCCAAGGATTCCCCTTGTGTGCTGCGCTCGCAAGGCTGGATGTGGTCACCGTCGATGCCCACACACGATGCGGGTGGAATATCACTTCCTGTCCGCACGGCGCGTCAAGATCTTACTGATGAACGGCCAGAACAGACTTATGAGCGTCAGTGCGAAAAAGAGGTCCACAATAGGACTCTCGAAAAATCTAAACCAGTTGTTGTCATAGATGATCATGGAACGGGACAGATTCTCCTCCACGAGTGGTCCCAGGATGAGACCCATCACCATGGGGGCGGGTCCGAACCCGTGGCGCCTCATGATAAAGCCGACGATCCCGGCGATCAGCATGATCCAAATGTCGACTATGGAGGATGCAAAGGCATAAGATCCCACCATGGAAAAAATAAAGACCGCGGGCCAGAGAAGCTGCCTTGGAATCAAAGTAACCCGTGAGAAGACCTTGGCTCCAGCTAGCCCAATCCCCAAGAACATAAAGTTGGCCAAAAGCATGGCTCCGAAAATCGCGTAGACGAAATGAGGCGTTTCCTTTATGAGGAAAGGGCCCGGCCGGAATCCATGCATGATAAGCCCCGCCAAGATGAGGGCCGTCGTGCCGCTTCCCGGGATGCCCAGTGCCATCGTCGGCACCATGGCGCCGCCGGCGGCGGCATTATTGGCGGCCTCGGGGCCAACGATCCCCTCGGGCGCGCCTTTGCCGAACTCCTCCTTGTTCTTGGAGAAGCGCTTGGCTTCGTTATAGCCCATGATGGCGGCAACGGTGGCTCCTTCCGCAGGCAGGATGCCGATAAAGGTACCGATGCAGCACGAGCGCAGGATCGTTCCCTTCATCTTGAAGATTTCCTGAACCGAGGGCAGCTTCACCACGACCGAGGTTATCCGCTCGTAGATTTGGCTCAGAGTTTGCGACTGATTGAGCAGTTCCCCCATGGCAAACAGGCCGATGAGCACGGGGATAAAGCCGATGCCTTCCGACAGGTCGGCAATGCCGAAGGTAAACCGTTCAACACCCGTAGTCATGTGCATGCCGATTGTCCCT
>CAYFXL010000131.1:0-1115 GCA_964346945.1 uncultured Syntrophobacterales bacterium
TCTCGGGGGAAGACCTCACCTCCTTCATCCTGGAGTACGAGGAAGACCGGTTCAAGAGGATCAGCGACAGGCAACGTTGGTATTTTCGGGTCCTCGACCTTCCCCAAAAGGGACCCACCCTGCTGGGCCAGAAGATGGGTTCGGAGGAATCCTTCTCCGGCTCCATCTACCAATTCTCCTGGAAGGGGAAGAAATTCGGCAAGGGCAAAAAGCTGAAAATCCCCAAGGAAACCCCGCTGTTCGGCCTCGCCATAGCCGATATCACGGGCGATGGCAGGGAGGAGATCCTCAGGTTCGACTACGCAGATCGCCTGAGGGTCCTCTCGGCCGATGGAAGGGATCTCCTCTACAAGACCCCTGGCAGCTACGGGGGGAGCAATACCTTCTTCGACCGAGAGAGCATCCCTGAGGCAGGCCGCAGGGACGGGACGGAACCGGGCAAGAGGGTCTACCTCCAGGGAAGGATCGTCGTCCAGGACCTGGACGGAGACGGAAGGGCGGAGGTCATCGTCAACAAGAACCATTTCGCCACGGGCAGCGTCTTCCGGAGGGTGCGCCTGTACGAGAGGGCCGAGGTATACGATTTGGTCTGGGACGGCATGATGTTGGCCGAAAACTGGAGGACCCGGGAAATCCCGGGCTACATAGCGGATTACCAGGTTGAGGACTTCGATAACGACGGCGAGAGGGAACTGGTGGTGGCCATGGTCTCCCCATCCCAATTCCTGAAAAAGTCCACGGGCAGCCAGATCCTCTTTTTTGAACTCTTCTGATCCCCCACGTGACCCTTTGCCCGCACGGGGAAAAATTTTTATAAAATTTTAGAAAAGACGTAAAAAAATGCTTGACAACGCATTTTTTAGGTGGTATAAGGCAGCTGTTTACGCATGTCTCGATGAGAGGACCGGGGAATGTGCTCTCTTGGCGGTGACGAAATAACGGGAAAAGGAGGTGGTGAAAGGACCTGACTGGCCAACGCGCGGCCGTTGGCAACCGACTCCACGGAAAAGGAGGTGATGAGATCTTAGCGTTGGTGGAAACTCGGGTGATGTAGGTGTGTAAATTGAGTTGATTGGAAAGGAGGTTTACGGGATGAAGAAATTTCTCACGATAGC
>CAYFXL010000131.1:1215-7923 GCA_964346945.1 uncultured Syntrophobacterales bacterium
GGCTACCGGCTGCCGCCAGGCGGAGCTGCTTACCACCCGACCACCGTGCTGTTTTCATCGGGCATCAACGATAGCGTTGGACACACCAGTGGCATTGACGGTGGGGGCATTTGGATGCTCAAGGGGTACGGCAGCTTCAAGCCCCTCGACTGGCTGAAGGTCACCGGTTATGTCGCGTATCTCGGTGATAACGTCGATGAGGGGGATAAGTTTGGGAACGCCCTCGACGCCACCTCGGTAACGGGCCTCGAGGATAACGACGACATCGGATTCGAGGTCGGTGTGTGGGCCGATATCTCCATTTACAAGGGCCTCACCTACTCAATCGCTGCTGGATGGCTCTCCGCTGGCGATGCCTTGGATCAGGAGATTGCAGGGGTGAACGAATCCCCCGATGATCCCTGGGCCCTTGTCAGTAACCTCCAGTACAAATTCTGAGAGAGGCTGCTCATGAAAACCAGGTCCCCTTTTTGGGGGGCCTGGTTTTTTTTTACCAAAAATGGGCGGCCGCACATTGGGGTTGACAGGATGGGGAAACCGGGTAAAATGGTCATTGGCTCTTTCGAACGGGCAATAGCTGGGGGTTACATGATCGTTTCTCTGAGGCGGCCCTTCCCGGTGGGGTTTGTCCCGCTCCTCGTGGGTGGGATGCTGATTGCCGGTTGCTCCCGCCTCCCATGGTCCAAATCGAAGGAAAAGGAAGCCCTTCCCGAGGGAAAGACGGTCTACATCGAAGACCTGGACCGGAGCACGGGGGCCAAGGCGCCCCGTCAACCGGAAAAGAGGCCTCAAAAGCCACCCGACGACAAGGAGAAGGGGCAACCCCCTCCGGAGGCGAAAACGCGGGAACGGGAGGCCGTTGCCCTCGCCCCCACGGCTCCTGCGGATCTCACGTTCTCCCCGGTCAAAGGCCTCAGGGGCCTCAAGCGGAAAATCTGCGTCGTGGGTTTCGAGGACAGAACGGGCCCCCGGATGGAGAAATACGGGGAGCTTGCCACGGTCAGGCTCTTGCAGGAGTTGGAGAGAACGCAAAAAGCTGTCCTCGTTGACAGGGAGGTGGTCTGGAGGGCACTGGCAAGGGAAGGGATCGAACCCCAAGAGCTCACCGACCCCCATGCCATGAAAAGGGCCCATCAGCTCCTGGGGATCCAGGCCTTCGTCACGAGCTCAATATCCGATCTCAAGGTCACATCTTCCCCCCCTGTCGGGGATAGCGGCATCAAATCCTCCATGGCCAGCGCACGCATCGAGCTCCGGCTCACCGACGCATCAACGGGAAACCTCCTCCGCACCTTCGTCGAAAAGAACCCATCGTTCGCCACGGTTGCAACGGGCCTTCACTCCGACCACCAGTCCATACTGAGGGCCATCGACTACGACCTGGCCCGGGTTGTCGATGGAATGCTCCGGTATTTGGATTTCCTGGAGTGGTTCAGCACGGTGGCAAAGGTGGAGGATGGAAAGGTCTATATCCATGCCGGGAGGCTGACGGGATTGCGGGTCGGTGCCGTTCTGGACGTGTATGAACCCGGTGAAGAGATCATCAATCCGATCACCAAGTTCTCCCTGGGGTGGACCACCGGGGAGCGGAGGGGGAAGGTAATGGTGACCCATCTCTTCGGCGTCGATGCCTCCATCGCCAAGCCTCTCGACGGCGCCGGATTCAGGGCGAGCGATATCGTCAAGATCCCCCAGCAATAGCTCTCCCCCGCTCCGGAAGTTTGCCGACTTCTACAGGAAGCGGATGCCCTCACGAAATTCTCACCTTTTGATATTATTATAATGCTCGAGCGCCTGACGTGATCGTTTCCCAACCCTATGAACCCCTCTTTATCGCAAATACTCATAACTCACTCTCCACCGTTTCGAGCGTGTTGTGGGCTTTTCTAAGCCCCCAAAAAGGTCCGCTTGGGTTGGGAGAGAGGATTCTGGCGAAGACGCCCTTTTGATAAGACGGACGTCCTCTTGTTTTCACGATAATCTCTTCCTGACCCTTTCCATCTGTCAGACGGGGGGCACCTCGTCGGTTTTGAGGCTTCATGGCCTTCATCCTTCCCTTCACGAGCTCTCTCAGTCGCTTCTCCTACAGAGGTGCGGGCAAGACCGCAAAGACGCCCCAAGGCGGACATGGATTCTCCCGCTTCCTCATGGGCCCGGAGAAAGAACACACGGCGCGTCCGGCTTAGCTTTCGAACGCGGGATCCCCTCAAAATCTCCTCCCGCAACTCCCCCCATCCCCCTGAATAGAGGCTGTGTCACAATTCCCTGAATTGCCTTATGTGTCATGCTGAATGAAGTGAGGAATCTCATACGATCAAACTTGTTACTTCACCTGTTTCATGAGATCGGCAAATTTGCCGGCTACTTCTCGTTTCTTGGCCCTCTGAACCTTGTCGGCGTCGACATAATCGACAGCTTTCATATCACAGAAGCTCACACACTGAGGATCGCCGTCACAATAATCACACTTTTTGGTGACTCTTTCTTTGATATCGAAAAAGGGATGTCCAAAAGGACATGCAATAATACAGGTCTTACATCCAATACATTTATCCTGATCTATCACTACTCTCTGGTTTTCCAGATCCCTGTGACACGCCTTTGTTGGACATACCTCCGTACAGAAGGATGTCTCACAATTCTGGCACGTCATGGGAAGGTAGAATCCCATGCTCTCCCATTTGATCACCCTGATTCGGGATCGGCTGGGGTTGCTGGCTCCCGTATGAAACACCGAACAGACCAACTCGCAGAGCCTGCATCCGGTGCACTTTTCGTGGTCGACGATGAGCATCTTTTCCATGATCTTTCCTCCACATAATGCGTGTCCGTGATTCGTGTCCGTGGTCCGTTTGGTGAGGATTAAATCCTAAATCCAAAGTACCAAATCCTAAACAATTTCTAAATCCTAATGACCAAAACCTTATCTTATAGATCATCCTGGTTTGAGTTTTCACCTTCGGTCATTCGAATTTGTTTAGAGTTTAGGGTTTAGAATTTAGAAATTGACGGCCACCGATCACGTTTTCCCATGGTCCTCATATCATACTGGATTTCTATCAACCGATGCATCGGGATTTGCTCCCTGATTCCAGCGGAAAGGACCCCAAGCCTGAGGAAGAACCCGCCACAGAGCAGGATCAGGCCGGAAACAAAGATCAATACAACATTTCCATGGAAGAAAGAAGCGATGTTTTCAAGGATAACAGGGAAGATGAAACCCAACAGGACGATCCCTCCCCAGAAGATCAGCTTCTTCTCACCGAATAAAAGAAGGCGGACCGAATCCTTTCCCTGTTCCGTGGCCCTGTAGCTCCGATAAAGATAAAGATAAAGGACAATCCCTTCAATCACCACCAGGATTTGTTCCCCACCCATCAAGGCTTTCAACGCTCCGGCGTCATGGGAAAAGAGGCCGGTTCCCAGGGTGGAAAGGATGATGGCCATTGATCCAGTGGAGAGTGCTGACACCAGAAAGAGAAGGGGAAGGAGATAGGTGTTCCATAAAGGGATCGATTTCGTTGCCTTTAGGAGAATACCGGTGTAAATGGCAGTTCCAAAGGCAAAGACAAAGGCAATGACCTCCGGAATGCGCCAGAGGGCGGATCCCGCATAGAGCCATTCAAAGGGCAAAACAGACTTCGTCAGGAGAACCAGTCCGAAAACGATAAAGGTGGAGAGGATGAGAAACCCCCGGGCCACCCAGGATGTTCTCGGGTTCAGGCAGGCGTACATGAACCTCCGTTTGATGCCCAAGTCTAAAATGAGAAAGGGGGCGCTAACGGACACCATGATTGGTCCCCAGAAAATCGGGACCTTTGTGAGATCCAGGCGATATCCAAAAATGTTCATGGAGGCGACAAATGGAGGGTTTAAGGTCACTCCCAGCCAGTGAATCAGGGTCCCGATAACAAAGGACCCGGCCCCCATCCCTGCCAGATAGAGGTAAATGGCAATAATGACCTTCCATTCTTCTTGAGGCCTGAGGTGCCTCACATTTCTTATGGGATGAATATGTTCTGTCCTCATCCTTAGTATCTCCATGGATGCTCTCCGTGTTCGCACGCCGGAAACACCTACCCCTTCCAGCCTCTACAGGGCTAACCTTCCCTTTCCGTCCGGCTGAGCCCTTCGGTCTGCCCCCGACCATGGGCACTCGATGGGTATCGCACTTCTCCAGCAATTCACGCTCCCGCACAGAGGTGTTCCTCAGAAACTCGGAAACTCCTCCCCCGCTTGTATTGACCTCGCCTCAATAGTTATGATTTACCCCCCTTCAATCCTACTCCCTGAGGGATTCGGAAATGAATTGAGACGTCTTCCGAAGCTCATCAATTACCCACCCCATTCTTTTATCGTCAAGACTCCTGCTAAATCCCACGACCCATATTGCATGGGGAGGAGGATCGAATCCCAATGGACAGGCCACCGCCCTGACTCCCCGTATGTACTCCTCATCATCCGTGGCATATCCCTTCTTCCTGACCTCCTCTATCTCCTCCATGTATCGATCGACATCGGTGATGGAGTTTGAGGTATAGGCGGTCAACCCCAATGCGTTTATCACCTCTCTAGCCCTCTCCATCCCCATCGTAGCCAAAAACACCTTGCCCGTTGCACCGGCGAGCAGGGGGAGCCTCGTTCCACTGGGGGCGGTAATCTTCAATTCCCCCTTCGGTTCCGCCACATCCAAGATGGTGACGTGATCCCCATTTAATACGCCCAGAAAAACGGTCTCCTGAAGCCCCTCCACCAGACCTTCCATGGGCTTGCGGGCGATCTCCCTCAGGTCTTTCCGAACGAATGCCTTTCTCCCCAATTCCAAAAGGGTATACCCCAACGAAAACCTCTTGGTCACGGGATCCCGTACCAACACCCCTAACCCCTGCAAGGTCGAGCTGATGGCAAAGACCGTACCCTTGCTCAGCCCCAACCTCCTCGAAAGCTCGCTGATGGACATGTCCACCCCGGATTCCGAAATGATCTCGAGCATCCTGAAGGCCTTGATAACCGACGGAACTGAGTAATCGTCTTTTGGCATCTCGTTCACCAGATTGAACAGCCTACAAATCTATATAACAACAACTTCACTCCCTGTCAAGGATATTTTTACCGATCTCCGAAAAAGTCGCTCTTCGCTGCTCAAAACATTTGTTCGAACATTCCACGGTTCGCTTCACTGCACATTCGAAACTCGCCTTTCATGCTCAGACATTGAATTTGCGGCCCTTTCGCTTCACTAAGAATGCTTAATGAAATAATCTTGATTCGCGCTCAGAGCTCCTTTTTCGATTTCTTCACGGAAACCTTACTACAGGTTTTTTTCTTCCTAATCTCGATTTTTTCCTTGACAAAAGGGATGAATGTGGTACTATTTTTGATATTATTGTTCTATATAATGAACAAAATATACTCGGGTATACGCTGTGAGAGGAGGCCTCTATCATGAAGATCGATAAAGTCATGACCGGCAAAAGGGATGGTGAGGTGAGGTGCCAGGCTTGCTTCACCCGTTTTTGGCCGAAAAGGGGGACGGATAGGGCAGCATGCCCGAAATGCGGCATGGAGTGGCGTATCTCGTGGCCCTTCCCCAGGACGGCCAAGGTGAGGGGGCCGGTCTGGGAGAAATATCCCAAACCTGATTAGAATGGAATATAATCACTGGGTTACGTTTCCACAGAGGGTAGACCATAAGGGATTCATGAGGAAGGAGGAGCAGCTCAATGGCTTTGAACCGCAAGATCGCCTATATCGACTTGACGACGGGCAAGATCGAGACGAAACCCATTCCCATCGAAATCCGCAAGAAATGGATCGGGGGACGGGGATTGGACGCATATTTGCTTTACAACCACACCAAAGGCGGTATCGATCCTTTGAGTCCGGATAATGTGGCCATTATCAGCGCGGGACTCCTGGTGGGAACCCTTGCCTCGGCTTCCGCCCGAACCCACGTCATGGGAAAGTCCCCCCTGACGGGGGGCGTTGGCTCCGCGAATATGGGGGGCTTCTTCGCCCCAGAGCTGAGATGGGCCGGCTTCGACCACCTGGTCATCAAGGGAAGGGCGAAGGACCCGGTTTATATCTGGATCAACAACGGGGAGATCGAGATCCGCGATGCCAAGAACCTCTGGGGGGCGGGATTGTACGATACACAGGATATCATCCGGAAGGAACTGAGGGACGAGGAGATTCAATCCCTGTGCATCGGCCCTGCGGGAGAAAAGCTCGTCCGATTCGCCAACGTGATGACGGGCCACAAGAATGCAGGTGGGCGGTCGGGGATGGGGGCCCTGCTGGGCTCCAAGAACCTCAAGGCGATCGCAGCCCGGGGGAGCATCGATATCGAGATTGCCCACCCCGAAGAGGCGCTGGAGTACAACCGGAAGGTCATCGATCAGGTCATCTCGACGAAGGTCTCCCAGATCATGCAGCGCTGGGGAACCATGTTCATCTACGGGGTTACCAATACGACGGGGCTCGTTCGGACTCGCAACTTCCAGCTCAATCAGCTCGTCGGGGGAGAGGATATCGAGTGCGAGAATATCGATAAGGTTTCCATCGGTTTCGACGGCTGCTTCGGCTGCCAGGTCCACTGCCGACACCGATATATCATCAAAGAAGGTCCCTATGCGGGCACCTACAGCCAGGGGCCGGAATATACGAGCCAGGGAGCCTTCGGTGCTGAGGTAGGGTGTAACAACATGA
>CAYFXL010000132.1:0-7922 GCA_964346945.1 uncultured Syntrophobacterales bacterium
GATAGGGAGTTCGTGGTGCTGGTTGGACCATCGGGTTGTGGTAAGTCAACCACTCTCAGATGTGTTGCGGGATTGGAGGAAGTGACTGCGGGGGAGATATACATCGGTGACCAAATGGTCAATGACCTTCCACCCAGGGATCGGAACATAGCCATGGTATTTCAGGACTATGCGCTGTATCCCCACATGAGTGTATATCAGAATATGGCCTTCGGGTTGAAGCTCAGAAAATACGCCAAGGCTGAAATCAATCAGAGGGTGAGAGAAGCGGCACAGATTTTGGGAATTGAGGAGCTTTTGCAACGAAAGCCGAGGGAATTATCAGGGGGGCAGCGTCAAAGGGTTGCTGTTGGGCGGGCCATCGTGAGAAAGCCATCAGTTTTCCTTTTTGATGAACCACTGAGCAACCTCGACGCGAAACTACGGGTTCAGATGCGAGCAGAGCTTTCAAAGCTCCATCAACAATTGCAGACCACCATCGTCTATGTGACCCACGATCAAGTTGAAGCCATGACCATGGGGACGAAAATCGTCATCATGAAGGATGGAGAGATTCAACAAGTGGGAACCCCCATGGAGGTCTATGAGTATCCGGTGAACCTGTTCGTGGCGGGATTCATCGGGAGCCCAGCCATGAACTTCATTCCGGGAAAGATCATATCCAAGGACTCAAAGCTTTATGTCGACGCGGAAAGCTTTGAGCTATTGATACCATCAGACAAGGAGCAGTATCTCGAGGGTAAAACAAACGAGGAGGTGATCTTCGGTATCCGTCCTGAAAACATGCAAGATAAATCTTTTGCCGAAAAGAGCATCCAGGGCAGTTCCATCAAAGCAGTAGTCGAGGTCGTCGAGCCCCTGGGGTCTGAGGTTCAGCTTTTCGTGACCTCTGGTGAACATAGTTTAGTTGCCCGCGTTGATCCACGAACGCGAGCAAGACTTTCCGAGGAGATCGAATTAATCTTAAATACGGATAAAATCCATATCTTTGAAAAGGACCCCCCCCACTTCAGGATAAGAACAGAGGAACGCCCGTAAAATTCAAAATCCTGACCTCGTAGTCTCGACTTACGACAAACGGTGCTCTTTAGGAAGGGGTATGGAAAAATGAAAGAGATCTTGAGGCTGTTCCCCTTTGGATTCGTCCAAACCGCGCGAGTACCTATTCTATGTATAGTGTTCCTCCACCTGCTCGCTATTCAGCCGTCGGCAGCAGGTATTGAGGTAATCACCATTGCCGGCAGCGGGGAATACTCCTCTACGGATGGTCCGGCCCTTGCAGCGGGGCTCGCCGATCCTCTCGGTATTGCTGTTGATCCTGCCGGGGCCATCCTCTTTACTCAGGCCGAGACGACGATTGTTCGAAAGGTTACCTTAGATAAGAGGGTTATCACCATCGCCGGGAAAATGAGGAGGAAACATAAAGATGGCAGGATTGAGGAAGCGCTCTTTGAGGAAGCAAGGGCTATCGGCGTGGCCAAGGATGGAACCATCTACGTCGGAGATCACACCACCGTTGGAATCAGGAAGATAAGCCCCGAAGGGATGGTGAGCACCATTGCCGGGCCCATGCACGGCCGGTTCATCGATATCAAACCGCACGAGAGATCATACTGGATAGGGATTCAGTTCTCCTTCGATCCAAAGGGGAATATCATTTTCGGGACAACTATGTATCCCACCTACGTATTAAGCCTTACACCGGATGGCACGGTATCTAAAGTTGCCGGAAACGGCAGGAGTGGATACGTAGATGGCCAGGCGCAGAATGCTGAGTTTCGTATGCCCAGTGGGATTGCTGTGGCACGTGATGGGAGCGTATATGTGGCTGATGGACATGCCTCCGGAGGTGCCATATACCAGCCGGGAAACAACGTGATTCGGAAGATCTCGAAGGGCATTGTATCAACGGTTGCCGGGACCGGGAATCCCGGCTTCAAGGATGGGCCTGGGAAGGAGGCGGAATTTAACTCCCCCATGGCCCTGGCCGTGGATCCGAGGGGAAATATCTACGTATCAGACTCCGAAAACCACTGTATCCGCGTCATAAAACCCAATGGGATGGTGGAAACGATTGCTGGAACTCCGGGAAAACCCGGGTTTGCGGATGGTCCTAGCAAAACTGCGCAATTCAACGGCCCAAGGGGTATCGCCTTTGATGGGGAAGGTAACCTCATTGTGGCCGACCTTGGTAACAACCGGATAAGAAAGGTAGTTCTTCCGTAGGAAGATCATCCCTTCCAATACCGTAAGGGCGTGGCTGGTGTCTCATATCCCACCACACTTTTTTTCCACTTGAAGGCTTTTTGGTCCTCTTGGTGGGTGGCTATCATCTTAGGCTCATTGGGTCCATAGCAGAAACCACCTTCCGCAGGAGAGTTCTTAAACCACCAACCGTCTTGAATGAGTACAGAGGGGTATGAGGTCCCAATCGCTTTTTCCCCTCCGTGATATTGACATTCACTTTTGGGAAAAAGATAATGGGAGGAGATGTGGTTTTCGTGGGGATGGGGAATGCGATTGGACAGGATGTAAACCCCAATGGATTTCCCAGGGCACACGAAGAGATCGGGACGCGCAGGTGGGACGATTACGACGCAACATCTGGAAAGAGGGGACACCAGCCAGAATCAGCTTGCAGGATAATTGAATGGCACAGGACAGAGAATGCTTAAGGGAGGGGGCTTAATTGGACCTATTTGACCTTCATGGACGCCTTGCCGTTGTTACCGGTGGTTCTCGGGGTATTGGTTTCGCCATTGCGGAAGGTCTAGCATCATCTGGAGCTCTCGTAGTAATCGGGGCTACCAGTTCCGAGGGGACGGAAGCGGCCGCAGCCAAGATCAGGGCGGAAGGGGGACAGGTTAAATCGATCGCGGTCGATGTAGGAAAACGCGACTCCGTTCAGGATATGGTAGCTCAGATCGTAAAAGACTCCGGTCAGATCGACATTTTAGTCAATTGCGCGGGGATCATCGTGAGAAAGCCCATCGAGGAAATTACCGATGGGGAATGGGACTCCATTATGGACGTCAATCTCCGAGGAGTATTCCTCTGTTCCCAGATTGTCGGCAGGGAAATGATCAAACGGAAACAGGGGAAGATCATAAACATCTCCTCTAACATAGCCCGGGTGCTTCAGCCCGGCCGAGGAATCTATGCTGTGAGCAAGGCAGGTGTGTCCCATCTTACGAAGGTGATGGCCCTGGAGTGGGCTCCCTATAACATCAATGTCAATGCCATCGCACCGGCCCCGACAATTACCGCTCTCAACAGAAAATATTTTGAGGAACATCCCGAAGATCTCAAGGAGAGGCTTCGGTCCATTCCGCTTGGGCGATTGGGAGATCCCCAGGATTACGTTGGAACAGCCATACTGCTCGCTTCGAGGGCCTCCGATTTTATCACGGGACAGACTATTTACGTGGATGGGGGATCGATTCTCATATGAGCACGAGGCGGTGAGGGTCTTTTTAGTTTTCTCTCAAAAAGCCAGTAGCTCTATGAGGGGAGCCATCATCACAGGAGATTTCGGTTTCCGATCAACGGGCACTTAGATGCGATTGGAGAAGAACATGCGCGTCTTAATCACGACAACATCGTTCATGGATACGCCTGGGGCCCATCACGATCTCTTGGGAGACCAAGGATATGAGCGCCTCACTGCCAAGGGGCCGTTGGGCGAAGATCAGATGATCAATTTAGTGGGAGATGTGGATGGCATAATTTGCGGCGATGATGCCATTACGCGCAAGGTGATCAAAAAGGGCTTGCCAAAGCTCAAGGTTATCAGCAAATACGGTATCGGTGTGGATCGGATCGACCTTGAGGCCGCCCGGGAACTGGGTGTGCCCGTGACCTATACCCCGGGAGTGAATGAGGTCACAGTGGCCGAGCATGTATTTGGGTTGATGATCTCCCTGGCCAGGAACATCCCTCAGGAAAACCAGTGGGTAAAGGAGGGGCAGTGGAAGCGAATCACAGGGCATGAGCTGTGGGGGAAAGCCATAGGAATCATTGGAATGGGGCGGATCGGCAAACAGGTGGCGAGAAGGGCGTTGGCGTTTGAGATGAAGGTGTTGGGATGCGATCCGATTTGGGATGATCCCTTTTGTCAACAGCATTCCGTAGGGAGATGTCTGATGGCCGAGGAACTCCTTCGACAGGCCGATTTTGTCACCTTACACATGAATCTCACCCCTGAGAACCAGTATTTCATTAATGAGGGGCGACTGCAGTTGATGAAGCCAACTGCTTATTTGATCAACTGTGCTCGTGGGGCGCTGGTCAACACGGCTGATCTCCTGGAGGCCTTAAGGAAACGGAGGATTGCGGGTTATGCGGCTGATGTCCTGGAACATGAGCCTCCTGATCCCAATGATCCCTTGGTCAACTGCGGTTTGGAAAATGTCATTCTGACCCCACACATCGGTTCCAGAACCTACGAGAGTGTAGTTCGACAGGCAACCATGGCCGTAAAGAATCTCGTTGCCGTGCTGCAGGGTGAGAGACCATTAGCTCGGGCAAACTAAGTCCTTCGATTCATAAGTCCGAAGACGAACTTATTTAGACCTCGGCTGAGCGACTCGAATGTCTTAGATCCTGAGGACTTCGGCGTGAGCTCAGTCGAACGCTCAGGCCCGAAGAGATTGAGCAATTTCCCAGACTCAATTTGGCAAAATACGTCCCCGTATTCTCACATCGAGGCACCAAGGAGGTTGGAATGGAAAAGCAGGAAATTGGCTTAATAGGACTGGCCGTAATGGGGGAGAATCTCGTTCTCAATATAGAGAGCAAGGGGTATTCCGTGTCTGTCTATAACAGAACTGTGGACAAGGTGAAGATATTCTTGGAAGGAAGGGCCTCCGGGAGGAATATCCGTGGGACCTACTCGATTAAGGAGTTGATCGAGTCCCTGGCTTCCCCTAAACGAGTCATTTTCATGGTTAAGGCCGGGCCCGCAGTAGACGAGCTGATCGATCAGGTAAAGCCCTACCTATCGGGGGGAGACATCATCGTTGATGGCGGAAACTCCTTCTTCAGGGATACGGAACGGCGGCACGAAGCCCTGGCTCCGGAGGGTATCCACTACATGGGGACGGGGATCAGCGGTGGCGAAGAGGGGGCACTGAAGGGGCCCAGCATCATGCCGGGCGGGCCGAGAGAAGCCTATGATCGCCTGGCACCGGTGCTGACCAGAATCGCTGCCCAAGTGGACGATGGGCCCTGTTGCACCTACATCGGTCCCGCAGGCGCCGGCCATTTTGTGAAGATGGTGCACAACGGGATTGAGTATGGTGACATGCAGCTCATCGGCGAGGCATACGATATCTTGAGGACTGCCTTGGGTTTGGAGCCGGCGGAACTGGCCGACATTTTTGCCCGTTGGAACGAAGGGGTGCTCAATTCTTTTCTCATCGAGATTACGGCGAAAATTTTTACGAAAATCGATGAAGAAACAGGGAAACCTCTGGTAGACATGATTCTGGACAAGGCGGGCCAGAAGGGAACGGGAAAATGGACCTCCCAAACGGCCTTTGATCTGGGGGTGGCCGTTCCGACCATCAATGCGGCCGTAGAAGCGAGAATTTTATCGGCCTACAAGGCGGAACGAAAGGCGGCAAGCAAAACCCTTGGGGGCCCACAGAAGCGATTCGAGGGGAAGAAGGAGGAATTGATCGATGCTGTCCATGATGCCCTCTACGCCAGCAAGATCTGCAGTTATGCGCAGGGGACGGCGATGATGAGAGCAGCTTCAGAGGAATATGGGTGGAGCCTCAATTTGTCTGAAATCAGCAGGATTTGGAAAGGTGGATGTATTATTAGGGCCCTGTTCCTGGACCTGATCAAGGAGGCCTATTCCCACCAGCCCGATCTTCCCAACCTGCTCCTCCACCCGGAATTCAGTGCTTGGATATTGAAAGCCCAGGATTCCTGGCGAACGGTCATCCGTACGGCAAACCGGCTCGGGATTCCCTGCCTTGCTCTCAGCGCTTCCCTCAATTACTTTGATAGCTACAGGCGGGATCGGCTGCCACAAAATCTCACCCAAGCCCAGAGGGATTTCTTCGGCGCTCATACATACGAGAGGGTGGATCGGGAGGGTATATTCCATACGGAATGGAGCGAAGGCTGAGAGCGCTTTGGAAGAAGGAAGAGCCATGGAAACACCTTATGTGATTCCCGCGGAACATCTGAGAGCCTTTGGCGAAGGGGTATTCAAAAAAGCCGGCGTTCCGTTGGAGGATGCAAGAACGGTTGCTGAAATCCTTGTGGAGGCTAATCTCAGGGGGATAGACACCCACGGTATCTACCTCGCTAACCTCTATGTACACAGATTGCAGAAGGGTTTGATCAATCCAGCCCCCCGATTTCACTTTGAGAGAAAGAGACCAGGGGTGGGGATTTTGGACGCTGATTTCTCACTGGGCCAGCTCTCCACCCTTGAAGCTGCTCGGAAAGCTGTGGAGATGGCCCAGGAAGCCGGTATAGGGACTGTGGCGGTGAAAAACTCCAATCATTTCGGAGCGGCCGCCTACTACGCGGAGTATTGTGCGAGACGAGACTGTATCGGTCTGGTGATGTCCGACGGGGAATGTGACGTCATTCCCTTTGGGGGACGAGAGAAATTCCTCGGCACCAATCCGATCTGTTGCTGTATTCCCGCTGGAACCTATCCTTGGTTTTGCATGGATATGGCCACCAGCGAAGTGGCCTTCGGAAAGGTCCGGTCGGCGGCCGAAGCCGGGAAAGCAATTCCACCCACCTGGGCAGTGGATCGGAAGGGGAAACCGGTTACCGATCCAAGCCAGGCGTATGCCGTCGTCCCGATGAGTGGAGCGAAGGGATATGCCATTGGCCTGATGATCGAAATTCTTTCCAGTCGCCTGACGGGAATGCCCTACGGGCTCCACATCGTTCGCAAGTTCGATGACTGGGAGAATAGAGCTTTCATGGGTCATTACGTTCAGGCTACTGATATTGCAGCTTTCTGCCCGGTGGATGAATTTAAAAGGCGGGTAGACGAACTATTCGCTGACCTGAAGACCCAACCGAAAGGCCCCGGGGTTGAGGAGATTCTCATACCGGGAGAGCCTGAGTGGCGGACCAAAAAGCGGAGAGAGAAGGAGGGATGTCCGATGAGGGAGGAAGATGCACAGCTCCTTCGCGAACTCGGTCGGGAACTGGGGGTGCCATTTCCTGCTTGAAACGCAAGGCCTAAGGGGCAGAAAAAGGAGGAAATTTTGCCATGACCCTTTCGATTCGAGATGAAGCATCCTGCCAATTCGACCTGGTGAGTCTCGGGGAATGTATGATTCGTCTGAGCCCTCCTGGCCATGAGCGCTTAGAATTTGCTCGGCAGCTGGAGGTGTGGGTTGGTGGCGGGGAATACAATGTATCTTATGCCTTGGCCCGTCTGGGCCTCAAAACTGGATGGGTAAGCAAACTTCCCCAGAATCCCCTGGGACGCCTCATCGTGAATCATGGGAGAGCAGCCGGAGTTGATATGCGGCATGTGATTTTGGTTCCCTATGACGGTGTCGGGAAACAGAACCGCTGCGGGCTCAATTTCACGGAGGTTGGAACAGGGCTCCGGTCCAGCGTCACCATGTACGATCGGGGCCATTCGGCGGCCTCTCAGATGCGTCCTGGCGAAGTTGACTGGGAAGAACTCTTTCAAAAACAGGGGGTCCGTTGGTTCCATTTGGGGGGGATCTTCACCGCCCTGAGCGAGAGTACGGCGAAGGTAGCGGCAGAGGCGATGGAAGCGGCGAAAAAAGCTGCAACCATCGTTTCCTACGATCTCAACTTCCGATCGAAGCTCTGGTCCAGCGAAAAAGCCCAAGAGATCACCAAACCCTTAGTTCAATACATGGATTTTGTTATCGGAAATGAGGAAGACTTCCAAAAAGTACTGGGTT
>CAYFXL010000133.1:0-7868 GCA_964346945.1 uncultured Syntrophobacterales bacterium
GACCAGCTGAGGGACAAGAAGGTGGTCATGATCTTGAGCGGGGGAAATATCGACTCGGCTACCCTCAGGTGGGTCTTGAGGGATGAGGGGAAACATAACGGGAAGTTGTCCCCCGGGAATCCTTCACAACGGCATTAACCCTCCAAATCGACCCTGAACCCCGCTCGTTTTTCGAGTTCCCTCTCCGGGGCTTCCAGCTCCCGTTTTTTTGCCCGATAACGGAATTTCCTTCCAAATCCCGTTCACTTTCTCCACATGCGGGGTAAAAATTTCGCGTCTCGACCTCCTTGAAAACCTTTTCGCTGTGCGGAAACGTGGCGTCGCAATTCCCAATTCCCACAGATGAGAACACCCCCACATCTTGGATACCTTGACCTGAGCAAAAAAAAGAACAGGGGGCATCTGTTCCAATTACATCACGGAATATCACGGATCACCCACTGCTCTTTTTTCATCCACCTTTGGTCTTCTCGATGAGAAATTCGATCTGACGGGCTATTCGAGGATCGTCCCTCGCCTTTCTCTCCATATTGGCAATGGAGTAAATCACCGATGCGTGCTTTTTGTTGAAGGCTTTTCCGATGGCTTCAAGGGATTCGCTGGTCAATTTTCGACAAAGAAACATGGCAACCTGCCTGGGGAAGTAAACGTCCCTCCTCTTCGACTTCGATTTTATCCGCTCGATATCGATCCGGTAATACCTTCCCACCACCTCTTGGACGAGCTCAATGGTAATAATACGTCCCTCCTCTTTGACCACATTTCTCAGGGACTCTCGGGCTAAATCCAGGTCTATTGGGCGGTGCAACAATGATGATTGGGCGATGATGCCGATGATGGTTCCCTCCAGTTGTCTAATATTCCCATTGAGACGGGACGCTAGGTAATCCAAAACGGGGTCGGGAAGGCGAACGCCTTCTGCCAATGCCTTGGCCTCCAAAATCCTCCTGCGTGTCTCAGGTTTCGGAGACTGTAATCGCACCACGAGGCCACACCCCAACCTCGATTTTAACCCCTCACCCATTTTTGGAATATCTTCCGGAGGGACAATACTGGTCAGGATAATCTGTTTGCCGCAATTGTATAAGGTATCCAAGGTATGAGACAGCTCTGCCTGGGTAGTGGGCTTTCCGCTGAAAAAGTGAACGCCGTCGATTACCAGGATATCACTGTATTTGCGATACTTCTCCTTGAAGGAGGCGATTTCATCCCTCCTCAGGGCGGTGACAAGTTCATTGACGAATTCCTCCGCAGACACCAGACTAATCCGAGTTTCCGGCCACTTCTTCAACATGTAATTTCCAATAGCAGTGGACAAGTGGCTCTTCCCCAACCCCACATCGGAGTAAAAGAATAGCGGATTATATTGAATGCCGATCTTATTGGAAACGGCCCATGCGGCCGAATGGGCAAACTGATTACAGGGTCCGACGACAAAACGTTCGAAGGTAAACCTCTTGTTTAACCGGATTCCCCCCAAGGAACCCGTTGTCATCTTGGGCAGCACCATCTGTCCATTTCCATTGTGAGGAGCAGGGGAATGGCTCCTCTTTGGGGCGGCCTTGAGGTAGATGTGACATTCGTCATCTGCAACGGCTTGAAAGGCATCCTGAACCGTCCCTAGGTAGTATCGGTTCACCCACTCCTTAAAGAATACATTGGGACATTCCAAGACGACCTGCCCCTCCTTCATCTCCTTGAATTCCAAGGGCTTAATCCATAGGTTGAAGGTATCAGAAGTAAGTTTTTCTCTAATAGAAGCCTTGGCTTTCGCCCATATCTCTTCCATTGCCCCTACCCCAAAAATCCTCACCTTAAAGGTTAGTAAACCCGAAAATCTATGGAGTGTCAAATTCGGTATCGGCCATTTACGAAATTCCGCTATTTCGAGTTTTCCACAACCAAAATTTCCTTGAAGATACTCGTTCTGAAGGGGGATGGGTGAAAAGCCCATTGAGGTAAAATCCTTTACAGCCCCGATGCCTTAGGCTCAATATTCAATAAGTTGCCCCAGTTATCCACGGATGTGGACATCTTTTTCCACAATAGAAAGCTAAAGATTTCTCTCTTTTTCTTCGAATTTCGAAAAATTTCAAAAAGGTGAATTTTTTGTCGAGGGGAATGTCACAGAAGCAAAGAAACCCATTATGGGGTGGATTCCCTGAAAACTGGAATAGCGTAGGGCCCCTCTCGGATATAACAGACCGATGGCTCGATATTCCTCTTCCTGAGCCGGTCAATGGAGTAAATCAAGGCGTTTTGAACCATGGCCTGGGTTTTTTCCAGATTCGACCTGCCCTTGAATCCGCCCAAGAGAAATGCGTAGCCGCTGGTTCCCGGAATGATGATATAATCCTCCTTGGGAATCTCACTGGAACAATAGATCAATCCCTCTTCGCCGACTTTTCTGAGAGGCATACCCCATACCTCGGGTTCCCATTGGTCCTTTGTAAATCGCCAATGGGAGTTCCGCAGCAATTCAAGATACCCATCCGGTCCCTGCAGTTTCATGAGATGGCTCAGTGTCTTATATTCGGATCCACCAATGGGCCTGATATCATAATTGTTGGCGGCGATGATAATCACGCCGCCTTCTTTCACCGCAGGAATGGCGCCAACCCCTGCCTTTGCGGTTTGATAGTGGTCCCTCCCCACGTATCCGCCGTGAGTGAGAACGATATCGAACTGCCTCTTCAGAGGGATCTCGGCATAGGCCTTCATCATCTCAAATGCCTTCATGTGTGCCTTGACCAATTCGCCTGCAAAAACCCGCGTGAGGCGCATATCCTTATCCAGGGTAACGTTCACGATGAAATCCACTCCGACGGTCTCTGCGACTTCTAAGGCCTCCTCATGGCACGGGTTTCCATCGAGAATGAGGTTGGTGGCATTGGGATCCTCAAGGTAATAGGGCCCGTGAAATCTCTCGATTGTCTTTACATCAACCAGTCCGGGACAAATGGCTTTTCTTCCGCCCGAAATCCCGGTCATGAAATGGCTTTCCACAAGCCCAGTGGCGATCTTCAGGTCGGCACAATGGAAATCCTTGTTGACATAAACATGGGTCCCCCTCCTCGTCTTTCCTATGCTGACCAGGAGACCTTCGTTCTCACAATCATGATCGAGTATTGTGAATTGGCCAACGATTTCCTCCCCATACATATCGACCTTTTCCTTGTGGGTACTAGCCCGATGCATCCCCGTCGCTACGATGATCTTGATGTTCTCCCTTTTTATTCCCTGGGATTCTAATCTACGCAATATGGGGCCGAGCATCCCCCTTTCCCCCCTGTAGGGAACAGGCCTGGTGATATCGGATACGGCGACTGAAACGGTCATATCCTCTGGTCTCTTCCCCTTCCCCTTGACGATCTCTTCCAATCTCGGGCTTCCGATGGGCTGTGAAAATGCTCTCTCGAACTCCCCTCGCCAGTCATCGATGCAGGGAACCCTACCCATGCTGATCTCGACCGTATCCCTCGGCACGGCGATATCCAACGTTTTACGGCCATACTCCAAGGGAATCCGCTTCCAGTCTTTGGTATCGACTCGAGCTAGGGCCGCCTTCAATTCCCGTTTCATATCCACTCCATTCTCGAGGTATGCAATGAAGGCCGCTACAATTCTTCATTGGCCTTTACTCCAAGGGTAAACCCTCTGGTGACCCCTTACCCCGTGTGGTGATTACAGCCATCCCGATCGAAAGGCCTAAATCATATCTAGCTTAGAGAAGAGATGTTGAGAAATCAATGCTTTTGTTCATCCAAAGCTGCCTTCACGATGGACTCGCTCAAATGTCCTGTTTTGAGCTGGGACAAGGGGGGTTACATGGGTCATGAGAAAAAGGTGGTCAAGGGACGGAGATTGGTGTAGAGTTAACCGTAATGGATAAATCGCCTACGAGAAAGAAGGTGTACGGACCGTGAAAAACCCATGAAAGCGTTATGAGGAGGAAGAGAGATGAGAGTACGCGATATCATGACCGAAAATCCCCTAACCGTGGATAGCGAGACCTCTATTTTCGATGCTAAGAAGATTATGAAGGAGAACAACATCCGGAGGCTTCCCGTTGTGGATAAGGGTAAACTCGTAGGAATGGTAACCGAAAGGATGATCTTAGAGGCTTCTCCCTCTCCGGCCACGTCGTTGTCGATTCACGAACTCCATTACCTGATATCGAAGATGAAGGTGAAGGAGATCATGGTCAAAAATCCCATTACCATATCCCCGGATACGACCTTCGAAGAAGCACTCCTCTTGGGCCAAGAAAAAAGGATAGGAGCCTTTCCCGTTGTGGACAAGGAAAAGTTGGTGGGAATTACCACGGAATCCGACTTGGTCCGGTTTATCGCGAGCATATGGGGGGCGAAGGAAAAGGCCTCGACTATCATCGTGGAGGGGATAAGCCAACGCTTCGGCCTATTCAAGGAGATTGTATCCATCGTCGATAGACATGAAATCCCCATGTTGAGTATGATGACGTATATCGCCCCCGGTAGGGTGGATTGCTGCTTGATCATTCGAGTGAAAACGAAGGAGGTAGGTTCGCTCGTAACGGATCTTAAAAAGGCCAAATTCAAAGTGATCTATTGGGAATGAAAGAATATTTCCCTTCCTCAACCCCGGAAATGGAGGGATGAAAAATCGGAGAGTTACCGCGGAAAAGGGTTGATGTAGCCGTGGTAAGTTTCTCATAATAGACGCTATATCCTACCATTTAGGAAGAATAGGGAGGAATGCCATGCCGTACGGATATCACGGAAGGATCTTGAGGGTCGACTTGGACAGTGGATCCATCAGCGTAGAGGAACCCCAGGAACTCCTTTACAGTCGCTATCTCGGGGGAGGAACGCTTGCCCTTTCCTACCTGTTGAGCGAGCTGGAGCCGAAATCGGACCCCTTGGGGCCGGGAAACATCTTGGTCTTTGCCGGATCGGTGATTTCGGGAACGGCTGCTGCCGGGTTGAGCCGCTTCTCGGTGGCGGCCAAATCCCCCCTCACCGGTTCCTTTGGAGAGGCAGAGGCAGGGGGTTGGTGGATTCCGGAGCTGAAATTCGCCGGATTCGATGCCATCATCATCAAGGGGAGGGCACCAAGGCCCGTCTATCTCTGGATCCACGACGGTGACGCGGAGATTCGTGATGCCGGCCGGCTGTGGGGAAAGCTAACCAAAGAGGCCCAGGAGGGGATTCGAAAGGAACTCGGGGATGAGCGGATTCGGGTTGCCCTGATCGGTCCGGCCGGAGAAAAGTTGGTCAAGGTGGCCTGTATTCTCAACGAACTCAAGCATGCCAATGGCAGGACTGGGCTGGGTGCCGTGATGGGATCGAAAAACCTCAAGGCCATCGCCGTGAGGGGCAGAAAGAGGGTGAAGGTTGCCGATGGGGAGGCGGTTAAGAGGCTAAGCAAGTGGCTACGGGACAGCTACCAGGAGCCCTATTTCAGCATTGGCAATTTGGGGACGGCCCGGGTCACCACCATGTTGAGCGAACAGGGGATCCTTCCCACCCTCAATTTCCGGGAAGGTTCCTTCGATGCCGCCGATGCCATCAGCGGCGAAACCATGGCAAAGACCATTTTAGTGCGCCGGGGAACCTGTTACGGCTGCTTCGTCCGGTGTAAGAGGGAAGTTCAGATCGGGGACCCCTATTTCGTCGATCCCATCTATGGAGGGCCGGAGTATGAGACGCTGGCTGCCTTCGGTTCAATGTGTGGCGTTGGCGATTTGAAGGCCATCTCAAAGGCCAATCAGCTCTGCAATGCCTATGGCCTGGATACCATCTCCACGGGGAGCCTCGTCTCCTTCGCCATGGAGTGTTACGAAAACGGCATCCTTAGCAAATCGGACACCGGTGGTCTTGAGCTTCGCTTTGGCAATACGGGGGCCATGATGGGGACGTTGGAGATGATTGCAAAACGGGAAGGCCTTGGGGATGTGCTTGCCGAGGGAATCTGCCCAGCAGCCCAGAAGTTCGGCCAGGGCGCGATCAATTTTGCCATCCATGTCAAGGGCATGCCGGTTCCCTTCCACGAGCCCAGGGGGAAGGTGGGGGTTGGCCTCGCCTATACCACCTCTGCAACCGGGCCCGACCATATGGAATTTCCCCACGACCCCTTCTGGGCATCTGAAGCAGGGATTGCCCTTCTCAGGCCCCTGGGAATCCTCGAACCCGTAGATGTCTATGACTTAGGCCCAAAAAAGGTGAGGATCTTTGTCTATCTTCAGCAATACTGGAACCTGCTCAATTCCTTGGGTATCTGCACATTTACGGCAAAGCCCTTTGGGCCTAATACCCTCAATGGGATTGTGGACTATGTCAAGGCGGTGACCGGGTGGGAAACCAGCCTCTTCGACCTTCTCAAAGTGGGCGAAAGGCATGCCAATATGGCCAGGATATTTAACCTCCGGGAGGGATTTACCGCGCGAGATGACGTCCTGCCCGATCGCTTCTTCCAACCCATGGAGGGGGGGACCTTGGAGGGGAAGAAGATCGACAGGGAGCAATTCTTCAAGGCCATGGAGACCTACTACGAGATGATGGGCTGGAACCCCGAGACTGGGGTGCCGATGAAGGGAAAACTCTCCGAGCTGGATCTCGACTGGCTCTCCCCATGAGGGGTAATTGAGGTTACAAACTGGAAGCCGAAAGTCATTTGCCAGTGGCACACTAATGGCTAACGCCCCTTCACATCTTTATTGAGCAGTTCGTCCACCCACTCCAGGCCCAGTTCCACGCTTTTAGCTCGGTCGGGGCTGCCCGTCTCCGGATCGCAGCCTATGATTTCGATAGGACGATGCTAAAGCCTTTTCGAAGTCATTCTGCTCAAAGATCCTTTCGCCGGGATTGGGACCAGCCGGTTTCGGAGCCTACAGACGGTGTGGCAAGTTATCGTCTTTGATACTAAATCCCTCACGCCTATTGAGAATCCTGGACATAATGGTGGCACGCTCGGCCGCCTTCATCAATTCGAAGAGACTCGCATGTAACCCCACAAGAGCTTTCAGGTACCAGATCATAAGATCCAGGGCCATTGCTCCGCTCGGTGCATACCCAAACACGCACGATCCCAGGGCATCCTGCATGTTCCGCAGGATATCCAGCAACGCGTAGGTTGTTACCTTTTCGGTCGTAATGTTAGTGGGATGCATGGGCTTGTAAATTCCCAATGACTTGATGGATTGGACCAGAGAGCAATTTTCGTCGACGAAAAGGGATCGTGAGGGGTGTTCATGTAATCGACCCCGCACGTACTGATGGCACCCCCCGCACCAACCCCTCCCTTGACGAGTTCGGCCCCGATCTGCTATGGTTCCCTAGAAAGGGATATTTTCATCGATTTTATGCCGGGGGTTTTACAGCGGGTAATAAGGGTCTGGTCATCAAAACTCATATACCCTCAATTCGTGACCGCAAAGCCCAGCGCGAGAAGAAGCGTGACCGCCCCATGAAGTTTACGGATCGACGGGAGAAGGCAATTCTTCTCTTACTTTGGGGAAAGAAAGGTTGTAAACGGTATCGGGGTTCAAGGCGTTCCGGATTTTTGATGGAAAGCCTGTTCGAATTCTTGAGAGCGAAAAGGGAGGATAAAGAAAGGGGTGACGTCTAGGGAAAGATTCTGGAAAGCCGTTCGCCTGGAAGAACCCGATAGAGTTCCCGTCTCACCTTACTTCGTTTTTTTTGCGGCCAATCTCGCAGGGATGACTCCCGCTGAGTTTGGGTGGAGCGTGGAAAAATCGCACCAAGCCTTATTCAAGACATACCAATACTTCGATAAGGAATTTGACGCCTTGAACATCCAGAGCATGCGATTTGCATACATGGGTGTCTTGCCCTCTGCTTATAGCATCCTCTATTTCGATTGGGAAT
>CAYFXL010000134.1:0-7845 GCA_964346945.1 uncultured Syntrophobacterales bacterium
ACCATGGACATGGGGGGTACGAGCTTTGATACGGCCCTGATCAAAGATAAGACCCCCTTTATAACCACCGTCGGCGAGATTAACAGGCTTCGGTTGGCCCTTCCCATGCTCAACGTGGTGACCATTGGGGCTGGAGGAGGCAGCATTGGGTGGATTGATGAGGGTGGATTGCTCCGTATGGGACCCAAGAGCGCCGGGGCCAAACCCGGCCCTGCCTGCTATGATCTCGGTGGGGAGGAACCCACCTGTACCGACGCGGATTTGGTCCTGGGATACCTGGATAAGGACTACTTTGCTGGCGGTAGAATACCCTTAAATCTGGCTAAGGCCGAGAAGGCCATCAACGAGAGGATAGCCCGTCAGCTCAAATTTGACCTCCACGAGGCCGCGTTGGGGATGTACAATGTCATCAACGTGAATATGGCCGCGGCAGTGAGGGAGGTCTCGGTAAGACAAGGGCAGGATCCAAGGGATTTCCCACTGGTAGTGGCTGGTGGAGCCGGGCCCAACCACGCCTGTATGATTGCCCTTGAACTGGAAATTCCGGTCATGCTCATTCCCAGGGAATCATCCATCTTCTGTGCCGCTGGGATGCTCATGTCCGATCTGAAACATAATTTCGTGAGGACCTATCCCACGTTGCTGAAGGATGCAGATGCGAGGAGGTTCAAGTCCCTCTTCCACGCAATGAAGGCTGAGGGCCTTTCCCTGCTGAAGCTCGAGGATATCCCGGGGGACCGGGTTGAATATGTCTATTCCCTGGATATGCGTTACGTAAAACAGTATCACGAGGTGAACGTGGAAGTAACATGGGAGGAAATAGAAAGGGGGGATTTCGAAGGTATGGCGCGGAAGTTCCATCCCCACCATAACAAGCTCTATGGGTATTCCCTCGAGGAGAAGGGTACCCCCATTGAGTTGATCAACATGCGGGTAGTCTGTATCGGCAAAACCGAGAAGCCCGAATTCATGATGGACGATTACGCCGGAGAAGACCCATTTCCGGCCTTTAAGAAGAAGAGAAGGATTTTTCTCCCGAAGCAGAAAAGGTTTACGGATGTTGATGTCTTCGATGGATTTAAGCTGCATTACGGCAACCGTATCGAGGGACCAGCTATAATCGAACAGGTAAATACTACCACCTTTGTGACCCCTGAATACAGTATCTTGGTGGACAAATACGGAAGCTACACGATGTTCCTCAAGGAGAAGGAGGGAGAGGTGAGGGGGAGGATCCTTTCATGACAAAGATGGGTATCGACAAGATTCTGGTCTCTATCCTTCAGCGTCGCTTCAAATCGATTACCGAGGAGATGAGCATCGCCCTCACCATGACCACCCGATCCCCCATCCTCTGTGAGGCGAAGGATTTCGTCACGGGACTCTACGACGCTCAGGGGAAGATGTTGGAGCAGACGGAAAATCTCCCCATCCTCGCCTTCTCCCTCGGCCCCGTTTGCGAGTATATAGTCAACTACTTCGGCGATGAGATCTATCCCGGGGACGTGATCTTCCACAACGACGTCTTCTCCATGGGGAACCAGAACAACGATGTGGCCGTTTACAAGCCCATCTTCTTCGATCACCAGCTCGTGGGATGGACTGCGTGCAAGGGACATCAGGCCGACATCGGGGGTGCAGTTCAGGGTGGATACAATCCCCAGGCGACGGAGGTCTGGCAGGAAGCCCTCCGGATTCCTCCCGTAAAGGTTTACGAGAAGGGGGGGCTGAGGAGAGACGTCTGGGATTTGATCTTTGCCAACATCCGATTGAAGATGGTCGAGGAGGATATGCGGGCCCAGATTGGAAGCTGTGTGGTGGGAGAACGGGGAATCCTGGCCCTGGTGGAGAAATACAGTCTGGATGTCTTCAACGCCCATAAGGAGTACCTCTTCGATTCCACTGAGAAGATGATGAGGGCAGAGATCAGGACCATTCCCAACGGGGTCTACTTGGGGGAAGCCACTGGCTATTACGATGGGAGACATCCGGGGTCCAAATACACGGTCCGGGTAAAGATCACGGTTGAGGATGAGGATATTACCTTCGACTATTCGGATACCGACCCACAGACCGAGGGGTTCGTGAACGGTACATACACGTCAAGTGCTTCGGCGACACTTCTGACGTTCCTTCAAATGGTCAATCCCGATATGCCCCATAACGACGGCATGGTGAGACCAGTGAACATCATCATCCCGGAGGGAACGGTGCTCAATGCAGCCTTTCCCGCAGCAACTACCTACGGGAACCATCTCTGCCCCATCAATGCCGATGCCATTATGAGGGCGTTGGGACCGGTCATCCCGGACCGGGTGACGGCTGAGTGGAACGAGCTCCTGTGCAGCCTCACGACGGGCATGGATCCGCGAAAGAAAGAACCCTTCGTCGACATCTGCTTTATGGGTCTGAAAGGGGGATCCGGCGCTATCAAGGGAACGGACGGCTACGACCACATCGGGATGATCGATGCCTCAGGAGGCGTATTGGACCAGGACTACGAGATGTTCGAGCTTCAAACACCCCATCTCATTCTGCAACATGAGTATCTCCCCGATTCAGGTGGTGCCGGCCAATGGAGGGGAGGACTGGGCGTTGTTACGAAGTTCAAATTGGGGGGAGAGAGGGTAAAGCTGGTTACTTTCGGCGAGGGGGATGTAGAGCCTCCCCTCGGTGTGCAAGGGGGGAAGCCAGGAACCTTGAATAAGATCGAACTCCAATACCCCGACGGAAGGGTTTACCAAACCACCACAAAGGATCTGGTTGATGACGTCCCGGCGGGAACCGTCTACTATCAGGAGGCGGGTGGTGGAGGAGGATATGGTGACCCCAAGAAACGCCCCATCAACCTCGTCCAGAAAGAGGTGAGAAACGGCATCATCTCCGTCAAAAGCGCCAAGGATAATTACGGTGTCGTAATCGACCCAATTACCTTCACCGTGGATATGGAGGCTACGAAGGCTCTACGAAAGGTGAAGCCAGGCAAGGCACATTAGCGGTCCCCGGGGAAATCCCCTCAAGTGAGTGTCCATACCCAAGCAGAGTTTGCTATCCATATCATCGAAAAGGCCAAAACTTTTGGCGCATCATTAGCTGGGCTCGCAAACATTGCTTCAGTCCTCGATTCACCTTCTTATCGGATTTACGGGAATGCTCGATTCTCCGCGGACGGCAATTCATTGCTCGTAATTGCCTTGGCTCATCCAGGGACTGAACCATCACTTGACTGGTGGGATGGAAAAAAGGGAGGATCCCCGGGAGACCGCAAACTGATAAATATTGCGGGGCGCTTAGCAGAATGTGTGAGAGAAGAATTCAATATAAAAGCCCAACCTTTACCGTATCACGTTGAAAAGGGCGGTATTTTCCTCAAGGATGCAGCAGTGCAAGCGGGGTTAGGGGTGATAGGTGCAAACAACTTGTTGATAACTCCAGAATATGGTCCCTGCGTTCGCCTGAGAGCGTTGTCCCTAGATGCGAAATTAACGCCAACCGGACCGATAGATTTTTCTCCTTGCAGTTCCTGTGATATGCCGTGTAGGAGAGTCTGTCCCCAGAAAGCTTTTACTCAAGGTTCCTACAGCAGGGACCTCTGCATGCACCAGATGAGCATGGATGAAGCAAATAGAGCAATTCTTGAAAAGGAGGTAGGGGAAGGTCCGCCGAGGGCATGTGTAAGATACTGCAGGGCTTGTGAGCTTGCATGTCCAGTTGGCCGAGAAAGCTGGTGTCAGAGCAGTTCACCATGAGTTTGCCCAGGATCCAGACGCTGAGTACCTGAATTTGAGGTGATCCTTCGACAAGTTGACCGAGAGGTGGCCAGTGAGCAGGGCAAAGGAACCGACAGCTCAAAGAACGTGTTGGAAAATTAAGATTACTGCTTTTTGAGAGATGATTCTTAAATCCCCCTTCAAGATTTAGCTACAGACGAGTAAGCAGAAAAAGGAGGTGCTGCAATGTTTGGTTCCGCACTACTCGAAATCTTTCTCGGCCTTGCTTTTGTCTATCTGCTGTTGGCCGTGATATGCTCCGCTCTGAGTGAATGGATCGCAAGGATATTTGCAATGCGCTCAAGAAATCTTGAGGCCGGGATCCGAAATCTTCTCGAAGACCCAGAACTCGTGGAAAAGGTTTACCAACACCCTTTACTGAAGAGCTTTTACCGACAGGGGTGGTTCGACAAAGTTCGGAAGAGGAGGGGTGGACCATCGTATATTCCATCTCGCACCTTTGCTCTTGCCTTGTTGGACATTGCCGCTCCCCCTGATCCCATAGACCGTCCCAAGGACTTCGAGGGAGTACGCCATGCGGTGGCCAAGAGTAACCTCCTAAACGATAAAATGAAGAAGGCACTTCTCGTCCTGATCGATGAGGCTGCAGGCGACCTGAAGGAGGTGCGAGAGAATATCGAGAATTGGTTTGATGACACGATGAATCGCGTATCCGGTTGGTATAAGCGGAAAGCACAACTGATTGTATTATTGTTGGCGTTGGTGTTAAGTGGAGCACTGAATGCGGATACCATCACAATAGCCAATAGCCTCTCAAGTGATTCCACGCTCCGTGCTGCTGTCGTCGCAGCAGCCGAGGAGACCGCCAAGGCGCGCCCTGCTGACTCAAAAACCCCATTAACAAGGATAACCGAACTTCGGAGTGAGCTTGAGCATCTTGGGCTCCCAATTGGCTGGCAGAAGGCATCCGACGACTATGTAGACCCTCGAGAGGTCCCCACTGACGCACAAGGCTGGTTCTATAAGATTTTGGGATTGCTGCTTACGACAATTGCGGTATCATTAGGGGCCCCATTCTGGTTTGATTTGCTCAATAAATTAGTCAATCTCCGTGGAGCGGGCAAGGAGTCAGATCGGATCTATAAGGGGAAACGGGGGAGAGCTGGAGTCTCAGGGCCATGACTGGGACGGGCTTGATACTCTCGTTTAAGATTCTTGTCAGGCCTTTAACGCGAGAAGGACGCCTCCTCATCCTCCTGGCGCCCAGCTGGGTGTAATGATCGAGTGAGAGATGTCATCCACCATCGAGGGGAAGTGAACGCAAACATGAAATCATTATTCACGAAAATTATGGGGGAGTTCGAGGGATACAAAATTGGAAAACTGTTTAAGTATCTAAAAGACCCCGCAATAATCTCTTTTGCAGGCGGGTTGCCCAGCAGTGATGTCTTTCCCGTAGACCTCATCCGGAAAGCTGCGGAGAAGTCCTTAAGACAAGATTCGGATCGTGTCCTCCAATATAGTCCCATTCCCGGGGAAGGAGAGCTGATGGAGGCCATTATGGATTATCTCAAACGAGATAATATCTATATCGAGCCTAAAGATATAGTGATAACCACCTCGGGACAGCAAGGGATAGATATGGTAGGAAGATTATTCCTTGAACCCAAAGATATAATCATCACCGATCTTCCTACCTTTGGGGGCGTTTTAGCCTCCTTTGAGATGGAAGATGCTGAATACGTGGCCAAGGATATAGAAGAAGATGGGTCTGATGTTAGGGCAATCGAAGCGGGGATACAAGATCTCATTGCTAGGGGAAGGAAACCCAAATTCGTCTATGTGGTTCCGGATTTCCAGAACCCTTCGGGAATAACCACAAGCCTTGAGAAACGCCGCACCCTTCTATCGTTGAGTAAGAATTATGGTATTCCTATAGTAGAGGATAGCCCTTATAGAGAGTTGAGATACAGGGGCGAGCACATTCCTTCCATCTACTCCCTTGATGAAAACCAGGGCAATGTGATCGGAATTTTTACTTTTTCTAAAATACTCTGTCCTGGCGTCAGGGTCGGATTTAACATAGCTCCCCCAGAGGTCATTGAAAAGTTCTCCTTCATAAAAGGGGCGAACACCCTCTGCACCCCCAAACTCAATCAGGATATCTGCACTGCCTTCCTGAGGGAATACGATCTTGATGCCCATTTCAAGAGGATCATAAATTACTACAGTGAAAAGCTACATTTCTTTCTTGAAGCCATGGAAGAGAATTTCCCCGTGGATATGGGTGTGAAATGGACAAAACCAGAAGGTGGGTTATTCCTCTGGATTACCGTCCCAGAGTATATAAATACTTCAGAGCTTTTCTCCATGGCCATAGAGGAAAAGGTTGCATTTGTTCCTGGTGGAGCTTTTTATCCCAAGGGTTATCTTAAGCATAACACGATGAGGATAAACTTTTCCTATCCGACGAAAGATGAGATTATCGAAGGTGTCAGAAGGTTGAGCACGGTTATAAAGAAATATGCGGCCAAGAAAAGAAAAAAGGGAAAAGGGGTCAGACCTTCGCATGGGAAAGAAAACGGTTTGAAATCATAGAACGTTCCTCAACTCTGATCTATTTTTGGTCTTCGAGGAGGTCATCATGCCGATGGTCCAGGGTAATGACAAGCAGATCAGTTACGTAACCGGCAGGGGGGGCATACGGAAGGGATTTAGGACACTGGTTTTCGTTCACGGTTCGGGGGGGACCCGTCTCCACTGGAACTACCAAAGGCAATTTTTCGAACAGTCCCATAATGTCGTCATAGTAGATCTTCCCGGCCACGGAGAGGCGGGCAAAGACGGAGAAGACTCGGTTGGGGCCTATGGAAGAGATCTTCTCGATTTGCTCCGAACATTACCTGGGGATCTGTTTTGCCTCATTGGCCATTCCCTGGGAGGAGCGATCGTCCAGGAATTCACCCTCATCTATCCTCAGTATGTGGAAGCCCTGATTCTCGTGGGGACAGGCGCGCGGCTGAGGGTTTTGCCCGAAATCCTGGAGGGCATTCAGGAGAGATTTGAAGAAACCGTAAGATTGATTTGCGATTACGCCTTTTCCAAAAGAACTCCCGTAGATCTGATTCAAAAAGGCGTTGAGGCCATGCTCAAGACGAGACCAACCGTTCTGCGTGGTGATTTTGCTGCTTGCAACCGATTCGATATCATGGACCGAGTGGGAAACATCCAGGTTCCCACACTCGTCGTATGCGGCAGTGATGACTTGCTGACCCCTCCGAAATACGCTCACTTTTTGGCCGAGAAGATTGAAGGTGCCAGATTGGAAACCATCGACGGCGCGGGTCACATGGTCATGATCGAAAAGCCCGACGAATTCAATACCAGGGTCATGGAATTTCTTCAGACGCTCAGTGAAAGAACGATGACCTCCTGAGCAATTGTTAAGTATTCAAACGCCCAAGAACCTTTGGTTAGCTTCAGGCACAGTAATTGGATTGAGTGCAGCCCTCTATCACCCAAGACTGGATCTTGATGGATCAGCGAGTAGCCGTCTGGCTGCTCTCATTTAGATAAGGACTGGGTAAGACGATTCACGGAAGAGCACTGGAGAGCGTCTGTGGTGGTAGTTAACGGTGTGATCCATCGGCCCCACGGACTCGAGGGCTTCATCGCTTTGTCAAAGGCAAATCGTGTGGTCCTTCGTTACGCACACAATCGACAGTCCCTTCGCGGGAAATTATTACCCTGAGCAACACGCATGAGAACGGTGGCATCGGTTCGGCTCTCGTTGAGGCTGTATTAGCGACAGCTAAGGAGATCAAATGTTTTCGATTGTGGCTTATCCCGACAAACGACAATCTCCATGCGCTTGGCTTTTATCAGAAGCGCGGTTTTCAGTTGGTGGCAGTCCATCGAGACCCCTGGACAGTTCACGTGAGCTCAACCCCCGGGTTCCCCTCGTCGTGTCAAATGGCATAGCAATGCGAGATGAAATCGAACTTGAATTCCCTTTGGAGGTAAAAGGCAATGCACGCCGTTGACATCATGATAATCGGTCACTTTGCCAAGGACAGGCTGGTGGTGGATGGCGTAGGCAAAATCGCGTGTGGCG
>CAYFXL010000135.1:0-7823 GCA_964346945.1 uncultured Syntrophobacterales bacterium
AGCAGATTACGCTCAGAAACAACGGAATCCCCTGAAAAACTCAGGAAACTCCCGATGAATTATCCTTGATTTCGGAATGATGCATGATTTAAAATGTCGGGAAATCGTTGGGGAGGTGAGAGAGCCTTGGATAATTTCATTAAAATTCTCCGTTCCTTCCACGAGGGGGGAGAGGATAAGGTCTTTACCGAGAATTTCATTGACCTTCTCAGGGAAAGGGTGATGCCCGGGCTCGTAACGATGTACGCAGTCGGACTCAAATTCAAGAATAATAAGGTTGTCTTTCCCCCTCCCTGGAAGTCCATCTATGAGGGTTTGAAGCAAATTGGGTTCTTTAGCGTTTTCGTGCCGGTTGAATATGGCGGTAGCAGAACATCCGAGGAGAATATCTATTTCATCATGGAACTTCTCGGATACACATGCCCCAGCCTGGGGGTCATCTTTGTAGCCCATAGCCGCGCGATAGATCTCATCCTTGCCGGAAATGATGAGAGGCAAAAGGCCGAGTTCCTTCCCACATTGAGAGAGGGAAAATTTGGAGCCATCGCCATGACCGAGGAGAGGGCAGGGTCCGATGTCAGCGCCATAGAGTTTTCGGCAAAGCCCAAGGGAGATCATTACATCTTCAATGGCCAAAAGATCTTCGTATCGAATGCGGGGCTCGCCGGGATCTACACCCTTCTGGTCAACACGAAGGGGAGGAAGGGAGCCCGATCCTTGAGCACCTTTATCGTGGACGAGGGGGTAGAGGGGTTTCGAGTGGATGTTTTACCGGAAAAGGATGGGTTGAAAATCCTCCCTACGGGCAAGCTCATCTATGAGGATTCGGTTGTACCCAAGGAGAATTTAATCGGGGTTGAGGGGAGGGGCTTGCTGCTGGCCCTGGAAGCCATTGACAAGGGCAGGATATTGCTCGCGGGGATTGGGTGCGGACTTGCTTGCCGGATCCTGGATGAGGTATTCAATTACTCCCGCAAGAGGATTCAATTCGATCACCCGCTCACCAGCAGCCAGGACATCAGCTTCAAGATATCCGAAATGTATACCCAGATCAATGCGGCACGGGGTCTCTGCTTTCATGCGTTAAGGCAGGCCCGCACCCCATATTATCGAAGTGCTTCATCCCAGGCAAAGCTCTTTGCCACCCAGATGGTGATGAACGTGGCTCAATTAGGGCAGATGATCATGGGTGGGAGGGGCTATTTGAAGGACAATATCATCAGCGTTCTCAGCGCTGATGCCAGGGGGATGGAATATCTAGAGGGAACATCCAGTATCCAGAAGATGATCATCTCAAGCGAGCTCTTCAAGAGCTATACGTGAGGGTTTTGAGAAGGTTCGCGTGACTGGAGGAGGTGCGTTGTAGGGTGAGCCTGTCAGCAGTATTCGCCTTGGGTTCCATGTTCTGTGCCGGCTTTAATGATCTCATTTTTAAACAATATGTGACAAGGGAACGATCGAAGGGGACATATATCGCATTGATAGGGGGTATTTGGGCCCTCTTTTTTTATGCCACGGGCTCTATTTCAGGGGGGATGAGATTTGATCACGAAAGCGTTTTGTATGGGCTCATCTCAGGCGCGGTCCTTATTGTCGCCAACATTTTGCTTTTGGAGGGATTTCACGGGGTCGATGCCTCGGTGGGCTCCACGATCTATCGACTTAACTTCGTGGTGGTCGTTTTTTTGGCTCCCTTCTTCCTGGCGGAGCAGTTGACCCTGCAGAAGCTCGGGGGAGTGGCCTTTGCCGTTGCCTCGGTATTCCTGATGTCTTGGTCTGGTAATTCCAAACCCGGACCCTGGGGACGAACGGTTCCGTTTTTTGTCCTTTTGGTGATAGGAGCCAGCATACTCCGCGGACTGATGGGCTTCTTTTACAAGGTTGGAACGATGCATGGGGTGGATGTCAATGCCTTTCTCTTCATCAATGCCCTTTTTTGGGTCGTCGGTGGGCTGATTTACAGCGTCATGTTCGAGGAGGGGCTCAGAATAGACCGCAGCGTTATTTTTTACGGGATCATATCTGGCCTCTTGGTTGTTGGCATCGCCTCCTTCCTCTTTCTGAGCGTGAAGGCTGGTGAGGCGATTATCGCCGTTCCCATTGCCCAGCTCAGCTTTGTGGTGACAGCGGTTCTATCGGTATGGTTGCTCAAAGAGCCGGTCACGCATCAAAGGGTATTGGGCATTTTCTGTGCGGTGATGACTATCCTGATTCTTTCCCTGTGAATTGGGCCTGAGAAAAGAGGGTTATGACTCGTGAGGCGAAGGCTGGGGGCATGATGGTTGATGCTCCAGGGCTATCGGATCGGCTGCGGCAATTTGGTCACCATTCTCAGGGGAAAGTGCAATACTTCGTGCCCTTACGGTTTGATGGCAACCCTGATTCCCTCGCGCGAGCGGGCCACCTCCATGGCCTGATTGATTTCATCCAGGGAGAACGTATGGGTAACCAGTTCATGAAACGGATAGACTTCTCTTGTTTGATCCAAGAAATTGACTCCCCACTGGAGGTGTTTGGCATCGTAGTTATGCACGCCCTTTATGGTCAGCCAGCGAAAGACGATATCCGAAGCATCGTAGGTAAACGTGGCCCCGGGAAACGCGTTTCCGTGTTCCAGGTATCTTCCTCCCGTCCTCAAACATTTTAGCCCCGTCGGGATGACCTCCGGGATCCCGGCGACCTCCATGGCGACATCGACGCCAAATCCGTCCGTCAGTCCTTGGACCACTTCAACGACCTCCTCTTCCCTCATTTCCTTAACATTGAGGGTATCAGTAGCCCCAAAATTCTTGATCACCTTGAGCCGGTTATCCAGAATATCGGTGACGATGATCTTATTGCATCCATAATGTTTTGCCAGAGCAGCAGCGTAAAATCCTAGAGTTCCCGCCCCCTGGATCAGGACGTTTTCGAATGGTTTGAGCTTGATTTCCTCCCATCCCGCAACTACCGTTGCAAGGGCACAATTTGCCGGGGCTACCTCTTCGTTTGTGAGGCTATCCGGGACCTTAATCACACAGGTGCCAGGCGTAATATAGCAATATTCGGCAAACCCGCCGACAAGATGAGGTGGATCCGCGCAACTGTCATGGCCGTATTTCTTGAGATAGCGGCACTTCATCATCAAGCCCTTTTCGCGACAGTAGTAACACTTTCCACAGCTGTCCATGATGGTCCAGGTGATCCGATCTCCCACCTTCAATGGCTTGTCTCCTGAATCAGTATCGATGCCCTCCCCCAACTGGACAATCTCCCCGACGATTTCATGGCCCAAGATGATGGGCATTGGAGCAGTTCTCCGCCCCAACCAGGAGTGAAGATCGGAACCACAGATGGTACAGCAGAGGATTCTTGTGAGGATACAGCCCCCTTCAACTTTGGGCAGAGGGTATTCCACCAGATCCAGGGGGGCATTGACCCGGTTCATAACGGCCGCCTTGCCCGTTTCCATCATAGTAGTTCGTCCTCCCTTTCAGTGCAGGTAAATTTCCAAGCCTTCAGCAAAAAAAGCATTGCGCACCGCGTTGGGCTTTGAATCTGCGATCGAAGGTGGAATGGAAATGTGCCCGGGGAGTTTCAGATGATCTTCGACCTCAATTTTGTTGTCAGGGAATCGATAGCAACAACGGTAATATAAATGGTGAATAAGATGATACCGAGGTTCTCAAACTCAAAGAGACGCATGTTGGTTACCAGCACAAACCCGATACCTCCCGCTCCAACGACGCCCAATACAGCGGCAGCCCTGACATTCACTTCGAATCGGTACAGGCAGTACGCGATAAATTGCGGCATGATCTGCGGTACAATTGCATAAGTGATCACCTTGATCCTGTTGGAGCCGGTTGCTTCCAGCGCTTCAATAGGTCCGCGGTCAACATTTTCGATGGCCTCTGCAAAGAATTTCCCGAGCATTCCTGCCGAGTGAACGGCGATGGCAAGGACACCTGGGAATGGACCCAACCCTACAGCCGAGACGAATATGAGGCCAAAGATGATCTCGTTTATTGCCCTGAAGAAGTTCAGAACCGCTCTGGAGATCCAGAAAACAGCAGGGAAGGGCGCGATGTTCTTGGCAGCAAGGAAGCCGAGGGGAATGGCCCCGAGGATCGCAAAGGTGGTTCCCCAAAGGGCGACGGCTAGGGTTTCAATGAGGGGCACGGCAACCTTGGGCACATAAGCCAAATTGGGGGGATACATCCGGCGTAGATAGTCTAATATGTTCGGCAGTCCTCTTGAAAGCTCCGTCACGCTCAGTTCGGAACTCCTTGCCGCCATCCAGAAGGCCGTTGCCAGAACGACGAACAAGAGAATATTTCTCGCGTTCAAGAGCTTCTTGTCCCTCGCGACATACTTCTCTAATAGCTGATCGTTAATTTCCATTACTCGGCTCCAATTGGTCAAACCCGTATATTCGATTCAACACGGTGTCAGTTAATTTCTCCGGCTTCCCATCGAAAACGATCTCGCCTTGAGAAACCCCAATGATTCTTTTGCCGTACTTGACCGCCAATTCGGGTATGTGCAAGTTACATATGACGGTGATATTATCCTCCTTATTAATCCTTTGGAGGAAATCCAGAATGTCCTGGGTGCTCTTGGGGTCAAGGCTTGAGCAGGGCTCATCCGCCAACAGGATTTTGGGCCGCTGGATGAGGGCCCTTGCAATACCTACCCTCTGTCTCTGCCCCCCACTTAAATTGTCCGCTCGCACTCGGGCCTTATCCAGCAGATTCACCCTTTGGAGGCACTGGGCGGCGGCCAGCTTCTCTCCCTGTGAAAACACATGGAACATACTCTTAATCGTCCCCTTATAGCTTAAAATCCCGGTGAGTACGTTCTTGAGAACGGAAAGCCTGTTTACCAGGTTAAACTCTTGAAAGATCATCCCAGTCATTTGCCGGATTTTCAGCAATTCCTCTCTTTTTCCCGTTATGGGAGACAAGCCGTATATACTTATTGTCCCCTTGGTCGTCGTAACCAGTCCGTTGAGACATCGCAAGAAAGTCGATTTCCCGGCCCCGCTGGGGCCCAAGAGGACAACGAATTCACCTTCCTCAATATTGATGGTGACGTCCTTGAGCGCCTCCGTACCGTCGTCATAGGTTTTGTACAAAGACTTGACTTCGATCTGCTTCATGGTTTCGAACTCCGAAGGAGAGGAGCGAAAATGGACACCCCTCCCGGTTTTGTGGCTCACCCCGGCACTGGAAATTCTTTGTACTGGCCGTGAGCGGCAAATCGCTATCCAATGAGAATGGATTGACCGAAGGAATGTTCCTCCGGTCAATCCATTGCGCGAAATAGGATGTCCGAAGGATACCTTGAGGACATCCCGCCTTCAATTGCTACTTCTTTTTTTTGAGCTTCAAGCCCGCGATAGCGGCGGCCTCCCGAACCACGTTATACATGGCATCGTCAGCCGGAACAAACCCAATGGCCTTTCGGTAGCTCTTGTACGTCTCGATGGGAATCGCCATGAAGGCTTCCCGGAGCTTCGCTTTGAAATCAGCAGGAAGGTCTTTCCGCCACACATACGGGCTCATGGGGACTGGATCTGAGTAGAGGAAAATCCTGAATTCTTCTGGTTTTGCATAGCCCTTCGTGAAGAGGTCATACAGGCGTCCCTCGGAGACGGACGCAGCGTCCACTTTCTTATTCTTCACTGCCATGCAGGAGGAATCATGGCTTCCTGAGTAGAAGACCTCCTTGATATCTTTGCTGGGGTCGAGACCCCATCTCTTGAAATACACCCTCGGGATCAGGTGTCCTGACGTTGACGAGGGGTCAACAAAGGCGAAGGTCTTCCCCTTGAGGTCACCCAGGCTGTAGATGTCAGAATCGGATCTCGAGATGAAGATGGCCCGATAGGTGGCGGATTTATACTTAGCGCTGACTTCCACCATGAAGGGTTCGATATCGGCGAGCTTACTGGACAGCACATAAGTCGTTGGGCTGATCCGTCCTACATCCAGCTTCTTGGCTCGGAACGCCTCGATGATCCCCGAATAATCGGTGGTCACATAGGGCCTAACCTTCATGTTGAGTTTCTTGGATAGGAAATCCACCGTGGGCTTTGCGTTTCTGATTATCGTCTCGGCATCTTCGGTCGGTGTGAGCCCGAATGTCAACACCTTTGGCTGCTGAGCAATTGAGTAATGGACATATCCAGTTAATGAAATGCCAAGGGCCAAGACAAGGATCACCATGAGTTTCGTTCTTCTCCGCAACATAGTTTTTCCTCCCTTTACGCTAATTTTGGTAAATGACTATTGGGTAACGTAACGATGTCATCACCTCCTTTCCCATAACCCTCTCCTGAGGATACACAATAAGTCGAGATGGAAATCTTGGGATAGAAACAAAAAAGGTTGAGAGTCCTTTTACTATAATTCGTATCATAAAGTCAAATTTAAAAAATTTATCATTGCTACAAGCTTCTCTAATGATACGGTCCAGAGATTAGTTTTTTGCAATCCTTCCAATGTGAACGGATGAATTTCGCCCCCGCTGGGAGGCGCCGAAAAGGGCCAAAATCTTTCGCCACCGAGTGTTAGCTTCTGCGTTGGTTATACATGCTCTTGCTCAGTCCCCTTATGATGATTCTGGTTCCTTCAGATCCATAGATGTATCCCCCATAATTTTCCCCTCAATTACCTATTTCTATTCAGCCCAACCGGGCACGCTTTGATGCATAATCCACACCGCTGACCCTTGAGGGTTGTGAAGATGTAGTCGTAACATTTTCGCTTGTGCATTGCCCAACCCCTCTCCGGGTCATATTCACCTTTCCATCCGTCCAAGGCTCGGACGGGACAGATTTCAACACATTTCTCGCATTCCCCGATCAAACACGGATTTTCTGGAGGAGCGACACTGTATTCGAGCTGGGCACTTGTGATTATGGTTGTCAGTCTGATTCGAGGTCCCGATTGCGGGCTGAGTACGAGATTGTTTAAGCCAAACTTGCCCAGCCCAGCAGCAACTGCGGCGTGCTTGTGTGAGATATCGCCCGCGATCCTTCCCGGAGCTTTTCCAGCTTTGCCGTAGAAACCCGCGCCGGCATCAAACCCTATGGCGTTGAAGCCCCGTTTCTCCAAGAACCTGGCGATCTTGTGGGAGACCTGATCCAAGTGCCTGTTGGCATAATCGTGCTCCAACATGTAGGCGCTTCTGCTTCCTGGCAGGTTTTGGATGGGTGCATGATTCAGTTCGTAGCCGATGGATATGATACCGATGGCGTCTTCAAGGTATACGGTTGGTTTTCTGTCTTCAGGACCCGTATCGAAACTGTCCACCGAACAGAAACTGATAAAATCGATTTCCAATATTTCCGCATATCCCCTCAGATCCTCCGTCAAACTCATAATCCGATCTCCTTTTCCTCCGTTGAAATGAGGACATGGGTGTAGCGTATTCAATTTTCGATGCTGGTCGAGCCACGGTCTGCAAGAACGCTATGGGGACTATAGTTAATGTTTTTAACCCAAGTAATGAGCTGGTCAAGGTCGACCTAATGGATAGCGACAAGGAAACTCTTGCCTGGTCTACACGAAAACACGATTTTTACAGCGGCCAAACGGAATAGAGGTATTTTTTCTTACAATTTCCCATAAAGTCAATAGAAATATCACGGGAGTTTCCTGAGTTTTTAAGGGATTCCGTTGTTTCTGAGCGTAATCTGCCGGAGAAGTGGGGTACCCATCGAGGGTGAGCAGGAAGGGGAAAGCCGGCCCTTTAGAGGCCGGAAGGGGTAAATATTCCCCGGCTGTGAACCCCGAAAGGGTCACTTCGGAGGTATTGAAGCGAAGAAACAGCGGAGT